>CAZQZX010000203.1:0-13023 GCA_964597885.1 uncultured Planctomycetota bacterium
CTCGCTCGTGCTCTTGATGCTCTCCGCCTCGCTGCCGAGTGAAGCGCGCACGATGAGCGCCGACGCCAAGGCGATCCGCGCACTGGTCGACAGCGCCTACTTCAACGGTGCGTTCAACAAGCTCGACACGAAGGCGATGTCGAAGGGCTTCCACAAGGACTTCGCCATCTTCTCGGCGCGCGGCGACGAGCTCTCCCGCTACGAGATCGAGACCTGGATCCAGGGGATCGAGAAGCGTAAGGCGGCCGCCGATTTCGATGCGTCGAAGTCGAAGATGGATTGCAAGATCGTCGCGCTCGACGTGACGGGCGGATCGGCTTCCGCGAAGATCGAGCTGTATCGCGGCGGCAAGCTGATCTACACCGACTACCTGTCGTTCCTGAAGTTCACGGACGGCTGGAAGATCGCGGCGAAGGTCTACCACAAGCACTCCTAGACCGACTGCGCTGCCGGTAAGATGAACCGCTACCTCATGGAGTTTATCGGGACGTTCTTCCTCGTCCTGATCATCGGCTGCACGGTGATCCCGGGGACGATCGGCCCGCTCGCACCGCTCGCGATCGGCCTGGGGCTCACCGCGCTGATCTACGCGGGCGGTGTGATCTCCACCGCGCACTACAATCCCGCCGTCACGCTCGCGTTCTGGTTGCGCGGTGCGTTCGACCCGAAGGAGATCCTCCCGTACATCGTCGCCCAGGTCACGGCCGCGATCTCGGGGGCTCTTCTTGCCGTGTATCTCTGCGGCCCCGGCGAGCCGATGGCGATGGCGGACGTCCCGAGGATTCTCGTCGCCGAGATCCTGTTCACGTTCGCGCTCGTCTTCGTCATCCTGAGCGTGGCGACGTCCAAGGCGACCGCCGGCAATTCCTTCTATGGAATCGCGATCGGCCTCGTCGTCACGGCCGGTGCCTTCGCGGTGGGGGGGATCTCGGGAGCGGCGTTCAATCCCGCCGTCCTCATCGCGTTCGCGCTGATGAAGCTCGCGCCGATCGGCGCGCTCTGGCCCCACCTGATCGGCGCACTGGTCGGCGCGGCCCTCGGCGTCGCCGGCTTCCGCGCCACCCACCCCGAGGACGCATAAAAAAAGGGGCGGCCCGAAGGCCGCCCCTTGTGAAACCGATACTGCGTCCGGCTCGCGTTACGGAAGCACGCGAACCAGGATACCGTTCGTGACGCTGAACGGCTTGGTGCCCTGCGTGCACTCGTCCTGGACAAAGCCCTGGATCGTGATCGCACCCGCCTGGCCGACGCCGCTCGGGTACGTGATGAACTCGAGGCTCTGACCATCCGGAATGCGCGGCGGGTCGCCGGGACCCGTGTGCGTGCCGAGCTTGTTCGGCGCGCCGATGCCGTTGAGAATGACCTCGGCGGCACGCGTGCTGACCAGCGGCGGACCGAAGCACATGCTGCCGAGGTTCTTCGGCAGATCCACGCTGTCCGATCCGGTCGGTGCGTCGAACCACAGGTAGATGCACGTGCGGTTGTCCGAGCTGTCGCCGGCTTCGGCCGACGGCTCGACGATCGACATGCTGAGCGGGGTGGTCGTGTCGACCATGAGGGTTCGACTCGGGCCACCGGTCGAGCCGTTGATCGTGATCAGGTCTTCGAGCGGACCGCAGCCGAGGTTGGCCGCACCCGCGCCGCAGAACGTGATCTGACCGTCGCACTCATCCGGGATGCCGTTGCCGTTCGCATCCTCACTGAAGCCGCTCTCGATGTCGCAGCTATCCGGCACGCTGTTGCCGTTGCAATCCTCGACGGTGCCATTCACGACGTCGCAGTCATCCGGGACACCGTTCAGGTTGCAGTCCTCGGAGAAGCCGCTCGAAATGTCGCAGTCATCCGGGACGCCGTTGCCGTTGCAGTCCTCGGAGAAGCCGCTCGCGATGTCGCAGCTGTCCGGGATGCTGTTGCCGTTGCAGTCCTGGCTGGTGCCGTTGGCGATGTCGCAGCTGTCCGGGATGCCGTTCAGGTTGCAGTCCTCGGAGAAGCCGCTCGCGATGTCGCAGTCGTCCGGGATGCCGTTCAGGTTGCAGTCCTCGGAGAAACCGTCCGCGATGTCGCACTCGTCGGGGATGCCGTTGTTGTTGCAATCCTGGCTGAAGCCGGACTGGATGTCCTGATCGTCCGGCGTGCCGTTGTTGTTGCAATCGTCGAACGCGTCGCAGTCGAAGACCGTGACGGCGATCGCATCGACCGCGGCCTCGGTGACCGAGTCGTTCGGGTTGTCGGTCGCACTGAAGCGGACGCGAACGTTCGCGGTCGGCGTCACAAAGTCGCCGACGACGAAGCTGTCGTTGCGCCATCCGCCGAGCAGGCCCGAGTACGACGCGGCGGTCGTCCACGTGCCACCGCTGTTGTTCGAGACCTCGACGGTCAGCGCATCGTTGTCGCCGTCGTCGTTGTAGAACCAGTACGAGTAGCTGATGGTGCCGTTGCCGCTCGACATGTCGATGTCCGGCGACGTGAGCTGAGTCGGGCCACCGTCGACGTCCGAGTTGCCGGCGACGTTGTCGGTCAGGTAGCACTGGCCGCTGCCGTCGGCGTCGCTCGTGGGGTCGCCACGCGAGCCGTCACCGGCCGGCACGCCGCGCTGCCACGGACCGTCCGTCAGATCGATGTTGTTGATCGTCCAGCCCTGGTTGGTCTGGAAATCATCCGTGAAGATCACGGTCGCGCCCGTCACGACATCCGACGAGTACGAGCTCGCCGGCGCGTTCGTCGGATCCGAGATCGTGCCGCCGCCGCTCGCGCCGACCGAGAAGTAGAAGTCGTAGTGGTCGAAGCAGACGCCGGCGGGGAGGGTTCCCTCGTACTCGTTGGTCTGCGTTTCGGACATCGCGACGGTCTGGAAACTGCCGCCGTTGACCGCGTACGAGAGCGTACCGGTGCCCGAGACCGGGTTCTGCTGGCCCGACGTCACGTTGACGCGGATCGTCGTGGTCTCGTTCGGCTCGAGCGTGGTCGGCAGGCCGTCCGGGTACGTGAAAAGAACGGGCGGCAGCGCCGGGCACGGGATGTTGTGCGCGTCGAACGCGTTGCAGATCTCGGTGAAGTCCGGCGTACCGTTGTTGAGGTTGCCGTCGTCGTCGTTGACCGTCAGAACCTCGATCGCGGTCGTCGGGTGCGCGGCATCGCTGCCGATTCCGCCGATCGTGATCATCGCCCAGTCGGTCAGCATGTCCTGCGTCATCGAGAGGCCCGTGGACGAACCGTACTTCGAGCCGAAGGACTGACGGATGCGGTACCACGTCGCGCCGAGCACCATGCCACAGGTGTGGATGGCCTGGCCGCACGGATACTGGATGTTCGAGCCGAGCGGGTCGCGGACGTGCTGTCCGGGGCCGCGGAAATCGCGACCGAGGATCGGGTCGTCGTACTGGATCAGCGACATGAGGTCGCCGAAGCCTTCACCGAACGCGCCCTGCGAGAGGCCGAGGCGGTTGACGATGAAGTGGCCGTACTCGTGCGCGATGACGGACGAGTAAGCGGTGTTCACACAGCCGCCCGCTTCGTTGTAGAAGTTGATCGACTGGTTGGCGGAGCTGTAGAAGGCGTTGCAGCTCGACGTCAGGTTCGTGTTGCCGGTGATCGCGAAGTCGAGCGCGGTGAACTGCGGCTGACGATCCTTGATGAAGTCGTGCGTGCCCACCGTGTAGTGGTAGACGTTCGCCTGCGCCGTCGTGAACTCGGTCGGCGCGGTGTTGAACACGAGGCTGGCCGGGCCCGGCGGCGTCACGTTGTCCGACGCGAACAGGCGCGAGCCCTGGTCGGTGAAGACGTCGATCCACAGGCCTTCGAGGTTCGCCTGCACGGTGACGTTGCCGCTGCCGCCGTGCGAGATCGTGTAGGTGCCGTCCTCGGCGCTGGTCGCGCTGTTGCCGCCCTGGATGCTGACGGTCTGCGCTTCGAGCGGGACGTTCACCGTCGGGTTGCTGCCCGTGTCCGGGCTCGTTCCCGGCGTGACGTTCGCGGTCGTGGTGCCGTCGACGTCGACGGTATGGATGTCGTCGCGGGTGTAGACGAGCTCGCCCGTCGCCGCATCGACGAAGATCGTGTACGCCTCGTACTGGGCGCCGTTCGCTCGTTCCGTCGTGATCTTCCACGTGCGGACCGGCTCTTCGAGCTGCACGTCGGCCTCACCGTAGAAGACGACGAGCTCCGGCGCGTGCCAGTGATCGAAGTGGCCGAACGACTCGGTGGCGAGGAGCGTGTCGAGCGCGGTGTCCGCGTCGAGAGTCATCTCGGCGAAGCCGCCGGCCGGCGGCTGGGCGAGCTTCGCACCGACGTACACGACGCGATCGATGGCGTCGCCGTTCAGCACGAGAATGCGCGCGATGCCGCCCTCGACCGGGAGGCCCGCCATGCGCTGGTTGTAGGCGAAGACGGTGAACTTCTCGTCGCGGCCGACGGAGTGCGTACGCTGAAGGCGCAGATCGAGGTTCGCGACGCCGAGCGCTCCGCGGTGGTCGTCGAGGAACCGATCGACGGCCTCGTACGGCGTGCTGCCGGTGGTCATCGGGACGCCGTACAGGGCGTGGACGCTCTCACCCGAGCGCTCGACCTGGAGGCCGGGATACTCGTTGAGTAGGCGCTGGGTGGCGGGGGCGACCTGGTCGGCCTTCCCCTTCGAGGGGAGGCCCGACGGGCTTCCGCCGATCAACGTGGATCCGGCGAAGGCCACGGCCGCGACCGCGAGCAGTGCGAGTGTCTTCCGCATGGGCAAAATTCCTTCCTTTTCGTTCCGATTCGGTTCTGGTCAGTCCTCGGTGTGCTGGAAACGAGGTTATCCCGCGCCTATCGGGCACGGATTGCCTGCTCGAGCTCCCGGAGCGACCCGTAGCGGAGTGCCGGGCGGGGGCACCGGGTTCCCGTGGGTCCATTGCCATGGGACCCACTCCAGAGGACGAAACCGAAGTGTGCCTGAATGGTCAGGGCCGAGTGCGGTACGGACCGCGATCGGTGCCCGGGGGCCCGGGCGTCGCCTGGAAAAGTGGATGGTTTGCAAAACTCTCAACTGATCGGTGGCGCGACGGTACCAGAAGCCCCGCCCGCACGCAAGTCGTATCGGGGGGCCGGCGAGGGCGGTGGCGAGCCCGGTCGCGAGGTGTAAACTGTGCGCATGGAGTTGCAGGAAAGCGAGTTCGAACCGATGGACCCGATCGGGGGGACGCCCGAGCCCGTACCGCTTCCCGCGAACGTCTCGGACGGTCAGCGCCGCGGTCTCGACCCGAAGGCCGTGCCCGCCATGCGGGTCGGCAATTGGATCGGCATTGCGGTGATCTTCGTGCTCGGGGTCGCCGGGGTCCTCGGCTTCTACTTCATCGCCGATGAGAGCCCCCTGTGGGTGACCGGGCTGATCGCGGGAGGCGTCGGGGTGTTCCTCGCGGGGAATGTCTTCTGGACGCTTTTCTGGCCGCCCATCTACTGCCGGCGGGTGTCGTTCCGGGTGGGGACGCTCGGGTTCGAGATCCGACGGGGTGTGATCTGGCGTCGCGTCCAGGTGGTGCCGAGAACCCGGATCCAGCACACGGACGTCTCGCAGGGGCCGGTCCAGCGACGATACGGGCTCGCGACGCTGACGCTACATACCGCCGGTACGATGAACTCATCGATCGAGCTGTCGGGCATCGCGCGGGAGACCGCGCTCGAAATCCGCGACTTCCTGATCGAGGAGACGGGTGGGGACGATGCCGTCTGAGCCGTCGTTCGATGCGCTCGACCCGTCGTCGTCGACCGGGGATCCGGGAGCGTCCGGCGCTCCGGCCGGCCCCGGGTCCGGCGAGCCGATCGATCCGTTCCTTGAGAACGCGGGCGAACGACTGCATCCCCTCTCGCTCCTGTTCACGATCGGGTCGTCCGTCCGCTCGCTCCTGATTCCCGGGCTCGTCATGCTGTTCCTGGCCCGTGGCGGCAGCGGCGGAAGCCGGTACGAGTTGTGGCTGATGATCCTCTTCGTCCCGGCGGTCATCCACTCCATCATGCGGTACATCTCGTTCCGCTACATCCTGGCGGAAGATGAGCTCGTCGTGCGCGAAGGAATCATCACGCGCAACACGCGACACATCCCGTACGCACGCATCCAGAACGTCGACCAGGTCCGCAACGTCTTCCATCGGATGTTCGGTGTGTCGAACGTCTCGATCGAGACGGCCAGTGGCGGTACCGAGTCGGAGGCGACGCTTCGCGTGCTGTCGATCGACGCGGTGCGCACGATGCGCGAGCGGATCTTCCACGATCGCAACGCGGCGGCACGTGCGGCGGAGGCGGCAGGTGCCGATCCGGACGGGCTCACGGAGGCCGACGGGATGGGGGAGGCAGCGGCCCTCGATTTCGACGCGAGCGGTGCGCCGCGCGGCGGACGGCCGGTCTTCAAGATGACGCTCGATGATGTCGTCGCGTTCGGGATGATGTCGAACCGCGGGCTCGCGATCATCGCGGCCGCGGCCGGTATCATCTGGCAGTTCGATCTGTCGGACGCGCTGCTGCGCGTGCTGCGATCCGAGATCCCCGACTTCAGCGGCCGGACGGCTTGGCTCCTCGGGGCCCTTGCGCTCCTGGTGGGGCTCCTCGGCGTGTGGCTGCTGTCCGTCGTCTGGGCGGTGCTGAGCCTGTTCGCGTTCCGGCTTGTCCGCGTCGGTGAGGACCTGCGCGTGAGCTGCGGGCTGTTCACGCGGCTGAACTCGACGACGCCGCGCTACCGCATCCAGTTCCTGGTGGTACGCGAGCGCGCGCTGCATCGGCTGTTCAAGCGGTTGTCCATCCGCGTCGAGACCGCGGGTGGCGACATGACGAGCGACCCCGGGATCAGCCGCAAGTGGCTCGTTCCGCTCGCGAGGCGGGAGGAGCTGCCGCAATTGCTCGACGAGATCCAGCCGGAGCTCTCGCTCGAGAACGTCGACTGGCGTCCCATCGATTCGCGCGCGCTGAGGCGTCTGTTCCGCAAGGGACTCTTCCTGTCGCTCGTGTTCACGGGGGCCCTGATGCTCCTGATCGATTGGAAGACCGTGGCCGTGCTGATACCGCTCGGGCTCTTCGCCTACGGGACGGCGCGTCTGCGGGTGCGGTCCCTCGGATTCGCGCTCGCCCCCGGGGTGATCCTCTTCCGGGACGGCTGGTGGACGCGCAAGCGATGCGCGGTGCGCTATTCGAAAGTGCAGACGGTGTCGGTCGATCAGAATCCCTTTGATCGGCGCTACGGGATGGCGGTGCTCACGGTGGACACCGCGGGCGCCTGGGGAACGACGCAGCGCATTCGGATTCCCTTCCTCCCGCTCAAGACCGCGCGCGAGCTCCTGGGGCGGTTGCGGTCCGAGGCGTCCTCGACGGAATTCCGCTGGTGAGAAATCGCTGGATATTCGGTGGTCCGAACCGTAGACCTTCCCTTCCATGATCCTGCGCCTCGAGAACGTCACGAAACGCTACGGCAAGCACAAGGCCCTCGATGGGTTGAGTGTCGAAGTGCGTCCGGGCGCAGTGGGGCTTCTCGGACCGAACGGCGCGGGCAAGAGCACGCTCATCAAGGCGCTGCTGGGCCTCGTCGGCTTGACCGAGGGCCAGGCGTGGGTGCTCGGCAACGACGTCCGGCGGGAGTCGCG
This sequence comes from uncultured Planctomycetota bacterium, assembly GCA_964597885.1. GTDB lineage: Bacteria > Planctomycetota > JACOTG01 > JACOTG01 > JAUIME01 > CAZQZX01. The sequence continues at coordinate 7,599 of CAZQZX010000203.1, forward strand.
CCGGATCCGCGAGCAGGTCGGTTACATGCCCGAGGACGATTGCATCGTGCCCGGGCTCAGCGGCGTCGAGGCGGTCGCGTTCTCGGGTGAGCTCGCGGGGCTTCCCCGGCGGACGGCGCTTCGCCGGGCGCACGAGATGCTCGACTACTGTTTCATCGCCGACGAGCGCTACCGCGAGGTCCAGACCTATTCGACCGGCATGCGGCAGAAGGTCCGCCTCGCGCAGGCGATCATCCACGCCCCCAAGCTCGTCTTTCTCGATGAGCCCACCAGCGGTCTCGACCCGGAGGGGCGCGAGCGCATGCTGAAGCTCATCCGGGATCTTTCGCGCGATCGTGGGATCAGCGTGATCGTATCCACGCATATCCTGAAGGACGTGGAGGTGTCGTGCGATTCGATCCTCATGCTCGCGGGCGGGAAGCTGCTCGTGTACGACGAGCTGGAGTCCCTGCAGCAGTCGGTCGACCGCGATCTGCGCGTGCGTTATCGCGGAGACGCGTCGGAGCTGATGCGGGGTCTCGAATCGCGGGGGCTGCGCGTGGAAGAGGCCGGCCGTGAGGAGCTCCGGCTGATCCGTGGGAACGGCGACGCCGGTGCCGCAAGCGCGCCGCCGAACGCTTCGCAGGAATCCGAAGACGATCTCGCGAGCGTGGTCTTCCGGCTCGCGCACGAGTCCGGTGTGGTCGTTCGCGAGATCGCGCCCAGTCGCACGTCGCTCGAGGATGTCTTCCTCGAGGCGGTGCGTCCCGAGGAGGGATCCGATGCCGATTCATGAGATCGGGTACCGGCACTGGGAAGGCGCGACGCGGGGCCCACTGGTCCGATGGCTCGCCATCACGCGGCGGGGCGTGGGGCTCGCGTTCCGCAACAAGCTGCTTCGCAAGGTCTTCATCGCCGTGTACGCGCCGGTGCTCTACTTCGCGCCGCTCTTCCTGGCGATCGGATTCGCGACCCAGCCGGGGGTCGGTGAAGGGGCGATGGGCGAGTTCTGGACCGAGCGCGTCGAGGACTTCTTCGGGCACGAGGCCATGGCCCGCATCGCCGCGGAGCCGCTCGTCGCGCGGCAGGCGGCCTGGTCACTCGGCTTCTTCTACTACTTCTCGTTCATCGCGCCGTTCGCCGCGTTCCTCGTGATCGCGTTCGTGGGGCCGCCGCTCATCTCTCGCGACGTACGCAGCCGATCGTTCCTTCTGTATTTCTCGAAGCCGATCACGATCTGGGAGTACGTCCTCGGGAAAGGGGGCGTGCTCGCGTCCTACATCGTGGCCGTGAGCCTCGTGCCGGCGCTGCTCTTCTACACGGTGAGCATCCTGTTCGCGCCGAGCCTCGGTGCGCTCTTCGATACGTGGACGACGGCGGCCCGCATCGGCGTCGCGGGTCTGGCCTTCGCCATCCCCGTGTCGGTTCTGATGCTCGTGCTCTCGTCGCTCGTCCGGGATTCCCGCTACGCGACGTTCGCCTGGATCGTCCTCGTCGTGTTCGGCGAGATGACCTACCTGATCGCTTCGCAGCTGAACCGGTTCGAGGAGCAGGGCTGGATCGTCCTGTTCTCGATCCGGCAATCCCTCGTGGCGATCTACGCCAAGATCTTCGACGTGAACGGGCAATTCGACGTGCTCGGTCGTTCGAGACGGATGGAAATGATCGCTGAGGTGTTGCCGCCGGACGGCTCCCTCGGATACGCGGCGTTCGCCGTCGGCGTGGTGACGGTCGTCGGCGCGCTCTTCGTGCACCGGCGCATTCGCGGAGTCCTTCGGGTCTGATGGCCGAGACGATGACCACGAACCTGATCGAGGCGAAGTCCCTCACCAAGCTCTACGGCACCGTGATCGGCGTCAACGACGTGAACCTCGAGCTCGGCCCGGGAGTGCGAGGGCTGCTCGGTCCGAACGGATCCGGGAAGTCGACGCTGCTCAAGCTCGTCACCGGACAGCTGCGACCGACCGAGGGAACCGTCCGCGTGCTCGGCCGCAAACCGTGGAATCATCCCGCGCTGTTTCGTCGCGTGGGCTTCTGTCCCGAACAGGACGCGTTCTACTCGTTCCTGACGGCGTTCGAGTTCGTGTGCGCGCTCGCGGAGCTTTCCGGCTTCGGAAGGGCCGAGGCGAAGACGCGGGCCGAGGCGACCCTCGAGCGCGTCGGGGCGACGGCGTTCATGCATCGACCGATCGCCACGTACTCCAAGGGCATGCGCCAGCGCACGAAGGTGGCCCAGGCGCTCGTGCACGATCCCGAGTTCGTCATCCTCGACGAGCCGCTGACCGGAACCGATCCCGTCGGGCGCCGCGAGATGATCGAGCTCGTCCAGTCTCTCGGCGAGGAAGGCAAGAGCGTGCTCGTCTCGAGCCATGTGCTCCACGAAGTCGAGGCCATGACCGACGAGTTCCTGCTGATCCACGGTGGACGCGTTCTCGCCTCGGGATCCGTCGAGGAGATCCGCGCGCTCCTGTCGGATGCGCCTCACCGCATCGAGATCCGGGCCGACTCGACTCGCCGGGCCGCCGCACGACTTCTCGAGGCGCTGCCGGTCGAAGGCATCGAGGTGTCGGAAGAGGCCGGGCGTATCCGCGTCCAGACCCGCAGTCCTCTCGAGTTCTTCGAGGGCGTGGCCCGCCTCGTATCCGAGGGAGACGTCGTGATCCATGAGATGCACTCGCAGGACGATGATCTGTCGGCCGTCTTCCATCACCTGGTGACGAGGGTCTGATGGGGACGATCTTTCGACTCGAGATCCGGCAGATCCTCGGCGGGCGCCGCAAGTGGGTGATCCTCGCCTTCCTCACGCTGCCCGTGTTCCTGACGGTCTTGATCCGCGCCGGATTCAACTGGGAGATGCCCGACTCGGAGGATCTCCGCGAGTTCGACGTCAACCCGTTCTTCCTGGCGCCGTACTTCCTCTACTCGGTCGTGGTCGCGGGGTTGCTCGCGCTCCTGAACGGCTCGCTGTTCGTGTCGACGGAGGTCTCGGGGCGAACCCTCACGTACCTGTTCACGAGGCCGATCCCCAAGTGGAAAGTCCTCGTGGCGAAATTCGCGGCGGCGGTGGCCGCCACGACGCCGCCCACGCTGCTCAGCCTGACCGCGACGTTCACCGTGCTCGAGTTCTACGGAGGCTTCCGGGGGTACGCGATCACGGTCTTCACGACGGTGCTGGCGATCGCCGCCTACAATGCCGTGTTCGCGGTGTGGGGTGCGATCATCCCCCGGCGAGCGATGGTGGTGTGCCTCGCGTACTGGTTCCTGATGGAGGTCGTGCTCTCGTTCGTGCCGGCCGTCATCAACCAGCTGAGCATGGCGTTCCACATCCGATCGATCGCGCTCATCCTCGCCGAGATCCCGATCCCGGAGGACCTCGTGCGGGTCATCGGCGCGCCGAGCCTCGTCGGATCGCTCGCCGCACTGACCGCGCTGATCGTCGGGACGCTCGGGATCGCGTGTCTGATCTTCCTGCGTCGCGAGTACCCGATGACCGAAGAGGTGTAGTCGGCGGACGCCCGTCCGGTGCGGCTCGCTCTTGTAATCGGGCGCCGATGGTGCTTTCATCTGGACTCGTCGAACGTCCAATCGAACGATCGTCCGAGAGAGAAAGAGCCATCCATGCCGAAGCATTGCAACATCGCCCTGATCGGGCAGAAGTTCATGGGCCGCGCGCACAGCAACGCGTACACGCAGGCCGGCCACTTCTTCGATCTGCCGATGAAGCCCGTGCTGCACACCATCTGCGCGCGCAACGGCGACGAGCTCACCCCGTTCGCCGAGCGGTGGGGCTGGAAGCACACGACGACGCGCTGGCGCGATCTCGCGAAGAACGACGAGATCGATCTCGTGGATGTCTCGACGCCCAACGATGTGCACGCCGAGCAGGCGATCGCGATGCTCGAGGCGGGCAAGCACGTCGCTTGCGAGAAGCCGCTCGCCGGGTCGCTTTCCGATGCGCGAGCCATGCGGGATGCCGCTCGGAAGACCTCGGCTCGGACCTTCGTCTGGTTCAACTACCGCCGATGCCCGGCCGTGGCGCTCGCGTACCGGCTCATCCGCGAGGGCCGGCTCGGACAGATCTATCACGTCCGCGCGACCTACCTGCAGAGCTGGGGCGGCCCGGATACGCCGCTCCTGTGGCGCTTCAAGAAGAGGTACGCCGGGTCGGGAGCGCACGGGGATCTCAACGCTCACATCGTCGACATGGCGCGTTTTCTCGTCGGATTCGAGATCGCTGAGGTCCACGGGGCCGTTTCTCGCACGTTCATCAAGGAGCGGACGATCCCCGGTACGCGCAAGAAGGGCAAGAGCGACGTCGATGACTGCGTGGCCTTTGTCGCTTCCTTCAAGAATGGCGCGACGGCCACGTTCGAGGCGACGCGACTGGCGGCGGGGCACCTCAATCGAAACACCATCGAGATCAACGGGTCGAAGGGCTCGCTCTCGTTCGACTTCGAGGACATGAACGTGCTCAACTTCTGCGATGCCTCGGACGGCATGCGCGAGGGAGGATGGCGGCGCATCGTCTGCACCTCGGCGGGGAATCACCCCTACGCCGCTGCTTGGTGGCCGGACGCGCATGTCATCGGGTACGAGCACGGCTTCACGAACATGGTCGCCGACATGATGCGCTACCTCGGTCGGCGCAAGCCCGAGGTGCCGCTCCCGGACTTCGACGACGCCTACGAGACGCAGCGTGTTCTGGAGGCGGCGCTGGTCTCGGCGAAGGAGCGTCAGTCGATCAAGCTGTCGCAGGTGAAGTAGCTTGCCGGCGCGGCGGATCTACCACATCGCCTTGCAGGGCGCGTGGGATGCGGCGCCTTCGAAGGGAGGCTATTCGGCGGCCTCGCTCGAGACCGAAGGCTTCATCCATGCGTCCACGCTGCCGCAGCTCCAGGAAGTGGCCGAGCGATTGTTCGCGGGAACGCCCGATCTGATCGTTCTGTGCATCGACCCGGACCGTGTCGTCCCGGAGATCAAGTTCGAGAACTGCGAGGGTGGTGAGGAACGGTATCCGCACATCTACGGAGTGCTCGGACTCGAGGCGGTGTGCGGGACGGCGCCCCTTCGATTCGAAGCGGACGGCACCGTGCCTTTCGACTGCCTGATCGACATCGCCACGGCCGGCGGCGAGATCGAGCCGGAGGCCTGAGGCGAGCGGACCGGGGCGCCTTTGGCTAGCTGCCTTCGACGAGGCGCCTTCGGCTAGCCGTTCTGGGGCCCGAGCCATCGACCGAGCACTTCGCAGAGTCGATCGTGGTCGATCGGCTTGGCGAGGTAATCGTCCATGCCGGCATCGAGGCAGCGTTCCCGTTCGCCTTCCTGCACGCTCGCGGTCATGGCGACGATCACGTTGCGTCGATCGGACCCTTGCTCCCGCTCGCGGATGGCGGCGGTGGCCGCGTATCCGTCGAGGGTCGGCATGTGGCAGTCCATGAGGACGAGG
>CAZQZX010000204.1:0-12948 GCA_964597885.1 uncultured Planctomycetota bacterium
CTCGCGTCACGCGCGGGCGAGTTCGCGGGGGCCGGCGAGTTCCTCGAGGAGGCCACCAAGGAGATCCGCGTCACCTACGAGTTCGACGACGCCCGCGAGCTCCAGGACTTCGAGCTTCCGCGCCGGAGCTTCGTGCTCGAGAGGGGGGCGCTTCGCGAGCAGGATCGGCCGACCTCGCCGCTCACGGGAAGGAAGGGGCTACGTTATCGGCGCGCCTTCGAGGTGTTGGCGGATCTCACGATGGAGGTCGACGTACGCATCCGGGACGAGGAGCAGCCGCTCTATCACCTTCTGTTCTCGATCCACGGAAACTCGTTTGGCGTCCTGAGCGGAGGGAAGCCGGATTTGCTGCAGCTCAATTTCTTCCGCGAACCGATCGATGAGCACGAACGGTTCTTTCACTATCCCGGGAAAGGCTTCCGCCGGCCGGCCGGCATCGTTCGCGGGCCGCGGCTCGAGCCGGGACGAACGTATCGCTTCCGCTTCGAGCTCCGCGACGAGGGACGCACCTTCCGGTTCCTCGTTGACGGTGTGTCGTGGTACACGAAGAGGATCGCGAACACCCGCAAGAGCGGCCCGATCGAGATCCGCACCTTTGCTCCGCACGCCTATGAGCGGATGGTGATCGAGGGGCGCGTGCGGGATCGAGGCGCGTGATGCGGGACCCGGGGAGCACGGCCCGCGCTGGGCGGGCTGTAGTAAAACCGCTCGTGGGGACGCTCGGGATCGCTCGATTACCGGCGAAGTGGGGCCGAAAGCCGGCCCCAGGGGCGCCTTCGGGAATGGCACCGAGTTTGCGATGTCGACGGGTGGGTCCGTCGGACGATCTGGAGTGACGGATGTCCGCGCAACACCAGAACGGTAACGGAAACGGCGAGGGTCGAGTGCTCAGGATCCGAGGCTTGCGCGGTTGGCTCGAGGACGAATCCTTTGTCCTGCGGTACGGGCAGGCCGCGACGATCGGTCGGAGTCGCCACTGTCATATCTCGCTCAAGAGCGCGCGCAAGTATCGCGACGGCGAGCCGGGCGAGATCGACGAGGACGAGCGCTTCCTCCGCGTATCGCGAGAACACCTCGAGATCAGTTTCCCGCATCCCGACATGGTCGAGGTCCGCAATCTGAGTCGCAACGGTACGCGAGTCGAAGGCAAGCGCATCGATCGCGTGGTCCTGACCGACCTCGGGGAAGGCACGCGCGTCTCGTTCGGGGCGCGCGAGGTCGTGGAGCTCGCCTGGTGCCGCGAACCTTCCGACTCCGGATCGGCTCACGGAACCGACGATCCGAATTGACTCGAAGCCGCCGGTCGTGAGGCGCCCGGCCTCGACGGTCTCGCACACCATTCGATCGAAGCCAGGGCCGCGACGGAGCCGAAACCCGTCGTCTCGCACTCGCTCCTACTCAACGTGGCGCCGGTCTCGCGGGAGCCCGGCACGCGTGGCGCGTCGCGGACCTCTTCGTCGAGGACGAGGCAGTCCTACCGGCCGGCGGCTTTCGTCGGATCGTCTCCGCCGAGCGTGTTCATGCGCCCGTGTCGATCGAGCGTCCCAGCTCACGCGTCCGGTCGCTGCTCTCCGGGACGGCGTCGAGGATCTCGTCGAGCAACGCGGCGGCATCGATCTCGTCGGCCTCGGCCTCGAAGTCGAGCAGGATGCGATGCACGAGGGCGGGACGTGCGACGCGACGGACATCTTCGAACGACGCGTGAAGCCGACCGTCCAGAAGCGCCATCACCTTCGCCCCGAGAACCATCGCCTGGCCGCCTCGAGGGCTCGCCCCGCATCGTACGTAGCGCGCGACTCGTTCGAGCGGGCGCCCGTCCCCGGAGCTCGACGCGGGCTGCGTTGCGGCGAGAAGGCGCACCACGTAGTCGAGAACCGGCTCGGGCACGTGCACCTCGCGAGCGAGCTTGCGGTACTCGAGGAGCTCCTCCGGTCCGAGCACGGGGGCCGGCTTCGATTCTTCGGGCCCGGTCGTTCGCGTGAGGATGTCGCGCATCTGGTCCGAGGTCGGCGGCGGGACGACGATCTTGAACGTGAACCGATCGAGCTGAGCCTCGGGAAGGGGGTACGTCCCTTCCATCTCGATGGGGTTCTGCGTGGCGAACACGAGGAACGGATCGGGAAGGCCGTGCGTCGTGCCCCCGACCGTGACGCTCTCCTCCTGCATGGCTTCGAGCAGCGCCGACTGGGTCTTGGGCGTGGCGCGATTGATCTCGTCGGCCAGGATCACGTTGCCGAACAGCGGTCCTTGCCGGAAGCGAAACTCGCGGGCCCCCTTCGTCTCCTCGATCCACTCCGTTCCGGTGATGTCGGTCGGCATGAGATCGGGCGTGAACTGGATGCGACGAAACTCCAGCCGGAGCACATCCGCGAGCGTGCGTACGAAGTGCGTCTTGCCGGTGCCGGGGACGCCTTCGAGGAGCGCGTGGCCGTGCACGAGCAGACAGACGAGAAGCTGGGTCATCGTCTCGTCGTATCCGACGACGGCTTTCTTCATCTCGGCGCGGAAGCGCTCCGTGCTCTCGCGAAACTTCGCGCTCGCCTGTTCGAGATCCATGCTCGTTCCCTGTTCCCGTTCTGAGGGGGATTACTGCCGCACGACGTATCGCCCACCGCTGGATTCGGCGAGCGCCCGCAGCAGCTCGTGATCGGCTTCGGCTCCGAGGCCGATGGTATGGATTCGCATCTGTCGCGGTCGGTTCCAGCGACGGATCGTGTCGAGGATGTCGGTGGTGTCGACGACATCGCCGCGATTGGGCTTGCCGTCGCTCAGCAGATACAAGGTGTCGGCTCCCGGATCGGCGGACGCCGTTGGCCCGTCGAGCGAAGAGAGCCCTTCGATCTCGAACGAGGCCCGCAGCGCTCCGAAGAGATTCGTCCCGCCTTTGGCCCGCTGTCGTTCGACGAAGCGAATCGCCCGTTCGAGAGAGCGATCGTCGAGCTCGATCATGCCGCTCGGATCCCACCTCTGCACGTCGTCGCCGAAGAACACGAGGTTGAACGCGGCGGGGCGTTCGATCGAGCGCAGCGTTCGGATCAGCTCGGCCTTGGCAAGCTCGAGCTTGGTGCCCTCGTCGTACCGCGAGTGCTCTTCCATACTCCCGGAGATGTCGAGCACGAACAGGATGCGTCGAGACCGCGTTCCGATTCCGTAGAAGCTCGCGCCGTACTGATGGCTGTCCGTGCCGGCGGATGCGGCGGCGTCCGGCGGCGTGGGCGTCGGCGCTCCTGCGGTGCCGTGCAGCCCCGTGCTCCCGTGCAGTGGAGCCTCACGCCCTCCCTCTTCGTTCCACCAGCGACGCCACCGGTCGGCGTCGGCCGGAAGGCTCCGCCCCGTCAACCGCCTCAGGGCGGCGACGGTGTCCTCGAGTCCTCGGCCCTTCTCGTGCTCGAGATGTTCGATGAGCGCCTCGGCGACGCGGGGATCGGGAAGACTCGACAGGGCCCCGATCGCGGCGGTGCGAACGGGAGCCGATGGGTCCTCGAGAGAGCGCAGCAGCAGGTCGACCGCGGCCTCGCCGTCTTCGTCCGTCGGCAGGTGGCTCGCCACGGAGTGCACCGCGAGGACGCGGAGAGACGTCGGCTGGATCTCGACATCGAAGAGCTCGGTGAGCGCCGCGTAGGCGTCTTCGTGACCGAGGCCGGCGAGCACCTCGATGGCGGCCGCCCGCACGCACGGCTCGTGTCGTCCGCATGCGCTCCGGACGAGATCCTGCATGGCGTGCTCGCGATCGTCATCGGGAAGACTCGCGACGCACTGAGCCGCCGCCGTGGTCAAGTCGTGAATCGTCCGGTCGAGCGAGGTCCATTCGCGTCGGGCGCGATCGAGCTGGTCGCGGATCTTGAGGCGCTGGGTGTCCGCGGTCGTATCGATCGTGCCGCGGGATCCGAGCTCACGGGACGAGCGCCGCTTCTCGTTGCGAGCGAGCGACTCGACTCGCTTGGCGTACTCCGAATCGATCGCGGATCGGCGGCGACAAAAGCGTTCGGCCTTCTCGAAGAGTGCGGCGGCGGCGCGGCGATCCGCGACGGAGGCCAGCTCGGCGGCCGCATCGGCCCGGACGTCGGCGTCCTCGGATCGCATCGCTTTCTCGAACTTCGGCGCGAGCCTTCCGAACGAGAGCTCTTCCGCGGCATCGATCGAGGTCGGCAGCAACGCGCCGAGGAGAGTGACCAGCAGGAATGCGAAGACGGCGGGCGGGGCGACAGCAGCAGTGCGCCGCCATGAAGTGCAGCAACGGGGGCCGGGTCGTGCCGAATGGCTCATGCAGCGCGGTTGGCTTATGCAGGGATTCGAGTGCCGTTCGGTTCCGACGAGGACCTGCGCGGGTGCGTGGCCTCGTCTCTTCTCGATTCCATCGTATCAAACCCCTGGGGGCTTGCCGTGCCGTACGGCATAATAGGCAGCTTTCCGGCGGTCTCGGTCCGCCACCCGAATCCTGTCCGGCTGTGGAGGGAACGTTCGATGAGAGTGGGTGCTGCGCTTCGTCAGGTCTCCGTGCTCGGGATCGCCTTCGGCGTCCTGGCGTCGGCTCCCGTCGTGGCCCGTCAGGAAGGTCCCTCGGTCCGATCGATCGCGCTCTGGGAAGACGCGAGGCGATTCGATGACGCGGTGGTCGAAGCGTGCCTCTCGCATCCGGCTCCCGAGATTCGCAAGCGGGCGCTTCTTGCGCTCTCGCGACTGCAGGACCCCCGGGCGGTTCCGGCGCTCGTCGGGGCGCTCGAGGACCCGGATCCCGAAGGCCGAGCGCTCGCCGCCTTCGCGCTCGGACAGACGGGGGCGGACGGATCGGGAGCGGTCGCAGCGCTCACGAGTCTGCTCGAGGCGCCGGGGGCCCGCGTGCGGGGTGAGGCCGCGGTGGCGCTCGGAAGAATCGGCGGCGCCACGGAGGCTCTCGTTGCGGCGGCCCGACGCGAGAGGGACGCGGAGGCGCGCGCGTCCCTCGCGCATGCGCTCCTCCACGATGGTTCGGACGGTGCACACGAAGCGCTGCTCTCGCTCGCGAAGGATCCCGACCGCGACGTTCGCTTTCCCGCGATCTACGCGCTCACGCGTCAGAAGGTCCCGTCTGCGCTCCCGGTGCTTTCGGAAGTCGCGATGTCGTCTTCGGTCGACCCGCTCTCCCGCGCTTTCGCGATTCGCGGCGTCGGGGCGCTCGGCGATTCGAGTGCGGTGAAGCCCCTGCTCGCGGTCGTCGACGCGAAGATGCGCTCGGCCGAGGACTCGCTCTCGCTGCGGATCGAATGGCTCGCGGCGCTCGCGTTGCATCCCGACGTCCTCGACGCGGACTTCCTGCGTGGCGTGCCGACGCAGCTCCTCCGGAGCGACGCTTACGGGACGGTTCGCCTGGGTGCCGTACGCCTGCTCGCCGCATGGTGCCGTTCGGCCGATGATGCCGACGCGGACCGAACCGCTTCCGCGCGCGTCGAGCTGTCGCGGACCGCGCTCCTCGATCCTTCGCCCTGGGTGCGTGCGGCCGCGTTCGCCGGCCTCGCTCGCGCCGCGAGCCCTTCCGAGCTCGACGCGTTCATCGATCGAGCGCTCGAGTCGGATTCCTTCCTCCTTCGTGAGAGCCTGGTCCGAGCGCTGGCCGAGCTCGAGGCCGAACGCGCGGTCCCGGCGATTCGTCGCTTCTACGACGAGCCCGACATCCGCTTGCAGACGACCTGCGTCGAAGCCCTGCGCTCGTTTCCGCGGGCCTCGGGGACGGCGGAGCTGATGACCGAGGCGATGCAGTCGGACGATCTCGCCCTGCGCGGTGCGGTGACGGCCAACCTCGCGGCCTGGAAGGATCCGGGTTGGTTCCGGCAGCTTCGGCTGATCTACGAGGCTTCGCGGCGGTTCGACCTCACCGAGGTGCGCGCCGAGGCGGTCTCGGGCCTCGACGCGCTCGACGATGTCGCGTCGTCGGGGATCTTCCAGCGCATCCTGGAGGAGGATCCCGAGCCGATGGTGCGGCGACGAGCCGCCGAGGCGCTGGTCCGGCGCGGGAGCCTGCCGATTTCTCCGGACCGGATCGTTGTGACTCCGCCCTCGGAAGAGGGGCTCGAGCCGGTCGAGGGGTCCCTGCCGCGCGTGCGCGTCGAGACGACCCGGGGGCCCTTCGAGATCGAGCTCGATCCGGCGGCCCCCGTCCACGCCACGGGCTTCCTGGAGCGCGTGAGGGCCGGTTTCTACGACGGCCTGTCCTTTCACCGGGTCGTCCCGAACTTCGTCGTCCAGGGCGGCGATCCCCGCGGGGACGGCTGGGGCGGCCTCGATCGCTTCGTCCGGGACCAGTGGAGCCCGCGGCGCTTCGAGCGGGGGACGGTGGGTACGCCGACCGCCGGGAAGGACACCGGCGGCTGCCAGCTTTTCGTGACGCTGGTCCCGACACCCCACCTCGACGGCCGCTACACGCCGTTCGGGCGGGTCACGAGCGGCCTCTCGGTGGTGGAGCGCCTCGAGCGGGGGGATCGGATCGTCCGGGCGGCCGTCGTTTCCGTGGCGGCTTCGGAGGGGCGCTAGCCCGATGTCCGGCGGTTCGGACGCCCGGAGTCCGGCCTGTACAACTTGAACCAAAAACGCCGGTTTTGCCCCGAAAACGGTTTCCGGGCCCCTGTTTTGCTCGTATTGTCAAAAAACTTCCACATCACAAGTCATTGTGCATGTGCTGCTTATCGGCGCTTGGCGTATTTTCTGGACGAGAGCGGTGAATCCATAGCAATAGCCGCTTGACTGGGACCGATAAGCAAGTACACTTCGCCTGACTTGTACAGGTTAGACAACTAGGGCGAAAAGGGTAAGCAAAAGGGTAAAGCGACACCTGCTGGTACGACAAGGGCAAACCACTCGAAAGGGTGGGACGCAAAGCAACGGGCCTAAACCCCTCACGGGGCATGGTCGCCGGGCTGCCGAAAACAGTGGGAATGCAGATCCAAACGGGTCTCCGTTCCTGCCGGCACCCAGAACCAGGGAGTCAAAGGAGGAACGATGAACGGGACCGCGATCGCCACGAAGCCTGCCTCGAAGACCACGACCCGACCCGCTGCGAAGAAGTCCGGAGAGGCCGACCCGATCTGGGTGACCTACAAAAAGACCAAGGACGAAAATCTTCGCAACCTTCTGATCGAGCGCTACATGCCGCTCGTTCGCAGCATCTCGGAGCGGCTTCTCGCGACACTCCCCAAGTCCATCGACATCGATGACCTCACGAGCGCCGGTATCTTCGGCCTGATCGACGCGATCGACGGGTTCGACATCGAGCGCGGCATCAAGTTCAAGACGTACTGCACGACGCGAATCCGCGGATCCATCCTCGACGAGCTCCGCAGCCAGGACTGGGTCCCGCGACTCGTTCGCCTCAAGGCGCACAAGATCGAGCGAGCGTACAAGGCTCTCGAAACCAAGTACGGCCGTAAGCCGACCGACTACGAGATGGCCAAGTGCCTCGAGATCTCCATCAGCGAGTACAACGCGATGCTCGAAGAGTCGAGCGCCACGAGCGTGTTCTCGCTCAACGACAAGTGGGAAGAAGAAGAGGACGACAGCGCGATCAGCAAGGTCGAGGTCCTGCAGGATCGCAAGAGCGAGGACCCGATCGACCTCCTCAACCAGAAGGACGTCTTCGATTTCATGACGCGCAACCTCTCCGAGAAGGAGCGGCTCGTCCTGATCATGTACTACTACGAGGGCCTCACGATGAAGGAGATCGGTGAAGTCCTGGACCTCACCGAGAGCCGCATCTGCCAGATCCACTCGGCTGTCCTCGAGCGCCTGCAGAACCAGCTGCAGCGCAACCGCGTCTCGCTGTTCACCACCTGAGAATCAATCTCGATCGCGCGTCCCCGTGCGGTCGAATCCATCGCTGAGTACGGAAGAGGAGCTCGCCGGTCGTCCCGGTCGGGCTCCTTTTTCTTTTGGGGCGGAGCGGGGGGATTCCTACCGGGCGTCCTTCGCCGCGGCCGCTTCCTCGGCGCTGCGAATCGATTCGACGAGAGCGAGGCGCTCGGCGCGCGCGGGGTCGTCCTCCGCCGTGCGGCTGACGACGGACTCGGCGGCGGCGAGGGCCTCGGGGTAGCGCTCGAGCGTCAGGTAGAGCCGGGCGAGATCGGTCTGGGCCAGGTTCTTCTTCGGGGCGAGGCTGCGCCGGCGCGTGGTGCGAATGAAGGTCTCGTACTTCGCGAGGCATTTCTCGAGAGAGGAGAAGCCGGTGATCGGCCCGTCGATCCGCTCTTGCATGAGGCGGATCGATTCGTCGAGAACGGGCGTTGCTTCCTCGAACCGATTCTGCTCGGCGTACAGGCGTGCGAATGCGAGGAGCGTGGAGTCCAGGCGATAGTCGCGGACTCGCTTGCGAAGCAAGGGGAGCAGCTCGAGGTAGAGCGCTTCGCTCTCTTCGAACCGGCGCAGGTCACGGTAGATCCCGGCGAGGACCGACATGCTCGCGAGCGTGCTCGGATGGCCCGATCCCCGAGCTCGTCGGCCCCGTTCGAGGGCTTCGCTGATCAGCTCGACGCCCTCGTCGAGAAAACCTCGTTGCGCTCGAAGAGTCCCGAGATTGTGCATGCACTCGATCGTCCGCGGATGATCGTCGCCGAGTATGCGACGTGAGCCGGCGAGGGCGTCGCGCTGGCACTGCTCGGCCTCGTCGATCTGACCGAGCTGCTTGTAGGTGAGGGAGAGGTTGTTCAGGACGGTGAATACCTGAGGATTGTCCGGGTCGCGGCGCCGCTGTCCCTCGAGCGCCTCTTGCAGCAGAGTTCGAGATTCCTCGAGCTGTCCCATGCGACGGGTGAGGACGCCGAGATTATTCAGGGTGTCGAGGGTGGACTCGTCGATGTCGCCGAGGGTCCTGCGACGTCGGCCGAGCGTATCGCGCATGAGGGCTTCCCCCTCGTCGGATCGCCCCGTGAGGCCGTAGATGAGCCCGAGGCCGTTTCGGGCTTCGAGCGTGGACTCGTGGTCCGGGCCGTAGCGGCGCTCTCCGGCGGCCGCGGCTTCTTCGTAGAGCCGTTCGGCCTCGCCGTAGTTGCCGCGATGGCGCTGCAGCCAGGCCAGACCGCGAATCGAAGCCAGCGTGCTCTCGTGTTCGTCGCCGAGGAACTCCCGTCGGAGCTCGAGGCTCGTCCGCAACAGGGGCTCGGCTTCCGGGTAGAGGCCGAGCGCGCGGTAGACGCTGCCCATGTTGTCGAGGATGCGCGCGCGAAGCTCCGGCTCGTCGGCGAGCTCGGCGGCCATGCGCGGCGCCTCGCGATCGAGGATCTCCTTCACGGTCACGTTCCGGCCGTGATCCCGGTCGGGGGTCTCGGACTGGAACATGTCGACGAGGAACTCGACGACCTGAGCGCTCGTTCGCGCCTCCTTCTCGACCTCTCGCGTATAGCGGGACTCGAGCACCCAGAGCGCGACGAGGCCTCCCAGGGTCACGACGATCGTCAGTGCGATCGAGGCGGCGAGCATCCGATTGCGGCGGATCCAGTGGCTGAGCTCGACCAGGACGCCGGTGCGGTAGGCGCGCACGACGCGTCCCTCGAGATACGCGCGCGCGTCTTCGGCCATGTCCCGCATGCTGTCGTAGCGGTCCTCGACCGAGCGGGCCATGGCCTTCTCGCAGATCGCGACCAGCGGCTCGGGCGCGTCTTCCGCCACGTCGGCGAGCGGCTTCGGGGCAGACGCGACGAGGCGTTCGAGGATCTCGGTCGCGGTGGGGCGGGACCCGGTCGGAACATATGGAGGATGTCCGGCGAGGAGGTGGTACAGCACCGCGCCCATCGCGTAGAGGTCGGCCGAAGGCCCGACGCGCGACCGGTCGCCTTCGGCCTGTTCGGGAGGCATGTACGCCGGCGTCCCGATGACCTCGCCATCCATCGTGAAGACGGGCTCGCTCGCAGGATCGAACTCCTCGGCTCGCGCGTTCTCGGCTTCCGGCTCCGAGCGGTCGTCGTCGGCGAGGGGAGCGGATCGTCCGTCCGCCGCGAAGGACTTGGCAAGGCCCCAGTCCATCACGTAGGTCTCGCCGAACTCGCCGACCATGAGGTTGGCGGGCTTGAGGTCGCGGTGCAGGATGCCGCGCGCGTGGGCGTACGCCATCGTTTCGCACGCCTGCAGCCATCGACTGACGGCGCGTGTCAGCGTCCAGCCGTCCTCGCCCTTGCCGACCTTCGCGATGACGTCCTTGAAGGTGATCCCCTGGACGAGGCGCATCGTGAAGAAGGCCTCGCCCTCTTCGTTGAGCGACAGCTCGTGGACCGGGACGACGCCAGGGTGGTCGAGCTGCCCGGTGATCTGGGCCTCTTCCACGAAGCGCCGGAAGAAGCTCGACGAAGGCGCCGGCGACGGATCGCGCTCCGGGAAGCGCGAGCGGGTGATCACCTTCATCGCGATCGTTCGTCGTAGCGACGTGTCGAAGGCCTCGAGGATCGTCCCCATGCCGCCCTGCGCGACGCGCCGCCGGATCTCGTATCGCTCGGTCGATCCCGATCGGGGCAGGGAGGTCGCCGATCCCGGGCTGTGCGACGAGCCGGGCTCGGACTCATCGCCATCGGCCCCGTACAGGGCCTGGACGAAGTCCGTCAGTTTCTCCGCGCGTCGCGGGTCCGAAGGGCTCGGGTCTGACGGGGGGCCGGCCATCGAGGATTCGCCGTCGTCGTGTTCGGCCTCGTCGTGCTCGAGAAGCGATTCGAGCTGCGTCACGATCTCGGGGGGGATTTGCCGTTCGCGAAGGGTCTCGCGCCTGCGCTCCTCGGGGACGTCCGCGAGCTCGTGGAAGAGCTCGCGGAGCAGGCGCTGGTCGTCCTGGCTCACGAGTCCTCCTGTTCGCTGAGCTCGCGCTGGAGCCAGGCCCGGGCCATGCGCCAGTCGAGGCGGACGGTCCGGTCGGAGACTCCGAGGATCTCGGCGATCTCGGTCACCTTGAGACCGGCGAAGAATCGCAGCTCGACGATGCGCGACTGTCGCGGGTCAATCGCCTCGAGCCGTTCGAGCAGCTCGTTGAACGCGAGCACGTCGATCTCGCTCAGGCCGCCTTCACCCGTTTCCGCGATGTCGGACAGGAGCACGCGCTTGCGCTCGCCGCCGCGCTTTTCGGCGCCGCGTCGCCGCGCCTCGTTGATGAGGAGCTGACGCATGGCCATCGCCGCGACGTCGAAGAAGTGCTTGCGGCTGTTCCACTGCTGATTCTCGCTTCGCACGAGCCTGAGGTAGGCCTCGTGGACGAGAGCCGTGGGCTGGAGCGTTTGATCGGCGGCGTTGTTACGCATCATCGCGCCGGCGATCGCGCGCAGATCCTCGTAGATCAGCGGCAACAGTCGGTCGACGGCGCTCCGGTCGCCTCGCTCGAGGTCGCGTAGGTAGACCGTCGCCTCATCACTGGACCCGGCATCCATGGAACCGGTTCTATCCCAACCGGTGGAAGCGGTCAACCGAGGAGCACGAAGCTCAGTCGTCGAAGCGGTAGTCGAAGTACTCGATGTCCTTGGCGTACCGCTGCGCGACGAGCGCCCGCTGGACATCGCTGTAGTACTGCGCGTAGTGTCCGCGGGAGGACCGATTCACGTGGGGGAGGGTGGTCCTCGGAAGCCCCAGGTGCTCGCAGACGTGGTCGAGTCCTTCCTGCAGACGCTCGAAGCGGATCACGTAGGACGGGTCGTGAACCTTGCCGTCCACGGTGAGGAAGTTCTCGACGCACGGCTTTACCGGGCCGCGCGAGATGAACTCGTCGAAGGGCATCCGCTTGCCGGAGTAGTGCCAGCCGGAGACGAGCCGGTCCCAGGGGTTCCGCGCCGTGAGGAAGATGAAGTAGTCGAAGACGCGCTCGCCCATCTTCTCGACGAAGTAGCTCAGGCCGTAGTGCTTGATGTTGACCCCGTCGTCGTCCAGCACGCTGATGCCCTGCGTTCCGTCCGGATCGTACACGCCGCGTCCCGCGCTCTTGTGGACGCGCGTCTCGTTCTCGGAGTGGTGCATCAGCACGTTGCTGATGGAGTTCCCTCCGGTGCGTCCGACGTGCAGGAACAGGAACCCGTGCTTGTGGGAGATCATGGCTCGGTCGCCTCGCGGTAGTCGATGCCGTCGATCTACTTTTCGGCACGCAGACGGGGAGACCTGAGCGCGATCAGGGGCGCGAATCCGGGATCAGGCGTACACGCCTCGGTACGCCGCCGCGATGTTGACGCGCTTGATCCCCACGAGGAACGCAGCCGTACGCATCGAGACGTCGAACTCCTGGGTGTGCTTGAGCACGTCGTGGAAGGCGTTGACCATGTAGCGCTCGAGGTCCTCGAGGACGCGGCCTTCCTTCCAGTAGTAGCCCATGCGGTTCTGCACCCACTCGAGGTACGACACCGTCACGCCGCCCGCGTTGCACAGGATATCGGGGATGATGAACGTGCCGCGCTCGGCGAGGATGTCGTCGGCGTTCGGCGTCGTCGGCCCGTTGGCGGCTTCGGCGATGATCTTTGCCTTGATGTCGGCGGCGTTCTTGCTGGTGATCTGGTTCTCGAGTGCGGCCGGGACGAGGACGTCGACATCGAGCTCGAGGATCTCCTCGGTGCGATCGATCTTCTCGCAGCCGCCCATGCCCTCGAATCCCCAGAGGCTGTTCTGGTTGCTCTCGGCGTAATTGATGGCGTGCTTGATGTCGATGCCGTCGGGATTGACGTAGGTTCCGGTGACGTCACCGATGCCGGTGATCTTCATGCCGGCTTCGGACATGAGGTGCGCCGAGTACGAGCCGACGTTGCCGAAGCCCTGGATCGCGACCGTGGCGCCGACCGGGTTGATGTCGAGGTGCTTCACGGCTTCGCGGACGGTGTACACCATGCCCTGCGCGGTGGCCGCGACGCGGCCGGACGATCCGCCGAGCGCGAGCGGCTTGCCGGTCACGACGGCCGGAGCCCAGACGCGGTTGTGCATCGCGTACGTGTCGAAGAACCAGGCCATCACCTGCGGGTTGGTTCCGACGTCGGG
>CAZQZX010000205.1:0-12825 GCA_964597885.1 uncultured Planctomycetota bacterium
CGGGAGCCGATGCTCGCCCCGTCGGCATCGAAACCGAGCGCGCTCACCACCGAGCCCGGCGCGAAGGTGAGATCGCCGCCCGTCACGTCGATCTGCTCGAAGGCCCCGAACGATCCGTTGAACGACACCGTGCCCTGCGAGCCCACGGTGAAACCGTTTCCGGCGGTCGCCAAGGCCCCGAGCACGAGATGGCCGGGCGATCCGTCCGCGCCCACCCGGTACTCTCCGGTCGTCGCGTTCGAGCCGCCCACGCTGAGCGTACCGGGAGCCCCGGCGCCGATCGTGATCGCCGTCGCGGTCACCTGCCCCGCCGTGTCGAACTGGCCGTTCAGCACGCCCGGTGCACCCAGACCGATCAGGATCTTGTCGGCCATGAGGGTCGTGCTGGAGTCCATCGTGATCGTTCCCGCGCCGCCCGCGTCGCCGAGCCGGACATCGTTCGCGATCACCATGTCGGCCGAGAAGTCGAACTCGATCTTGCCCGCCCCCGCGCCGGTTCCGACGGCCAGGCTCGCGGCCGTGAGCTGGTCGTTCGAGTCCATCGTGATCGACGAGTGCACGACGATCGCGTCATCCACGACCGCCGGGACGCCGTTGTCCCAGGTCGTCGCGTCCAGCCACGGGCCGGACTGGACGGTCGTCGTCTGGGCCTGCGCGAAGTGCGCCGACGCGAGAACGGCGAGCGCGATCAGCGCGGCTCGCATCGTGGTGGTGAGTCGGAATCCCATCGGTTGTCTCCTGAAGCTGCGATTCATGGCGTGAAGCCCCTCTCTCTCCCCGCGTGCCATCTTTGAAGTCCGTCGCAGGACGGCCCCGGCGCTCCTCGACGGTCAGCGTGTGGCCGCTAGCGAGCGGAAGGTCCTGCGCTCGTGTCCCCTGCCCACGTAGGGACACTCGAATGGCCGGCGCGGAGTGCAGCGGAAAGGCGACTTTTTCTCGGGGGGGCGCAGGACGGGCCCGATGGAGGGGCGAGGAGGGCGGGAGAGCCAAGAAAAAAGGCCACCTGCTCGAAAGCAGGTGGCCTCTGGGTGTCGCTCAGGTTGTTACTTCGGGCTCGACTACAGCCCTTCGATATCGAACGGGAAGCGCAGTGTCACCGAGCGGTCGTCGTTCAGCGTGCTCTCGACGAAGATCGACATGCCGTCCGGCTGGCCGTAGGTCTGCGATTCGACCGTACCGTCCGGATGGACGATCACCTCGATCGCGTCACTGAACTGCTCCGGGTTCTGCGGGAACAGGATCGGGTTCCACATCACGATCTGCGCGTAGAGCTTGATCGGACGCGGGACGAACGGGCGTCGGCCGGTCCCGGCCTTGCCGCGGTTGTCGGTCAGGCCGCGCATTCCCTTGATCCGTGGGAGGCGCACGGTGTACACGCCCGGCGCTTCCATCACCACCGGAACGTCCGTGTGAATGTCGCCGAGGTAGGTCGGCCAGGTGTGACCGTTCGTGTACGGCTCGTTGCCGGCGCTCGAAGCAAAGAGCGCGAAGCACTCGGCCACCTCGATCGTGAAGCAGCACTCGGTCGTGTTGCCCTCTTCGTCCATCGCCGTCACGCAGCACTCGTACTCGCCGATGTCGCCGATCTGCGGCGTCCACGAAAGCGAGCCCGTCGCCGGGTTGCCGTCGTTCAGCACGATGACGGCCTCCTGCGGAAGCTCCGGGCTGCAGGTGAAACCGATCGTCACGATCTCGGCCACCTTCTCATCCATCGCAGAGAACTCGAGGAAGAGCGGCATCTCGGCCGAGACGGCCACGTTGTTCGGCGCGTCGCACGTCGGAATCGTCGGTGTACCCGAAACGATCAGTCGAACGATGTCGACCCCGCCCTCTTCGACGACGCCGAAGAAGTCGACGGTGAAGTTCGACGACAGATCGCGCACCTCGAAGGTGGCCGTCGTGTCGTCGAGCGCCGTCGGGCTCGTCGTGACGAGGAGGTCGAACGTGTGCGTGCCCGCCGGCGGCGTGAAGTCGAACTCGGCGATGAACTCGCCGCCCAGGATCGCGTCGTCGGCGTCGATCGCCGAGTAGGCGCCACCGAGGCCACCCACGGTACCCGGCGTCACTCGCGAGAGACCCGCGAGGTGCGCCACGATCGTTCCCTCGTCACCGACCTCGAGGATCGAGGTCGCCATGTAGCTCGCCTCGTTCAGGTCGATGACCGCTTCGAGCGTGCCCGTCACGTTGTTCAGACGACGGCCGAGCTTGATCTCCTCGACCGCGGTCAACGAGCTTCGCGTCATGTTCACGTAGGCCTCGACAACGTTGTTCGGATCGCCCGTGCCCGGCACGCCGTCATCGATGTCGATAGCGCCGATCTCGGCGGTGTCGCCTTCGTCGACGAGGATCGACGAGTCGATCAGGTTCATGATGCCGAGAGCGTTCACCACACCGTCGCCGCTCATGTTGACCGTATTGTGCAGGTCGATGTCGCCGTGGACCACGATCGTGCAACGCTCGAACGTCATCGTGCCGTCGAAGTTCATCACGCCGGCGTCGGCACCGACGCCGTGCGCGCCGTTCAACAGGTAGTCGATGTCTGCGCTGATGTCGAGCAGGCCGATGTCTCGCCACAGGATGGTGAAGAAGACGTTTTCGTCCTGCCGCTCGCGAGCTGTCGTCTGGCCGACGTCCAGGCAGGCGTCGAGGATGAACGTATCGACCCGCTCGACAAGTACATCGGCGCTGTGGAAGGCCGTTCCGCGGCCCGTACCCGTTCCTTCGCCCACCTCACCGTCGGTGATGTCGAAGTCGCCATCCAGGAAGAACGTTCCGATATCCCGGATGATCAGCGAGCCATGCCCGTCGGCCACGGCGCCACCACCATTATCGACGATGTGCGCACCGATATCCGCATCGCCGCCGACGAACACCTCGTCCACGCGCTCGATCACCGCCGAGCCCATGCCCGAGATCTGCCCCGTCTCGGCCGATCGGAGCGAGCCTACGTCGAGATCACTGGCGATGTACAGACTCGTCGCATCCGTGAAGACGAAGGAACCGTCGATGCCCGACACCGTGCCGCTGGTGACCTCGTCCGCAGGCGAGGCAACGAAGAGAGACCCGCCGTTCCCGCCCACACGCATCGTCTGGTTCACGACGTTCAGCGCGCCGTTCCCCATCGGGTCGGCAATGTTCAGCTCGTTCAAGAGAAACTCGGCGGGCGCGCCACCGTCGTTGCCGTCTGCATTGGCCGTGCCGCCGTTTCGAATGTCGGCGAATCCGCCCGCCGTCGGCGCGACACCCGCATCCCAGTTTCCACCCGTGAAGAAGTTCTCGACACCGGCGATCCACTCGAACGGGCCCGGCAGGCTCGTGATCTCCATCGCGATCTCGCCCGGCGTCGCCGTATCGAGCACAGCGCCGAAGCCGAGGGGCGGCTCGAAGGTCGTCGGAAGGCCGACCAGGTTGCCGGCGTACGTGAACAGGACGCGACGATCACCGATGATGACCCCGTCGCTCACGAACATGCCACGCGTCGTGATGGCCGAACCGGGTGCAAACGTCAGATCGCCCGCCGTGACGTTCACGACCGAGTTCCCCGTAAAGCTCGAGCTGAACTCAACCGTTCCCTGAGCGCCGAGCGTGAATCCGTTGTTGGCCGTGGCATCGTCCGAGAAGGACTCGAGGATGAGGTTTCCCGTCGACCCATCCGCGCCCACGCGATACTCGCCCGTGGTTGCCGTCGAAAGCTCGACCCGGAGCGTACCGGGACCGCCGCTTCCGACGGTGATCGAGGTCGCGGTCACCTCGCCGTCCGCCTGAGTCCCTTCACCGCCGAGGTAGCCCTCTGCACTCGCGCCGATGACGACATTCTGGGCCGTGAACTCGTTGCTGAAATCGAAGAGGATCGACCCCGCCCCGCCCGCGTTGCCGATCAAGACGTCGCCGGCCACGGTCAAGTCCGCAGCGAAGTCGAGCAAGAGCAGTCCCGCGTCACCATTGCCGACCGTCAGGCTCGCGGCCATCGGCATCTCGCTGAAATCGACAAAGATCTGGTCGTGGACGATAGTCGCGTCATCGGCGATCGTCGGCACGCCGTTGTCCCACGTCGCCGCGTCGAACCAGAGGCCCGGCTGGACGGTGGTCGTCTGGGCGTGGGCCGCGCTCGTGGCGCCCCACCAAGCCACCGCCACGAGGGCGGCAAGAACTGAGAACTTCCGATTGAGCTTCATCGCAGACTCCTTGGTTGAGGATTCCCGGTGGCCGATCCGCCGATGAGGAAGAACAGGCCGACTCGAAGCGCGAAATGCGCGACACGAGGGGACACCGGGAAGAGGAGTCGCGTCCGAACAGGAACCGGAAGATTTTTCTTGCCGCGCTGAGCCTAGAAGCTTCGCCGATCGCTCGAGCGAGGATCTTCGACCGTCCGGCCGCTGTGGAAGCGGCTGCCCATGGCTCGGTTACGCCAGGCTTCGGTGGAGTCGTAGAGCTTCGCGCGGGGGTCGACGGAAGTCAGGAGCACACCGGCCCGGTTCCGCTTCAGCTTGCCGACCACGACACCGTCCGGGCGGATGGCGAAGGCCGGGAAGCAGCTCTCGCGGGCGGACGAGTTGGCGCAGCTGATCCAGACGTGGCTCGACGCGGCGACCGCGTGCATGCTCGCCGGCATGGTGATCTCGGGGAGGGTCGTCCCGGGATTGTGGGCGTGATTCTCGGCTCCGACCTGGGCCTGCATCTCGGCGTAGGCGTCGGGCCGCATGTTGCCGGCGTGGTACGAGTGGAAGATCAGCTGGACGCCCGCCTTCTTGTACTCGCGATGAAGCTCCGGGTAGCGGTACTCGTGGCAGATCAGGATGCCGCAACGAACGCCCGCGATGTCGAACACGCAGCGCCGCGACCCGGGGGTAAAGTGCGCGAGCTCGCCGGTCTTCCCGGTGCGGTCTCCCGCGCAGAAGCGCTTGTCGTACCGATCGACGAGCCGGCCGCGATCGTCGATGACATAGACGCTGTTGTGCGGCTTGCGGCGTCCCGTCAGTCGGTGCGTCGAGCCGAGCACCACCCACAGCCGCAGCTTCTTCGCGTGCGCGGCAACTTCTTCGGAGGCCTCCCGCAGCGCGTCCCAGTCGTAGCCGGCGAAGCTCTCCCGATCGTGGGGCACGTAGGCCGAGAGCGCCCCCTCGCAGAAATGGATCACCCGAGCGCCGCCGTCCTTCGCCTCCTCCATCTGCCGGAGGATCCCGCGGAGGTTGCGCTTCACATCATCGGATACGGCGAACTGTGAGGTGGCTACGACGACCTTCATCCGAATCGGACCTCCGAGTCTATTCCTCGCGGCATCGCTCGACGGCGAGCCCGATGCCTTCGTCCTCCGGATTCGCCTCCCGGAGCTCCTCGAGATGCGGGAGGTAGCTGCGATCCGGCATCTCGGCCGCCGCCTGCACGGTGAGCGATGAGACCTCGTCACCTTCGAGCTCGGCGAGAATCAATGGGACGACGCGTACGTCGCCTCGGATCGCGAGGCCGAGCATCGCTTCGCCGCGAACTTCTTCGTCGTCATCGGCAAGCCGATTCGAGAGCGCCTCTCGGATCTCGGGAGTGTCGGCCTCGCTGAGCGACCCCAGACCGAACGTCGCCCAGTTGCGGACATCGCGGTCGGTATCGGAGCTCAGAAGCAGCAGCGTTTCGCGGCAGGCGTCGTCGTCGCGCGGGCCGATGCAGAACGCGACCGAGTCGCGCACGTCGGAATTGTCGTGCGAGGCCAGCGCGAGGATCCGATCGAGATCGCCGCGGCGCAGGTGGCCGAGCGCGACAAGCGCGCACGAGACGACGTCCAGGTTCGGATCGCCGAGCAGCTCGTTCAAGAGCGGCTCGGACCGCTCGGCGAACGGGTTGTCGTTCGAGTAGTCGAACTGCGCGAGCACGTCGGCCGCGAGGCACTTGAGCAGCGACTCGTTCGAAGCACACCACCCCCCCGCGGCCTCGAAGATCGCCTCGTCCGACCGGCGATGCAGCTCGCGCACGATCTCCCACCGCCGCGGGCTCTCACGCGTCGGATCGGCAAGCGCCTCTTCCTCCGCCTGGACGACCAGCACCTCGGACGTCACCGTTTCCCATTCGCTCATCTGTCGACTCCCCCGCGCGCAGCGGCTACATATCGGCTTCCGACGACGGATACACCGTCACCGCGAAGATCATACCGTGGCGGGTCATCGCTGCAAGCGCGGTCGGTTCGAGCGCGAAGGATCCCTCGGGCCGCTCGGCCGCCGCCTGCCAGCCGACGTTCATCTCGCGGCGCTCGCACGCGGCGAGGATCGCGGCGCAATCCGCATCCAGCGAGTCGAGCGCGGCGATCAGCGAATCGATATCGCGCCTCGGCTCGCTGTCGGGCTCGCCCGATCCGTCGGCCTCGATCGTCGCGTACCACTTGCCGTCGGCCTCGTGCGTGAAGAAGAGGACGTCGGCCCTGGTCTCGAGAGCGCGGATCAGCGGCGTCGGGTCCTCGACCGAGATCAGATACAGATCGGTATTCAGGTAGCGCGAGCCCAGGGTCATCCGGGGGTGTTCTCCCTCGTCGCCCGGCGCACGAGCGTGCGAGCCGTCGCGTACTGCCGCGCCGTGTTCATCGAGATCCAGCGCGCGATCGGGTACTTGCCCGCCCAGGCGAACACCGAGGGCTCGAGGAGCTCGCGATCGTCGAGCGCGTCGATCGTCGTCCGGACACGAGCGTAGCCGGCCTCGAGACGATCTCGCAGGACGCGATAGGACACGCGCCGAGCCCGCTCCACGACGTCGGCATTCAGGCGCGGAGTCTCGCTCCAGCGGTAACCCGGGGCCGGCGTCTCGGGCCTCTCGCCGCGGCGACCGGCCTCGATCCAGTCGACGACGCTCTCGGTCCACCAGACCCGCACCGCGAGGAGCTCCTGCACGGTCCAGTCGTCGACGCACGGCCACCCGCCCGCGCGAGGCCCCGCCGCATCGAGATCGTCGCACAGCTTTTCGAACGACGTGTCGACCTGCTCGACGAGGTCGGCGCGCGTCTTCGGGATCGGCATGCGGCTAGGCTCCGCTCCCCGCGGCACCACGAACCGCGCGCTCCCGCAGGTAGAACACGATCGAGAGCACGGGATAGACGACGAGCACCCACAGGTCCCGGGGCACCTCGACGGCTCCACGCGCCGCCTCCGATCCGCGAAGCGAGAGCAACCCGACAAGAGAGGCGACGCCGCACGCGCCGATCAGCATCTGGATGGCCGAGTGCGGCTGCAGACGATCCCGCGCCTGCCACAGGAGATAGCCGACGGCGTTCGCGGCGAGCCCGCAGCCGATCACGAAGAGCCCCCGCGTCGGCTCCCCCTGCGCGAGCACGCTGCCGCCGAGCAGCAGCAGCCACAGCGTCGCGCCGAACTGCGAGCCGAACCATCCGCCCGCATTCCACTGGAACGCACCGGCACCTTGCTTGTCCTCGACGAGTGTCATGACGCCATGATCGCAGCCGAGGTCGCTTCGGGCAAGTCTCGCGGCATCAACGACAAGAGCCCCCTCGGGAGCGCATTCCCGAGGGGGCTCGCGTGGACGCCGAGGCGCCCGATGTTCCCCTTACCGATCCGCCCCTTCGAGGCGGATCCAAGTGTGATCTTGTTGGAGCTCGACTACATGCCGACGACGAAGGGCACGCGGACCGTGATGCGACGCCCCTCGCGGCGGACGACCTCCAGCTCGAGGTCCATGTTGCCGTCGGCCTCGCCGTACTTCTTCGTCGTGATACTGCCGTCCGACCAGATCTGTACCCGCAGACCGGGCGTCGACTGCTCTTCGTTCTCCGGGAAGACGCGCGGATTCCACATCACGACCTGCACGTGGAAGGTCTCGACCGGCTTGACGCCGTCCACGCCGACCACGCTTGCCCCCGCCGTCAGCGCTTCGGGGCGCGGAAGCTGGAACGAGATCTCCGGGATGTCCTCCATCAACACCGGGTACGACCGGATGATGTTGCCGAGCTTCGTCTGGAAGACGTGCGCGTTCGAGCCGGTCTGGAACGTGTCGGTGCCTTCACCCTCGGCGACGAGCAAGTGGCATTCGCTGGCCTGGATCTCGAAGCGCTCGAGGATCGGCGATTCGCCGAGCGCCCGATCGGTGCGCTCGAAAGTCACGCGGATCTCGATGTAGCGGCCGCGCTGGTCGTTGAACGCCACGCCGTCTTCGACGCGACGGTACGGCAGATCCGGAATCGCGAGGAGGTCATCCGAAGCGCGCACCTCGGCGATGAGGTTCGTGCCTTCGGGAACGATCGCGTCCCAGTAGGCCGTACCCCACGGCGTACCTTCCTGCTCGCTGTCGTAGGTGACGATCCACTGCCCCTGATCGACGACCGTCGCGAGAACCGTGAAGCCCGAGCCGTCGCCAACTCCTTCGACGCCCGCGTTCGGCGGGAGCAGCGCGCCCCCGTCGATCTCGCCGGCCGGCGGCATGCCCGCGAGCGGCGACGCGCCCGCATCCGGGTCGATCCGCACGAGCAGGTCTGTCACCTCGCTGCCGACCCAGATCTTCCCCTCGGAGTCGATCGACACCATCGTCGGCCGATCGATCTCGAAGAAGCTCCAGAAGAGGTACTCGCCGGGATTCGCGGGATCGGGAATCAGGCGAACGACTCCGCCCGGCGAAGGAGCTCCTTCCGGCGGCACCACCGACACCCAGATGGCACCATTGGCGTCGATCGCCATGTCGTTGGCCAGCGCGAAGAGGTCGATCGTCTGCAGGAGGTTGTTGTCGAGGTCGTACTCTTCGAGGCGATCGGCCTCGCCGTCGCCTCCGAGAAGCCAGCGATGACCCGTCGTCGGATCGACGACCATGGCCTTCGCCCGGATCGACGAATCCGAGCACACGAGCTCGCCCGTCTTCGGATCGAACACCGACGTGTCCCAGTACGACTCGAGCGGCGCCGTCCACAGCTTGCCGTCCGCGCCGATCGCGCCGGTGTTGCCGCCGCAGTTGTCGCCGAAGTGGAGCTCGCCCGGGATCGGCGTCCCGAGGATGCCGCTGAACTTCTGGTGAAGCATCGGGGTCAGACCGCCGATGACCACCTGCGGCCCGCCGACCCACAGATCGTTGTTCTCGTCGACGACCAGCACACCCGCGTCGGTCTCGGTGTTGATGCGCTGGTAGTTGATGATCGCCTCGTCGTCGGCCGTCGACACGCCGCCGCAGTCGTCCTCGCCGTTCTCGTTCAGCCAGGTGAGGACATCGCCGCCGCCGCGCGACGTGCGGATGAGGCCGTCGCCGTCGCGATCGACGCAGGTGTTGTAGCGGAACGGCGGCTTGAGGTACTGGCCGTTCGGATCCGGGTTGCCGTTCGCGTCGGTGCGCGTTCCGCCGATCACGACGCCGATGCGCGAGATCGAGCCGAGGAAGTCGTAGCCGAGCTCGGAGCAGAAAGGCCAGCCTTCGTCCGGGTGCTCGCGGTAGTCCTGGTTCATCACCCAGCAGTTGCCGAGCTGATCGACCGCGATGCGCTTCGGGTTGCGCGGCAAGTTCGCCGGGCCGGTCCGGAACTCGCCGAGCACCTCGCCGGTCTCGACGTCGACGCGCAGCACGCTGCCGCGCTCGGAGGCCGGCACCCACATGAAGGGCATCGGCGTGCCCTCTTCCGGCATCAGCAGCCGATCGTCGTCGTCGTTCAGACTGATGATGATCCCGTTCTGGAAATCACCGATGGTCTCGTAGATCCTTCCCTGCGCCGCGGCTTCCGGGGCGACGAGCGCCACCACCGCGAGAAAGGCCAGGATTGCGCTTCCAAACCGATTCGTTGCCATCACATCCGCTCCTTCTTGGGTACCAGATCCGAGGATCGATCCACCGAACACCCGGCAGACTCGCTCCCTCCAGAGGGGGAAACGAGAGAAGACGGAGGCGTGCACCGTGCTTTTTGTGCGGTTACAATCAGCCGCCATGCCGAGCACACCTTCGGATGTCGTTTTTCTCGTGGGGTTCGTGGTTTACACCGGAATCCGGCACGTCTACCAGCGCCGCGTCCAGGACGAGTCCAGCGCCGAAACGCGCGTCGGAGGGGCCGAGAAAGCGCTCCTGCCGCTCGTGATGCTGGGGTGCCTGGTGCTGCCGGCGCTGTACCTGTTCACGCCGCTCTTCGGCTTCGCGGACTATGCCCTTTCACCGGCCGCCTTCTGGGCGGGGACGGCGGTGATGCTCCTGGCGCTCGGGCTCTTCTGGCGCTCGCACGCGGACCTCGGCCGCAACTGGTCGGTCACCCTCGAGTTCCGCGAGGACCATCGCCTGATCGACGGCGGCGTCTACCGCCGCATCCGGCACCCGATGTACACGGCGATCTTCCTCTTCGGCCTCGCGCAGCTGCTCCTGCTCGCCAACGGCATCGCCGGCCCGAGCGCCCTCGTCACGTTCACGCCCCTATACCTCGCCCGCGTCGGCCGCGAGGAGCAGATGATGCGCGATCAGTTCGGCGAGGCGTACGCCGAGTACGAGAAGCGAACGGGCCGTCTGCTGCCGCGGCTGTTCCGGAGCTGACGCGGACGACGGGTGCGAGCCATCGCCCGCTAGCGGATGCGGACGGCGATGCCGTTGGTCACCGCGGCCTGGCCCGACGGCGAGCCCGGATCGACGATCACGCCCTGCAGGAACAGATTCCCGCCGACACCGATGCCGATCTTCTCCCGATCGAGGACGATGGACGGCGCCGGCGTGGAGGCTTTCAACGGCCGCCCGAGCCGCGGCTCGCGACCGAGGTTGTTCCAGACGACGGCCGGCTGTCGGGCCCCCCGCGTCCACGCGATCGGCAGGCACGTCGAACCGAGCTCCGCCGGCAACGGCTCCACGGTCGTGGAATCCGGAAAGCCATGCCAGAGATAGAGCGCGAAGGGTGCCGGCCCTTTCGCCGCGGGTGGTGCGTTCATCCGGATCGTCACACGGTCTTCCTCGCCGAGCGTGATCAGGCGTGAGAGTCCGGATCCGGCATCGTCATTGACGAAGAGGACGTCGACGGGTCCGGCGCCTCCCGATCCCGCATCGACGTTTCCAGCGCGACAGTCGACGTCGGACGCTCGATTGTGCAGCACGCGCAGCGTGTTCTCGCCTGTGTAGCCGATCAGGTCGCCTCGTCCGTCCTGGTCGACGTCGGCGATGCCGAGAATCTGAGTCGTGTCGTAGGCCCCATCCATCCGAGGCCCTTCTGTACGACGGTCCCAGGTCAGAATCAGATTGCCGCTCGCGACCAGATCGTCACCCTGGCGGCCGTCCATCTCGGCCACGAGCAAGGGGATCGCAGGTCGGAACAGCGAAGAAATCCACTGATCCGTCGCTCCCATGCGGAACCGAATGCGGCCCGGGTCGGTCGAGTCTCCAATCGCGAGGTCGTCACGCCCGTCTCCGTCAAAGTCCAATCCGAGCATTCGACCGGGAATGAACTCCAGCTTCTCGTAGAAGTCTGCCGTGACGGGAATCAAACCTCCGGGATCTCCCAGGTGCACAGCCAACCGCTCCAGTGCCCGTTCGGGCCGGATCAAGTCGAGCTGACCGTCGCCATCGAAGTCGAGCACCACCGGAGACTCGCCCGGCAAGTCCAAGCGACGAGGGTAGCGTTCGCGAGTCTCGCGCCGATGGAGGGTCATTCCGGTCCCATGGTCGACAATCAGCTCCGGAATGCCATCTTGCTCGAAATCAGCGACACACAGGGAATCGGGCTTCTCGTTGCCACGCGCGACCTCGACGGGAGGCTCGAGCGAGCCCGTACCGTCCCCATAAGCGATCTGGATGTAGTATCGGATCGCAGGGAAGATCGTCACCCCGAGCACCGCAACATCCGCATGGCCGTCGTTGTCGAAATCCGCCACCTCGATCGCAGCCGGGGAGTACGGATAGTCTCCCTGACGCTGACCGTCGGCGAAGCCGCCTGCGCCGTCACCGGAGAAGACGCGTAACGTCCTCGCCGATTCGTCCACAACCATCCCCACCAGATCTACGACGCCGTCTTCATCGAAGTCGGCGGTCGCTGCCGGGTACGGCACGAGCTGGACTTTGGAATCCGTCCGGCGGCCTCCTTCTCGGAGGAAGTCCCCACGCGGAAGACCCGGAAGATATCGCACATCGCGTTGCGCAATCAGGTCTAGAAACCCGTCCCGATCCACGTCGACGAGCGTCTCGGAGAGGCTCGGATTCGGCGGATCGAGCGTGGGGATGTCCGTGAAACGTCGTCGGTATCCACCGTGACCATTCCCGATCCAGGCTTCATAGCGCGTACGTCTCCCCACGAGAAAATCGAGATGACCGTCTCGATCGAGGTCGCCTGGCAGGATGTCATAGAAGAAGAAGAACTCGATCGGAAACAGGCGAACCCTCGTGAACGCGCCGCGCCCGTCGCCCTCATGCACGACGATACCTTCGTGGGTCGTACGAATGATGTCTGCGCAACCGTCGACGTTGAAGTCGGCCACGAGTATGCGCTTCGGAAACCAATCGTCGGGGCTCCCCAGCTCGAACGCACGCGCGGCTTGAAACCCGCCGCGCCCGTCCGAGAGAATGACCTCGCCCGTATCTCGTGTGGCAAAGTCGTTGGGGACGCGTATCACATCCGCAACACCGTCAGAGTTCAGATCCCCGACACCTTGCGCGGGGTAACGTGCCTCTTCGCCAATCGCGACCGGAGGACCCAGTCGATGACCACCCTGGTTGCGGAGCCACCACGTGCCGTCCCAATCCAGCAGCAGGACGTCGGGATAGCCGTCACGATCCACGTCCGTGACTTCCGCGCGCGCGAATTCGGTGGCAGGTGCCGCCGGGAACTCGCGGATCGATTCGAAGGTTCCGTCCCCTGCACCTCGGACGACGAGCACATGCGCCGGGTCCTGGATGATCGCC
>CAZQZX010000206.1:0-12747 GCA_964597885.1 uncultured Planctomycetota bacterium
TCGGTGAGCTCCGGCACGGACATCTGCATGCGGTACGCCATCTCGTGCTGTTCGATACGGTCGGCGATGCGCGGGTCGAGGCTGCGCTCCGCATCGCGCTCGTCGAGCTTCGTGAGCAGGTCCAGCATGCGCCGGCGGTCGGCACGCGTCACGCCGGGTGGATCGTTCAGGTACAGGACGGGCTCCGAGCCGCCACGCATGCGGCAGCCCTGATGGTTCGCGGGGAGGAAGCCCGAGCCCCAGAACCTCTCGGAGAGCGCCTGCATGTTGCCGAGGCCCTGCGTGATGAGAACGACGAACGTCGGCAGGTCGCGGTTCGCGCTTCCGAGGCCGTAGCTCGTCCAGGCGCCGAACGACGGACGTCCCGGCTGCTGATGACCGGTCTGGAAGAACGTGATCCCCGGCTCGTGGTTGATCGCCTCGGTGTGCATCGATCGGACGAGGCACATCTCGTTCGAGAGCTTCGCGGTGTGGGGCAGAAGCTCGCTCAGCCACACTCCGTCCTGGCGATTCGGGTACTTCTCGAACTTGAAGATCGACGGCGCGACCGGGAAGCGGGACTGGCCGCTCGTCATCCCGGTGAGGCGCTGCCCGTCGCGGATCGAGTCGGGAAGGTCCTCGTCGAATCGTTCGCGCAGGCCCGGCTTGTAGTCAAAGAGGTCGATCTGGCTCGGTGCGCCTTCCATGTGCATGTAGATGACGCGCTTGGCCTTCGCCGGGAAGTGCTGCCGGATGCCGGGCAGGTCGACCGCCGCGCCGCCGGCTCCCGCGCCGTTTGCCGCACCGGCAGCCGCCTTCGCTTCCGACGGGAGCATCGAGCCGAGGGCCGACGCGCCGAGGCAGGCCGACAGGCCCGCACCCGCGCCGACCTTGAAGAACTGCCGGCGGTTGATGTCGATGAGATGTCGTTCGAGCGGGTTCATCACTATCCTCGTGAGATCATGGCGTCGAGGCTGAAGAGCGTGCTGGCGATCATGGTCCAGGCGGCGAGCTCGCGGGGGTCGAGATCGGCGGACGCTCCGGACTCACCGACGGCGATCAGCATCGCGGCGTCTTCCTTGGCGTCGGCGTAGCGAGCTCGGAAGTCCGCGAGCCCTGTCAGCAGCGCTTCCGCTTCCATCGCCTCGGGCTCGCGACCGGTGCACCGGAGGAACATCCGCGTGATCCGGTCGGCATCCGTGGCGCCGGCGTCGGCTTCGAGGAGCGTGCGCTCGGCAAGCTCGCGCGCCGCTTCGACGAACTGCTCGTCGTTCCACAGGACGAGCGCCTGGAGGGGCGTCACGGTCTGGCCGCGGCGGATCGTGCAGAACTCACGCGTCGGCGCATCGAAGGTCAGCATCGAGGGAGGCGGCGCTGCGCGCTTCCAGTACGTGTAGAGGCTTCGCCGCCACAGCGCGTCGCCGTCGTCGCGTTCGAAGGTCCGCGTGTTCGACTGCACCATGGCGACCTCGCGCCACAGGCCTTCGGGCTGATACGGCTTCACGGACGGGCCGCCGAACTGCTCGACCAGAAGGCCGGCGACGTACAGGGCCTGGTCCCGAATCTGTTCCGCGCCGAGGCGTCGGCGGGGGTAGCGTGCCACGAGTCGATCGTCAGGGTCGATGTCGCGGAGCTCGGGGCGCGACCGCGAGCTTTGACGATACGTGCTGGACGTCAGGATGCGCGTCAGCATGGCCTTCGTGTCCCAGCCGCTCTCTCGATACTCGACGGCGAGCCAGTCGAGGAGCTCGGGATGGCTCGGCCATTCACCCTGCATGCCGAAGTCTTCGCTGGTCGCGACGAGCCCGGTGCCGAAGCAGAGCTCCCACAGGCGGTTCACCGCGACGCGAGCCACGAGCGGGTTCTCCTCGGACGTCATCCACTGGGCGAGACCATGACGGTCGCGGGGCGCGTCGTCGGCGAGCGCGCCGAACGCCGCCGGCACGCCGCGCTCGACCTTGCGGTTGCGATCGGGCTTGTCGTACTCGCCGCGCATCAGCACGTAGGTCTCGCGCGGCATCGCGAGCTCCTTCATCACCATCGTGCGCGGGAGACCCTTCTCGGCCTCCGCGATCTGCTTCTCGAGCTCCTGGACCCCGGCGAAGCGCTCGCGGTACCCGGGGGAGAACTCGGTGCGCCATTGACGAGTCAGGCGCGCCAGCGTTTCCGGCGCGCGGGCGCGTTCGGGAAGCACCGCGGCGAGAAGCGGACCGAGAAGCTCGTCCTCCCGACGGAGGGTACGCCAGTAGTAGCCGGCCGGGCCGCCGGTGTTGACGATCTTGAAGACGACGGTGTGCGCGCCGGGTGTGAGCTCGAGCGTGGCCTTGTCCTGGTCGGCGGCGACGCCGCGGTTCACCTGGTTCTTCGCGACCTCGACTCCGTCGAGGAACAGTCGAAACCCGTCGTCGCTTCCGAGCGAGACCTCGATCGAGCGCGAGCTCGGCGCGAAGATGCGGCGCGCCACGTAGGTGGCGCCCGGGCCGCCCGCGAACTCGGTGTTGAGGCGCTCGTCCTCGAACTTCGCGATGTAGTTGAAGCGGAACTTGTCGTCTCCGAACTCGAGCGTGGTGTCGAGGGCGGTCATCGTCTCGGGTCCGTAGACCTGGTCGAAGGCGTTCTCGTCTTTCTGCTGCTTGAACGTCGCCGTCGAGTACCAGCCGCTCATCGCGGAGCCGAGACGGTCGAGTCCGGCGTCGTCGATGCGGCCGACGGACAGCCGCACGCGTCCGAGGACGTGCTGCGAGTAGACCGAGTCGTAGTCGAGGGTCACGATCAACCGCGTTCCGCCTTCGTACCCGAACGACGAAGCGGCGAGGAACATCGCCGCGCGCGGTCCCTTCACGCGATGTCCGTCGATCGCCCAGCCGAGCCCGTCGTCGACAAGGGCGTTGACGATGCGGTAGTCGCCATCTTTCTGCTCGACGTCGGCCCAGGCCCAGTGCAGCTCGACGTCCTGTCGCTTCGTGGGGTCGACGACGGAGATCGCTTCGACGCGGATCGACTCGAGGACGGCGTTTCCGTTCGGCGCGCGTCCCGGACGTCCGTCGTGGAGCGTCTCGTGCGGCAGCGCTTCGAGGGCCAGGGCGCGTAGGTCGGTACCGCCGGTCAGCAGCTCGACCTGATGGGTGTCCTTCGCGGGGTTCTCACCCGTTACGAGGATCGAGCCGTCGTCGAGCAGCTCCATCGTGGCGCCGCCTTCCGACTTCGCATTCGCGAGCACGCTCGGCGTCCACGCGACCAGCGTTCCGGTCTTGGCGAAGAATGCCTCGCGGAGCTCCTCTTCGCCTTCGATCGGCGCGTCGAGGTCGGCCTTGCGAGCCGCCAGCGTATCGCGCAGGCGCGTCAACTCGGCTTCCTGCTCGGGAGCGGGGACCGCGATGAACGGCTCGAGCGCACGCTTGGGATCGGGGACCTGCGAGTAGAGACCCGGCTCCTCGATGGAATTGAAGAAGGAGTAGAAGCTGAAGAACTCTTCCTGGGAGATCGGATCGTACTTGTGCTCGTGGCATCGCGCACAACCCATGGTCAGCCCCAGGAAGACCTCGGCCGTGGTCGACGCGCGGTCGACGGCGTACTCGACCAGATACTCCTCGCTGATCGCGCCGCCTTCATCGGTCGTGACGTGGTTGCGATTGAAGCCGCTCGCGATGCGCTGTGCGATCGAGGCATCCGGGAGAAGATCGCCGGCGAGCTGTTCGGTCAGGAAGCGATCGAAGGGCATGCCGTCGCGCAGCGCCTTCAACAGCCAATCGCGCCAGGCCCAGATCTGTCGGCCCGCATCCATGTGGAGGCCGGACGTGTCGGCGTAGCGCGCGGCGTCCAGCCAGGGGATCGCCATGCGCTCGGCATAGCGGCTGACGTATGGCTCTTCGTGCAGAAGGCGGTGGACCTGCTCTGCGTAGGCTTCGGGACGATCGTCGGCGAGGAACGCCTCGATCTCCTCGGGCGTCGGCGGCAAGCCGGTGACGTCCAGGAAGAGGCGGCGAAGGAGCGACGCTCGGTCGGCTTCCGGATTCGGGGCGATGCCGTGCGTCTCGAGCTCGGCCAGGACGAACGCGTCCACCGGATCGCGAGCCCAGTCCGGTTGCGACGTCGCCGGAACGCTCGGACGGGAGGGCGGTACGAACGACCAGTGATCCTCGTACTCGGCCCCTTGCTCGATCCAGCGCTTCACGAGGTCGAGCTCCTCGTCGGTCAGAGACTTCTTGTGGCTCTTCGCCGGCGGCATGTGGTCGTACGGGTCGTCCGTGGAGACGCGATACCACAGCTCGCTCGACTCGACGTCGCCGGGGACGACGGCTGCGATCCCGTCCTGCTCCGCGTAGGCACCCTCGGCGGTGTCGAGCCGGAGCTTCGCCTTGCGCTTGGCCGCATCCGGCCCGTGACACGTGAAGCAGCGGTCGGAGAGGAGAGGGCGGATGTCGCGGTCGTAGCGGACCGGAGCCTCGGCGGTAGTGTCGCGCGGGGTCGGGTCGGTCGCGCTCGCGGCCGAGTGGAGACTGGCGAGCATCGTCGCCAGGCAACAGGCCGCGATCCCGCCGATGAGGTGTCGTCGTGTCATGCGCTCGTCAGAGCTCCCTCGAATGGAGTGGTTCCTCGGGCGTCGTCGTCTTTCGAAAGCAGGCTCCGGCCGGCGGGGCCGGAACGCCCGCATGATACCGCGATCGCGCACGCGAGGGGAGGGGCCGCGGCGGGATCCTCACCCTTGTTTCCGTGAAGAGGCCCGGCGACAATCGAGGGCAAGCCCCGAGCGGGCTTCAGCCGCGGACCTTGGACGAATCGGAGGGTGCCATGAGAATCACGGGAGCGTGGGCGAGGGTCTCGGGGATGGGATTCGTCGGGCTGGTCGTCGCGGCGGCCGCGGTGGGCGGTCTGCGAGAGGGCGATCCGCTGGTCGAAGCGGAGGCCTTGCTCCGGCAGGTCGTCGAGGGACGCGAGAAAGCGCTCGGCAAGGAGCACCCCCGGACGATCGAGGCACGGGCCCACCTCGCACGGGCGTGCGCCCGGCAGGGCAAGCGGGATGAGGCGATCCGTCTGATGCGAGAAGTCGTCGCACTCAGCGCGGAAGTCTTCGGCGCGCACCACGCCCGGACGCTCGACGCCATGGAGGCGCTGGCGCTCTTGCTCCTGGATGGCGAGACGGCGTCGACGTCGGCCGCCGAGGCCGAGCGCGCGCGCGAAACGACGGCGGTCGTGTCGCAGATGCTGCAGCAGCTGCTCGAGAGCCCGACGCCGCCGAGGCCGGATCGGGACGTCACGGTGAAGCAGCTCCTCGACAGCGCGGTCGAGCAGGCGTCCCGGATCGGCGACCCCCTCGCGGAGGCCCAGATCCGACATCGCGTGGGCCTTGCGCTCGAAGAGGCGGGGGAGCTCGAGAGTGCCGAAGAGACCCTCCGGAGGGCCGCCCGAATCCGTGCCGGGTTGCTTGGCGATGAACACCCGCTCACCCTCGAGTCGCGGGAAGCCGCCGAACGCGTGAAGGCGCGTTCAGGAAAGGACCGCGGGCGCCGATCCATTCGGTAGGGGGGCCGTCGCCCGCGCGGAGCCCGCGCGTCCGGATGCCGGATGAGCGACGGCGGCGAAAAAGCTAGAAGATCCGAAGCGGGCACGAGGCTCGTCTTCACTCAGAACCGATCGGAGGGACCGAACGATGCGACGTCATGCTGTCAGGATGCCGTTTCTGCTCGTCACCGGATGGCTGTTTCTGGTGGGGTGCTCGTCGACCCCGGAACGCGATCTTTCCGTGAACCCTGCCCAGTATGCGCTCCTTCCGAACGGGATGGATCCGCTCAATCCCGATCAGCTGTCACCGCTCTATCGCGTGTCGTCGGAAGGGCAGCGGAACTTCGTCCGCGGGGTCGAGGAACGCATGGGCCGTCCGCTGAATCTGCTCTCGCTCTCGGGTGGCGGGCAAAACGGCGCGTT
Organism: uncultured Planctomycetota bacterium; assembly: GCA_964597885.1. GTDB lineage: Bacteria > Planctomycetota > JACOTG01 > JACOTG01 > JAUIME01 > CAZQZX01. The sequence goes on from CAZQZX010000206.1 coordinate 5,905, forward strand.
CGGAGCGGGATTCCTCATCGGGTGGCGTGAGAGCGGGAACCGCCCCATGTTCGATGCCGTCGGCGGCGTGAGCACCGGTGCGCTCCTCGCGACGCACGCGCTTCTCGGAACTCCGGAGGACGACGAGAAGCTCCGGGCGATGTACTTGGGAGTCACGAAGAAGGATATCTACAAGGGGCGCTCCATCTTCAGCCTGATCGGCGGCGCGGATTCCCTGAAGGATACGCGACCGCTCCGCAATCTGATCGCCAAGCACATCACGGCCGAGACGCTCGAGCGTGTGGCGGCCGAGTACGACAAGGGACGCTCGATCTGGGTCGGCACCACGAACATCGACTACGATCAGACCTGGGTCTGGAACATGGGTCTGATCGCGAAGGACGGTAAGCTCGACCTCTACCACACGGTGCTGCTCGCGTCGGCGTCGTTCCCGATCGTCTTTCCGCCGGTCGAGATCGACGGCCACCTCTTCGTCGACGGCGCGGCGCGATCGAACCTCGTCGTGGCGGGGCTCTCGGGGGAAACGCCGCCGGGGCCGCCGCCGTTCGGGCCGGGCAACTTCTACCTGATCGACAACGGGAAGATCGACCACGCTCCCGCGGCTCTCAAGCGAGCGCTCGGCGACGTGGCGGCGACGACCGTCAGCGTCATGATGAACAAGTCGATGCAGTCCGCGCTGATGCGCACGTATTTCGGCGTGCAGGCCCTCGGTTACAACTTCAATCTGGTGGGCATCGCCCCGGAAGTCGAGATCGGGAAGGATCCGCTGGCGTTCGATCCGAAGCAGATGCAGGCCGCGTTCGACGCAGGGCGCGAGCTCGCCAAGCAGCCCGATCCCTGGCAGAAGGATCCGCCGCACACGAACGACCTCCCCGATTGGGTGACCGAGATGATCCGGATGCCGCGTTGATCGCAAGACGTTGATCGCAAGACAAGGCTGATCAGAAGGACCTCATGATCTTGAACTCTCGCCACGCCCGATCCGGCGCGTTCCTGCTCGCGCTCGTCTGTGTCGCCCTGGGCTCCGTCGGTTGCAAGAAGACGCCCACCGACGCGCGGGTGACCGAGCTCGTCAAAGGGATCACCAACCAGTCCGTGCGGCGGCACATGGAGGCGCTCCTCGAGATCGGGCCGCGTCCCTCGAACGATGCAGCGGCCAGCAAGAAGACGGTCGATTACATCTCGGACCGGCTTGTCGACTACGGCTACTTCGTCGAGGAGGAACGGTTCCAGGCGAAGTCCAGGTGGGACGGCTCGGATGTCGAGCATCGAAACATCATGGCGACCCTCGTCGGCCGCGATGCGACCAAGCGCATCCTGGAGATCGGGGCGCACTACGACACCGTGCCCGGGAGTCCCGGCGCCGACGACAACGGGAGCGGGGTCGTGGCTCTGCTCGAGGTCGCGCGCGCGCTCCGGGCGCGCAACTACGGCGGCACGATCCGTCTGTGCTTCTTCGCGATGGAGGAGGACGGGCTCGTCGGAAGCATCAACCACGTCACGAAGATCCGTCAGCGAGGCGAGCCGGTGAAGGGCGTGATCGTCCTCGAGATGGTCGGCTACACGTCGTCCGATCCGGATTCGCAGAAGACGCCGGCGCGTGTCCCGCTCCTGTTCTGGCCGCCTCGTACGGGCGACTTCATCTGCGTGGTCGGGAACCTGAGGTCGAGCGGTCTCGGCGGTGCCTTCGAAGGCGCGGCCCAGCGATACACGCCCGATCTCGAGTACTTCAGCGCGAAGCGCATCGGCGCGCTGTTCCGAGACTCGGCGCGGAGCGACCACTTTCCCTACTGGAAGGCGGGGCTGCGGGGCGTGATGATCACGGACACCGCGAACTTCCGCAATCCGCACTATCACCGTCGCTCCGACACGATCGACACCATCGACTTCCCGTTCCTCGCGCGGGTGGCCCGCGCTACGGCGGCGACCGCCGCGGAATGGGCCGGGATCCGCTGATCGCGGGGACCGACGCCGAGATCCGTCTGAACTCGGCGCTCGAGCGGGGCCAGCCCGCCGCGGCCTGTCTGGTTTCGTACGCCGGATGCCTCCCTTGTCCCACCGGCGCCGGACCCCCTCGGCGGCCCAAAATTGCAGCTAAGTTAGTTGCTAACCACGTCTAACACTAGTCGTGCGCCGCGAGGTCTTCCGGTCGGCGACCCCTCCAACCGAATCCTCATCGAGAAGGTGGGTTGACCGCATGCATCACCTTGCTTACCATCGACTTCCGCCCACGCAGGGGCATGGTGTAGGGACTCTTTATTCGGAGAGGCTGGAGGGCTTTCAATGCGCATTTCCCGCTTTCTGTGCGGGCTCATGCTCGTCGGCGTACTCACGCCGTGGGCCGGGGCCCAAACCTGTAATCAGGTGACCATCAACTTCGACACGGAGGACGACTTCTCGACGCCTCTGGTCGACGGTCAGGACATCTCCACTCCGCCCGAGTTCGGTCGACTCCTGTCGATCAGCGGAACGGGGAACAACCAGGGCCCCGCGATCTTCGACACGACGATCGGCGGCTCCAACGATCCGGGCGCGGACCCGGACCTGCTGGTCGATCTCGGTAACTCGCTGATCCTCCAGTCGAACGACGATCCCGAGCAGACCGTGCCGGGCATCTACGACACGCCGAACGACTCGGCGCGCGGCGGAACGCTCGACTTCGAGTATCTCGTTCGCGCGCAGCTCTTCGCGATCGACCTCATCGATATCTGTCCCGGCAACGCGGCGACGGTGACGATGACGGACGACGAAGGCCGCATTCGCTTCTACGACGTTCCGACCGGCTGGACGACCGACATCAACCTCGACGGTCCTCCGGGATTCGGCACGCTCGACCTCACGACGCTCGACCCGCAGCCCGGCTTCAAGGCGACGGCGACGGCGACGGAGGATCCGGGCTTCGATCCGACGACGGTCGTTTCGCTCTCGGTCTTCTTCACGGGCTCGGGTGCGGTCGACAACCTCGTCTTCTGCGAGTACTGCCCGGAAGAGAACGTCTCGATCGATCCGGACGAGAGCGAGGGCGAGATCGGCACCTTGTTCGAGCTTACCGTGACCGTGACCGACGCGGGCGGCGACCCGATCCCGGGTCGCGAGGTGAACTTCGAGCTGCTCCCGGGTAGCGCGAACTTCCCGGAGAGCGGTACGGAAACGACCGACGCCAACGGCGAGGCCACGTTCAGCTACGTCGGCGAGAACCTCGGCACGGACACCATCGACGTCGAGGTCGAGGCGAACACGTGCGGCGCCACCGGCGGATCGACGATCACGCGCGACTGGATCTGCCCGCCGGAAGAGATCGTCCTCACGCCCGCGACGAGCGAAGGCGAGATCGGCGAGACGCACACCGTCTTCGCCACGCTCACGCGTACCGATACCGGCGACCCGCTCGTCGGCGTCGAAGTCTTCTTCGAGACCACCGCGGGTAGCGCGAATGACGCGTCCGGCTCGGCGACCACAGACGGCGGCGGCATCGCGGCCTTCGTTTACGTGGGCGAGAACCCGGGTACCGACACCATCGAAGCGACGTTCGTCGGCTGCGACGAAGGCGTCGTGAAGTCGAACCGGGTCGAGCGCGAGTGGGTTTGCCCGGTCGAGACGCTCACGCTTTCGCCGCTCACGAGCTCGGGCCCGATCGGAAGCGAGCACACCGTGACGGCGCTTCTCCTCGACGCGGACAGCAACCCGATCGAGGGCCGTCTCGTCACGTTCATGACCATCGGCGGCAGCGCCAACAGCGCGAGCGGCTCGGACACGACCGACGCGAACGGAATGGCGTCGTTCAGCTACATCGGCGAGAACCTCGGCACCGACTTCATCCTGGCGACGGTTGATGACTGCGCCGGTGATGACGTCAAGTCGAACACCGTCGAGCGGGAGTGGGAGTGCCCGCCGGAAGCGATCACGCTGACGCCGCAGACCAGCGAGGGGCCGATCGGCACCGAGCACACGGTCACCGCGACGCTGACGCGTACCGACACCGGCGATCCGCTCGAAGGCCGCATCGTCGACTTCATGACCCTGCCCGGCAGCGCGAACGATGCCTCCGGTCAGGCCACCTCGGACGCCAACGGTATCGCGACCTTCAGCTACATCGGTGAGAACACCGGCCTCGACATGATCCAGGCCTCGTTCTCGGACTGCTCGATGACGGTGGTTCAGTCGAACGTCGTCGAGCGCGTCTGGACCTGCCCGGTCGAGACCGTCACCCTCGCGCCGGAATCGAGCGAAGGCCCGGTCGGCACGAAGCACACCGTCACCGCGACCGTCCTCGACGAGGACCTCAACCCGGTCCAGGGTCGTGAGGTCATGTTCGAGACGCTCGACGGCAGCGCCAACGATGCGATGGGGACCTCGATGACGGACGCGAACGGTATGGCGTCCTTTACCTACCTCGGTGAGAACGAGGGCCTCGACACGATCCGCGTCACGATCGACGACTGCCTCGGCGACAAGGTCGTCTCGAACGTCGTCGAGCGCGAGTGGACCTGCCCGGGCGAGATGCTCACGCTGACGTCCGACCCGCCCATGCCGACGGTCGGTATGGAGGTGAAGGTCGTCGCGATCGTCACGACGCTCGAGGGCGATCCGGTCGAAGGTCGACTGGTCACGTTCGAGTTCCTGCCCGGCAGCGTCAGCACCGGTGGGGCGACGATCGAGACGAACTCGAGCGGAAAGGCCAAATTCATCTACACGCAGGGTGACGTCGGAACCGACTACATCCTGGCGACGGCGGAGGACTGCGCCGGCAACGAGATCGATAACGAGATCGAGGTCATCTGGGCCGAGTGCTTCTTGTGGATCGGCAAGAAGAAGGACGACACCCCGCTGTCGCCGCCGGACCAGGACATCCAGCTCGTGAAGAAGATCAAGGTCAACCTCCCGGTGCTCGAGAACGACATCCCGATGATTCGCATCCCGAATCGTCCGTCGCTGCTCGGCCGCCACGTCTACGCGCAGGTGTACCTCAGCAACCCGACGATCTTCCCCGAGGATCCGATCCAGACCTCGAACGGCCTCGACATCACGCTCGGCGTCGATGAGCTGCCCGTTCCTTACGGTCCGGACTTCGGTATCGACCTGTGGGCCGACACGCCGGCTCTCCTCGGTCAAGATTGGACGATTCTGTTCGACGTGCGAAACCTCTAGGGTTTCGCGCGGCTCCACGAGACGTATCGAGCCCCCGGCAGGCACTCGCCTTCCGGGGGCTTTTTTCGTGGGCGCTCGTGCGCGTCAGGGGATCAGGAACGCGCGGCGCGGCGCCTGGCCACGGCGCGCTGGATCAGCTCGTCGGCGATGACCCCGCCGAGAATCACGAGTCCGATGATCGCGAAGTCGAGGTGGGTCGGGATCCCGAGGATGTTGATCGCGTTGTAGAGGACGCGAAGCACCGCCGCGCCGATCACCACGCCGAGGATTCCCCCCTGGCCGCCCCGGAGCGAGCATCCGCCGAGCACCGCGGCCGCGATCGCGTAGAGCTCGTAGAACTCACCGAGGCCGGACGGCTGGATGGAGTTCACGTCGAGCGCGAAGAGCATTCCGCCGAGGCCGGCCAGCATCGAGCAGATCACGTACGCGACCAGGGTCATGCGATCGGTGTTGATGCCGCTGTAGCGCGCCGCTTCCTCGTTACGGCCGAGGGCCAGCAGATACCGGCCGTAGATCGTCCGGTTGAGGAAGATGGCGGCGGCGATCGCGATGACGGTCATGATGAGGAGCGGCATCGGGATCTCGATGCCGATGGAGAACGGCTTTCCGATCGCGAGATAGCGGAGGCCCTCGTAGGAATCGCCGAAGCCCTGGGTCTGGTCGTCGGTGATGAAGCGCGCCGCGCCTCGGTAGACCAGCAGGCCGCAGAGCGTCACGACGAACGGCTGCAGACCGAGCCGCGTGATCAAGAGCCCGTGCAGGAGCCCGATTCCGAGCGCGACGAGCAGGACCAGCAGGATCGCCACCGGCACGCTCAGATGGAGGTGCGTGAGGAACACGGCGAGCATCGCGCCGCTCAGTCCGACGACCGAGCCGATCGACAGGTCGATCCCGCGCGTGATGATCACGAACGCCGCGCCGATGCTCAGGATCGCCGAGAGCGAAGTCCAGCGCAAGGTGTTGGTGAGGTTGTAGGGGCTCAGGAATCGGGGATTCAGGATCGCCGTCACGATGACGACGAACACGAGGATCCCGAAGATGCCCCACGTCTTCTTCATGATGGCTCCCCGGCGGTCGCGAGCTGCATGACCGCCTCTTCCGTCATGGCTTCGCGCGCGAGCTCGCCGCGAATCCGTCCCTGGTGCATGACGAGGGCTCGATCGGCCATGCCGAGCACCTCCTGGAGATCGCTCGAGGCGAACAGGACCGCGACGCCGCGCGAGGCGATCTCTTCGATGAGCTGGTAGATCTCGCTGCGCGCCCCGATGTCGACGCCGCGGGTCGGCTCGTCGAGCAGGAGCACGCGCGGGCCGAGTGCGAACCATTTCCCGAGGACGACCTTCTGCTGGTTGCCGCCGGAGAGGAACTGCGCGAGCTGCCCGGTTCCCGCCGTGCGGATGCGAAACGCGTCGACCATCGAATCCGCGGTCTCCCGCTCCTTGTCGAGGGCGAGAAACAGGCGTGCCCGGGCGTGTCGCGCGAGTCCGGTGATGCCGAGATTCTGGCGGACCGCCATCTCGAGGAACAGCCCGTGCTCCTTGCGGTCTTCGGGAACCAGCGCGACGCCGGCAGCGACCGCGTCTTCGGGGCGTCGGAACCGCCGGGCCTCGCCGTCGATGCGGATCGAACCGCCGGCGGCGCGGTCCACGCCGAACAGCGTCCGGAGGAGCGCGGTGCGCCCTGCGCCCACGAGCC
>CAZQZX010000207.1:0-12674 GCA_964597885.1 uncultured Planctomycetota bacterium
GGGACCCCAGTAGATGTCGTGCTGCGGTTCCCACACGTCTTCGCGCCCGCCGGCGAAGCCGAACGTCTGGAAGCCCATCGACTCGAGCGCGCAGTTGCCGGCGAGGACCATGAGGTCGGCCCACGAGAGGCTCTTTCCGTACTTCTGCTTCACGGGCCATAGCAGGCGACGCGCCTTGTCGAGGTTGGCGTTGTCGGGCCAGCTGTTCAACGGAGCGAAGCGCTGCGTTCCATCCGAGGCGCCGCCGCGGCCGTCGGCCACGCGGTAGGTGCCGGCGCTGTGCCACGCCATGCGGATGAAGAGCGGTCCGTAATGACCCCAGTCGGCCGGCCACCAATCCTGCGACGATCGCATCAACATGTTGATGTCGTTCTTCACGGCGTCGAGGTCGAGCTTCTTGAACTCGGCCGCGTAGTCGAAGTCGGCGTCCATGGGATCGCTCTTCTTCGAGTTCTGGTGGAGGATCGTCAGGTTGAGCTGGTTGGGCCACCAAGCCTGGTTGGACATCTGTCCGGCGGCCGTCGTCGGTCGGTAGGCGTCGCCGGTCACCGGGCACTTGCCGGCTTTCATGGCGTCGCCGTGCTCCTGGGCGAGTGCCGCTGCGGGCGCGATCGCGAGGGCGAGCGTGGCGACCGCGAGCAGGGCGAGAGGGCTCATCGATTTCATGGGTCGGTTCTCCTGGGTGTCGGTGATGGTTCGGGGGCGGGAACCGATATCGGGGCTCCCTCGATCTCGCAGCGCGGCTCCGACCGCGACTCTCCACTGCAAGCTAGGCCTTGCCGGCGAACGTGTAAAACGATTAGTTTGTGTCGATACGATCGTAAGATACGATCATTGAACCGGGGATCTCGCGTAAGGAGGCCTCCATGAAGCAGCTACCGACTCTGAAGCAGCTCGAGTACCTCGTGGCCCTCGCGAAGACGAGACACTTCGGGCAGGCCGCCGAGCGGTGCTTCATCACGCAGTCGACGCTGAGCGCCGGCATCCGCGACCTCGAGACGGCGCTCGGAACGCCGGTGGCCGAACGGTCGAACCGGCAGGTGCTGATGACGCCGATCGGAGAGCGGTTGGCCGAGCGGGCCGCCGCGGTCCTGCGCGACGCCGAGGAGCTGATGGATCTGGCGCGGGCCGGCCGCGAGCCGATGACCGGCGAGATCCGGCTCGGAGTGATCCCCACGATCAGTCCGTTTCTACTGCCGCGCGTGCTGCCGCTTCTGCGCGAACGATTCCCGCAGCTGACGCTGTACCTCCGCGAAGAGCGGACGGCGTCGATCCTCGAACGCCTGAACCAGGGCGAGCTCGACGTCGGCCTGATCGCGCTGCCGTACGACACGGGCGATTCGTTGTGCGTCGAGGCGTTCTACGAGGACGAGTTCTTTTTCGCCTGCGGCCCGGACCACGACCTCGCCGGCGCCGAGGAGGTGTCGCCCGAACGATTGGCCGGCCAACCGTTGATGCTGCTCGAAGAGGGGCATTGCTTGCGCGGTCACACACTCGATGCCTGCGCGCTCGGCGGCAACGATCGCGCGCGCGCCCAGTTCGAGGCGACCAGCCTTCACACCCTCGTGCAGATGGTGGCGAGCGGCATCGGCGTCACCCTCATCCCCAAGCTGGCGGTCGAAGCCCGCATCACCCGCGGTACCGACATCTCGCTCCTTCGGCTGGGCAAGCCCGCATCGCGTCAGCTCGGCCTCGCCTGGCGAAAGACCTCGGCCCGCGGCGACGACTACCGGCAGCTGGCGCGCACGCTCGGGGAGGCGACGGACAGGATCGGCGAGGCGTAGCGGTTCGACGCGGCTCTAGGGCACGACTCGAACGATCACCGCGTTCGTCGTGCTGAAGCCGCGAGCACTCCGCGCGCCGGGATCGTCGAGAACCGCCTGCAGGGTCAGCACCGTACCGAGGGGCAGGTCGGGATAGCGGAGGATCGTTGTCGCGAGATCGGGCGCGGCCCAGGGCGTCCCGAAGAACGAGTTCTTCCCGGCCACGTTGGTTCTGCCGAGGTTGTTCGCGACCACGACCGGCGTGGCGCCCCGGTTGATCGGGAACGGGAAGCACGAGGTGCCGATCGCGAAGGGGAGGACCGACGGCGTGTCCCATGCCGGGGCTCCCTCGTTCGCGTGCAGGATGAACTTCCCGCTTCCGCCCACACCGGGATTCACGACGGTCACCTCGAGGAGGTCTCCTTCGGCGAGCTCGACCGATCGGTCCTGGCCGCCCGAAGATCCGGCGACGAAGAGGACGTTGAGGCGATCGCCCCCAGCGGCCACGTTCACGGAGCCGGTGGTGCAGTCGGCGGCGAAGACATACGCAGCGTCGACCCTGGATGTACCGTCGTCGTCTTCCTGGTCCGATGCGCCGATCAGGGCTACGGATCCGTCCAGCGATACCGAGGTTCCGAGGGCACCGTTCTCCCTGGCGTCGGCTGCGGTGAGGATTTGCGCTTCCACCCATGTGGAGCCGTCGAAACGATACAGGTAGGCGGCGCCTTCGAAGCTCGCACCGGCGCCGGTCGCCCCGATCAGTGCCGCATCGCCTTCGAGCGCGACGGCCCATCCGAACCGCGCGCCGATCGATGCGGCGCCGGCGGTGAGCTTTGCCTCTTCTCCCCAGCTCGACCCCTCACGACGAAACACGTAGGACGATCCGCTATCGCGGGCGTCGTCGTCGTCTCCCTGGGCCCCGACGAGCGCGAGGTCGCCGTCCAGTGAGACCGACCACCCGAAGTAGTCCAGCTCCGCGGCGTCGCTCGCGGCGAGCTTCTGCTCCTCGATCCAGCTCGATCCGTCGAATCGGAAGACGTAGCTCGCGCCGCTGCTGCGACCGCTCGTGGCGTCGCCGATCGCTCCGACGAGCATCCGCTCACCATCGGTCGACACCGAGAAGCCGAAGAGTGCGAACTCACCGGGATCGCTCGCGGTGAGCTTTTGTTCCTCGACCCAGGACGATCCGTCAAATCGGAAGACGTACGCCGCACCGCTCTCCCGAACGTCCTCGCCGTGGTCGGGGGCGCCGATCACCGCCAGGTCTCCCGCAAGTGAGACAGATCGGGCGAAGCGATCACGCAGGCCGCCGTCGCTCGCTGAGAGTCTCTGTTCCTCGACCCACATCGAGCCGTCGAATCGGAAGACGTACGCCGCCCCCGCGGTCCCGAGCTCGGGGTCGGATCCGATCAGGGCGGTATCGCCGTCGAGCGCGATCGAGAATCCGAAGTTGTCGCGATCGCCCGCGTCGCTCGCGGTGAGCTTCTGTTCCTCGACCCATGCCGTACCGTCGAACCGATACACGTACACCGATCCGGACGCGACGCCGTCGTCGTCATCGAGATACGCCCCGACGAACGCGACGTCACCCTCCACGGCCACCGCATTGCCGAAGTGGTCGAACTCGGCAGCGTCGCTCGCCTCGAGCTTCGCGAGCTCGGCGAGGCCGTCGGCGAGGACACGATCCGGCGATGCGGTGAGGAAGAGCGCGACGAGGGCCACGAGGGCGAGGTTTCGAGAAGCCATGGGATATCTCCGGATCGCTGTCGGTCTCGGTTGCTCGGACGCATGCAGGAGAGCTCTCGGCCCCCACAGGAAGCAGCGGGGCGGATCGGCGATCCCCATCACACAATCTTGGAGTTTTCGCCGATCGCGCGCCGGGGGCCGCACCCGGCTCGTGGCCGCGGTGGCGGCGATTCGTGAGCCCAGGCGAGTGCTAATCGCTGGAAGGCAGCAGCATCGCGACCAGCGCAAAGATCGAGCAACCGATCACGATGAGCTGGCGCGGCTCGGCGGAGCCGATCCCCTTGATGACCAGGGACTCGTAGCCGAACCAGCCGCCGACCGTGAGGATCGAGAACAGCCCGAGGAGTCTTCCAAGACGGCGCCATCCGGATGTGATGACGCCTGCCGCGACGAGCGCGAGCGGGCCCATCACCAGGCCGAACACCAGTCCCTTTATTCCGCCTTCCTGGCCGAAGTAGCGGAGGCACCCGCTCATGATCACGGCGAGTCCGAATGCCACCAGCACAAGGCTTCTTCGTTTCGAGCTCATGCGTGCATCTCGAACACCGAGAGGAGAGTCAGAGTTGGTACGCCCGGCAGGATTCGAACCTGCGACCTTCGGTTTAGGAAACCGGTGCTCTATCCTACTGAGCTACGGGCGCACGAAAGGGGACGTGCAGAGTAGGGCGGGCGCTCCGGGGTGTCAAGAGAAGCAGCGCCCCGCGGGAGCCTTCGGAAGCGGTGCTTGCCAGGGGCCGGCGCAACGGCCGCGCGGCCGATCCGCTCGATGGCCTTTGATAGACTTTTCGCTTCGTTCCGTGGGGCCGGGGCGAGGATTCGGTCGAATCCGCCAGTCTTGATACAGGAGACTTCCATGACACCCTTGATGCATGCTTTGCGCTCATCCTCCGTGGGCCGTTTCTTTGCGGTCGCGTCGGTCGTGTTGGCTTCGACGATTGCGGTGGTGGGTTGCGCGAACTTCGAGCTCGGAGGGAGCTCGAAGGCGATCGACGTTCCGCAGTACGACGCCAAGACGTTCTACGAGACCACCTCGAACTTCGGCGGGGCGGTGTCGCCGGACGAGACGAAGGTTCTGGTGACGAGCGATCGCACCGGGGTCATGAACGTGTACACGATGCCGATCGGCGGGGGCGAGATGACGCCGCTCACCGAGTCGACCACTTCGTCGCTGATCGCGGTGAGCTGGTTCCCGGCCGACGAGCGGGTGATCATCACCGCGGACCAGGAAGGCAACGAGCTGAACCACGTCTACGTCCGCAAGCTCGACGGGACGATGATCGACGTCACGCCGGGCGAGAACCTGAAGGCGGGCTTCGCCGGATGGAGCGGCGACGACAAGCACTTCTACGTGCAGACGAACGAGCGCGACCCGCGGTTCTTCGACGTCTACCGCTATGACGTCGTGCCGACGGGGAGCGGCGAGTACCCGCGCACGATGCTCTTCAAGAACGAGAGCGGGTTCTTCCCCTCGGGCGTTTCGCGGGACGGTCGCTACGTCGCGCTCATGAAGCCGCGCAACAACATGGATTCGGACGTCTACGTCGCCGACACGACGAAGCCGGGCGAGGCGCCGCGGCACCTGACGCCGCACGAGGGCGACATCTCGCACAGCGTGTCGACGTTCACGCCGGACAGCAAGACGCTCTACATCGCGAGCAACGAAGACAGCGAGTGGAATCGCGTCTGGGCCTACGACCTCGCGACCGGCAAGCGCGACGCGAAGCCCGTGATCGAAGCCGACTGGGATGTCGCGGGGGTGTCGTTCTCGCGCGACGGGAACTACCGCTCGGTGTCGGTCAACGAGGACGCGCGCACCGTCTTCACCATGACCGAGACGGCGACCGGCAAGCGGGTGAAGATGCCGAGCGTGAAGGGTGGCCGCGTGACCGGCGCGGGCGTCTCGCGAAGCGGCAACTACATGACGCTCTCGGTCGGCAGTGACACGTCACCCGGCAACATCTGGATGTGGAACGTGAAGGACGACTCGGTCGTACAGCTTACCGAGGCGATGAACCCGGCCGTCGATCGCGACATGCTCGTGACGTCGCGGGTCATCCGCTACGAGAGCTTCGATGGACTCGACATCCCGGCGATCCTCTGGCGGCCGCGGCAGGCGTCGAGCTCGAAGCCGGTGCCGGCGATCGTCTGGGTGCACGGCGGTCCGGGCGGGCAGAGCCGCACGGGTTACTTCGCCGATATCCAGTTCCTGTGCAACCACGGCTACGCGGTGCTCGCCGTCAACAACCGCGGGAGCAGCGGCTACGGCAAGACGTTCTTCCACATGGACGACCGCAAGCACGGCGACGTCGACCTGAAGGACTGCGTCGAGGCGCGGACGTACCTCGAAGGACTTCCGTGGGTCGATCCCGATCGCATCGCGATCATGGGCGGCAGCTACGGCGGCTACATGGTGGCGGCCGCGCTCGCGTTCGAGCCCGACGTCTTCGATGCCGGCGTCGACATCTTCGGCGTGACGAACTGGCTCCGCACGCTCGAGAGCATTCCCGAGTGGTGGGCCGCGCAGCGCGAGGCCCTGTTTGCCGAGATGGGCGACCCGGCGACGGACCGCGATCGTCTGCACGCGATCTCGCCGCTCTTCCACGCCGGCAACATCCGCAAGCCCTTGCTCGTCGTGCAGGGTGCCAACGACCCGCGCGTGCTGCAGGTCGAGAGCGACGAGCTCGTCGCCGAGGCGCGCAAGAACGGCGCCGAGGTGGAGTACCTGATCTTCGACGACGAAGGCCACGGCTTCCGCAAGCGCGAGAACCGCATCGAGGCCGCGAACAAGTACGTCGCGTTCCTCGACAAGCACCTCGGCAAGGCCGACGACGCGGACGAAGCCGAGCCGACGCCGTAAGCGCTGCACACGATTCACCCGATCTGACAGAAGCTCACAAACGCGGATCGAGGCCGAGCGCCTCGATCCGCGTTGTTGCTGCGGGCTTGCCGTCGAGCAGCAGCCGCACCTCGTAGTCGCCCGCCCGCGGGATCCACAGCGGGCCGATCTGAACGACGAAGTCCTTGGTGCGATCGGCGTCGTCGAGGACAAGCGATGTCCGCCCGGAGGCGACGACTTCGCCGCTCCGACATTCGAGAATGACGAGGCCGGCGTTCTCGGTGCTGCCTCGTGTGCGGCCTGGCTTGGCGCCCCGCGTGCTGCGAGCCGGGTCACCCCCGTCCGCCGGGCCCATGCGCACGAAGGCGTGGAAGCGCCGCAGCTCGATGGGAAACGACCTGCCGTGGACGGCCGTGAAGATGCCGAGCAGGTCGAGATGACCCGGTGGGCCGCTTCGGTCTACGGCTCCGCACAGGAGCAAGGCGTGGATGCGCGGATCGGCGATCACGGCTGCAAATCCCTCTTCTCTCGTCGATGGAAGCCTCCAGATACGCGACCTGGAGGTGGCCCGCCGGCCGATTGCCGGCTGCGGACCGCTTCCATGGACGGCGTCGATCGTCCCGAGTTACACGCCCGCCACGACTTCGGTGCGCGATTGACTTCGAAAGCGCCCTCCCCCTAGAATGGACGGCGATCGAGGGAATCTGTCACGCCTTTTGAGTCAACCGGAGCAAGCCCGGGATCCGTCGTACGGACTCCCGGCCAGATAAGCGCACGACCCTTCGGACGTGAGCGGTCCCAGGCAAGGGGGCCCGCGAAGGTCGCGGCGTACGGAGACGGGATAGGTCTGGACTCACGTCCTCACTGCAAAGGACTCACCATGAAATCACTCATCCAGCTCGTTGTGCTCCTCGCGATCGTCGCGTTCGCCACATCGGCATTCGCGCAGATCACGATCACCCACGAACCGCTGCGCCTGTACCACAACGACACGTCGGCCGGCTACGAGGTCAAGGCGAAGATCACGTCGACCCAGGGCTCGATCAACATCCGCCGCGTGTTCTACTCGGTGAACGGTGGCGGCTTCTCGCTGCTGTTCATGCAGCCGACGGGACGTCCGGATGAGTTCGGGGTCGATATCCCGGGTCAGCCGAACGGATCGACCATCCGCTACTGGATCCTCGCGGCGGACACGGGCGGCAACGTGGCCGAGGAACCGTCGGGAGCGCCCGGGCAGGGCGAGCTCGCGCACACGTTCCAGATCGGTCACTACCAGGTGATCTTCTTCGACGACTTCGAGGGAGCCGACCCGGGCTGGACGACGGGTGCGGACATGGGTGAAGACGACTGGATGATCGGCGCGCCGAACGTCGGCGGCGGAAACGTCAACGATCCGACGTTCGCTTGGTCGGGTTCGAACGTGCGCGGCAACGACCTGCTCGACGGCGGGATCGGCCAGGGCGACTACCCGGCGAACTCGGTCAACTGGCTGAAGTCGCCGACGATCGACTGCACGGGACGCTCGCGCGTCCTGCTCAACTTCCGTCGCTGGCTGACGGTCGAAGAGGGCATCTACGACGATTCGATCATCTACGTGAACGACGTCGAAGTCTGGCGCAACCAGGAGAACGGCCACACGCTCGACACCGAGTGGAAGTGGATCCAGGTCGACATCACCTCGCAGGCGGCCAACAACCCGGCGGTCGAGGTGAAGTTCGAGCTGACGACGGACGGCGGCCTCGAGTACGGCGGCTGGACGATCGACGACTTCCAGCTGACCGAGCGCGTCTTCACGACCGTGCGCCTGACGCTCAGCAGCAACACCCCTTCGCTCGGCGACGACTTCGTCATCACGTGTGACGCGGGTCCGAACGAGGCGTGGTACTTCCACGCGTCGCGTCGGCGCGGCAGCGGCACGTACGACGTTCCGTCCGGCCCGGCGGGTATCTTCACCGGCCTCGACGCGGCGGGCATGAAGCAGTACGCGAGCGGCGTCACGGACGGCGCGGGCCGCGGGACGGTGACGCGACGCGTTCCGAACCGTCCGAACCTGATCGGCGCGACGCGCTGGTGCTCGAACGTCAGCAACAACGGCGGCTGGGTGCACTCGAACCTCCAGTACCTCGAGGTCATGCCCTAGCAGCCCGGCGCTTCACCGAGACACGAGCCAACGAATGCAAGATCGACGGGGCCGCCTCCTCTCAGGAGGCGGCCCCTTTTTGCTTGGCGCCTCCCTCCCGGTCCCTTTCGGGGCGTCTCATTCTCGATCTGGATCCCTCAATTCGATCGACTCCCCCCAGAGTGAGCCTCTTTCGCGGATTCGTCTTCGACAACGTTTCGTCGTAAGTGCCTCTCAGGAAACGACCCATGACAAGGTGCCCCGGTTTGGCACCGGCGTTGCGAAGTGTTCTACCGCGTCCACGAGACAAACCGAGAAGAAGGGAGCGGCAGGATGAAGCGATTCGACGAAGAAAGCAACGCGGAGTGGCGACTCTTTCCGGAACACTGCTGGTTCGAACAGGCGAAGGTCGTCACGATCCGTGAGCTGACCTCGGCCTATGACTGTGTCTCGGCTTGCGGGTTCATCGACAAGCTCGCGGAAGAGGGTCATCACCGTATCGTCGTCGATCTCTCCGAGGTGGCGAAAGTCCCCGGAGCCTTCATGGGCTTCCTCCAGTCGCTTTGCCGACGCCACAGTCAGAAAGGGCGTCGCATCATCATCGTCGGCTCGGGCAAGGAAAACGCCGAGCGGATCGAGACCAACAAACCCTGAAACTCCCTCTGGGAGTGCTGTCTTCTTCCTTCTGCTGTGTCGGGGCCGGGTTCCACTGTTCGGAGCTCGGCCCCGGTGCTTTTCCGGGTTGCCGCGAAACCCGACGCGTGCGCGTCTTCGCGCGTTTCACGTGTCGTGCTATGGTAGGGACATCGCTGGTCGAGTCCGCCGTTTCGATGGATCCGGAGACCCTCCCATGAGAATTGCCGTTGCCTGCGATCACGCGGGATTCCCCCTCAAGGAAAAAGTCATCCAGGTCATCCGCGAGGCGGGGCACGAGCCGATCGACTTCGGCACGAACGACACTCAATCGGTCGACTATCCGGACTTCGCGCGCGCGGGCGCCGAGGCGGTGCGCGACGGGCGCGCCGAACGCGGCATCATCCTGTGCGGAAGCGGGGCCGGCGCCTGCATGACGGCGAACAAGGTGCGCGGCATCCGCGCCGGCGTCTGCCACGACACCTACTCGGCACGCCAGGCCGTCGAGCACGACGACATGAACGTGCTCTGCCTCGGTACGCGTATCATCGGCGAATCGCTGATGCGCGAGCTCGTCCTGAACTTCCTCTCGGCTCGCTTCACCGAAGAAGAGCGTCACGTGCGCCGGCTCAACAAGATGCGCGCGCTCGAGGAAGAAGAGCTCCCCGCCCGATCGTGAGCGAAGCATCGACGGGTCGCGTCATCCTCGCCGGAGATGTCGGCGGGTCGAAGTGCGAGCTCGGCCTCTTCGAGGTCACCCCGGGCGGCAGCAAGGCTTCATCTTCGGAGGGTGACGCCCCCGGCCTGCGCTCGATTCGCGTCGCCCGACTCCCTTCCCGCGATGCGGATACCTTCGAGGCGATCGTCACCCGATTCCTCGGCGCGAATCCGCCGCCGATCGAGCTGACGTGCGTCGGGGTTGCGGGGCCGGTGCAAGACGGCACGGCGCGCGGCGTGAATCTGCCGTGGGTCGTCGACGCCGCCGCGCTAGGCCGGGAGATCGGATGCGAGCGCGTCCACCTGCTGAACGATCTCGAGGCGACCGCGTACGGCACGCTCTACCAGCCGGAGAGCGCGCTGCACACGCTGCACGAGGGAATCCCGAAGGACGGCAATCGCGGGGTGATCGCGGCCGGGACCGGGCTCGGCCAGGCGTTCCTGTTCTGGGACGGCCAGCGCTACGTGCCGGCGGCGACCGAGGGCGGCCACGTCGACTTCGCACCGCGTGACGAGCTCGAGTTCGGGCTGCTGCAATACCTGAAGGCCCGCTACCAGCGCGTCTCGTACGAGCGCGTGCTCTCGGGGCCGGGCCTCTTCAATGTCTTCTCGTTCCTGCGAGACGAGTGCGGCCGGAAGGTCGATCCGCGGGTCGCCGAACGCATCGAGCTCGAGGATCCGAACGCGGTCGTCGGCGAGGCGGGCGTGAGCGGGCAGTGCGCGACGTGCGAGGAAGCCGTCGAGCGCTTCGTGAGCTTCTACGGGACGCAGGCCGGCAACCTCGCGCTCACCGTGATGGCGACGGGCGGGATCTACGTCGGAGGAGGGATCGTCACGAAGATCCTGACCAAGATGACGTCCGGCCGGTTCCTCGAGTCGTTCCGGGACAAGGGGCGCTACGTCTCGTTCATGAACGACATCCCCGTGCACATCCTGCTCGATCCGGGTACGAGCCTGATCGGCGCCGCGCAGATGGGGCGCCGACTCCTCGGGTCCTGAGAAGCCGACGCCCCCTCGTTGTCCGGATGCGGCGTGCATTCGGTGTGCAGAACGGGTTTGAACCTCAGCGACGTCGTTCGCGTCGCGATCCTTCGACGAGCTGTTCGAGAAGCGATTCGAGCCGCGAGAGACGTTCGTCCATGCGATCGAGACGCCGGCGCACTTCGATGTCGGAGCCGCTGCCGGTCGTGCGACGATAGCCGCCCCCGGCGACGCTGCCGCGTCCCGCGGTCCCCTGGCCCTGGCGCGAGCCGAAGACGACCGACGAGCGCCCGTCACGTCCGGGCATGAACTCGAAGCTTCCCGCGCCCGATCGCTTCTGGTACTGACCGCGGGCTTCGTCGATGCTCTTGAGCGCCTTGGCGAAGGCCTCGCGCGACTGATCGAGCGCCCCTCGTGCGAGGGTGTCGTTCGCGCCGCTCGACTGCTGGAGCTCGAGCGCCTGCTCGTACGTGGCCCGAGCGGACTCGAGCTGGCTGGACTGACTCTGAAGGTAGGCGCGCGCGCGATCGAGCTGCGCGGAAGCCGCCTTCGTGCGATCCTCCATCGCCTGCATCTGCGCGCGGATCTGCGCGAGCTGCATCGCGTAGTCGCGGCTCTCGTTCGATCGGCTGTAGCCTCCCGAGACACCGCCGACGCGCTGTCCACTGACGACGCCTCCGCCCTGGCCTCCACCGCCGGAGATGCCGCCGACGCGCTGTCCGCTGACGACGCCTCCGCCCTGGCCTCCACCGGCGGAGATACCGCCGACGCGCTGCCCGCTGACGACGCCACTTCGCCGGTAGCCCCCACCCTGGGCACTACCGCCACCCGCGCGCTGGCCCTGCACCGATCGAGAAGCGCCGAACGCGCCGCTCTGCTGCGAACCGGGGGTGCGCCTCGCGCCTGCGGTGCCGCCGAACGGCTGGCGTCCACCGACGATCGCCTGGCCGCGTCCTGCGCCGCCCCCGATCGTGACCTGGTAGCGGTCGTCGAGCTCGATCGAGACGTCGAACGGCTTACCGCGGCGAATGCCCGAGAGCTTCAGCCGGTCACCGGTCTTCTTGCCGGTCAGCGCCTTGCGCAGCGCTTCGATCGACGCGGGGGACTCGCCGTCGATCGCGGTCACGATGTCGTTCACCTCGAGGCCCGCGCTCGCCGCGGGCATGCCTTCGTTCGTGCTCGAGATGACGAACGCCGCGTCGTCCTCGAGGCCGAGGTGGCTCGCGACGACGGGATCGAGCGGCCGAGACGTGATGCCGATCAGCATCCGTCGCTCTCCGCCGCTCGCCTGAACGGCCGACAGAATGTCCGTGACGTCGTCGAGCGACGCTTCGACGCGGGTGCCCTGGACGACCGGTTCGGCGTCCTGGGCCCGGGTCGGGCTCGCGACGAGAGCGATCATCGCGAAGAGGATCGTGGTTGGGGTCCGAAGCTTCATCGGAAGAGTCTCCTCATGGTGTTGGCCGAACGACGCTCAGAGTCGTTCGGGTCCCTGGAGAGCGGCGAGGGTGACCTCGACCGGCACCGGCTCTCCGTACTCGTTCGTATCGAGGGCGTAGAAGCCGTCGACTCGGGTTCGCTCCACGACGCGGCGGATGTAAACCACCTCGAGGGCGCCGTCTTCTTCGTTCGTGTCTCGGGTTTCGACGAGCACCTTGGAGAGCTCGCCGAGGATCTCGACGTTCGAGGGATCGGTCTCCTCGAGATCCGAATCCGTGTCCGCGTCGGCGATCGGGGAAGCCGCTTCGTCGAGCGGGGACACCGGAGCCGTGGGAGGCGTAAGCGCCCACGCGAGGGCGACGAGAATCGCGGCCGCCCACCCGGCCAGCGCGAGCCACGGCCGGGGCGCGCGGTCGGCGCGGACCGGCGGCTCGTCGAT
>CAZQZX010000208.1:0-12592 GCA_964597885.1 uncultured Planctomycetota bacterium
CGCGGGGGGCGGGCGTGCGCGCTGGCGGGCAGCGCCGGGTGTAGCGAGGGCGGATCGACGACCAGTACCGGCTCGGTGGCGTCCTTCCCGCGGCGCGTCGCTCGGACCTGCGGCAAGCCATCGAGGACGTCCTCGCGGGGCGGCCGGTCGCGATCGCTGAAACTCCGGTAGACGGATGCCGGCTCACGCTCGTTGAGCCGTCCGCGCATGGCGCGCGGACCTACCACGAGCATGTCGCACCGATTCTCGCCGAGCATTGCGTCGCCTGTCACCATCGGGGGGCGACGGCGGCGCCCTTCGCGCTCGAGAGCTACCGACAGGTCGTCCGTCACGGCGAGATGGTCGCGGAGGTCGTCGACGAGCAACGGATGCCACCCTGGTACGCGAGCGTCGAGCACGGCACGTTCCAGAACGACCGATCGCTCGACGGCGATGCGCGCCGGACGATCGTCGACTGGGTTCGCAGCGGCATGGCCGAGGGCGAGCCCGCGTCCGACGAATCCCTGTCCGAGGATTCGAGAGCGACCGCCAAGACGTTCGCCCATGCCACACCGGGGCCCGATCACTGGAGCATCGGCGAGCCCGACCGCGTTCTTCGCATGCTCTTGCCGCACTCGCTTCCGGCCGACGGATTCATTCCGTACCGCTACGTCGTGTTTCCGCACGTCTTCCTGAAGGACACCTGGATCGAGGCGTTCGAGATCCGTCCCGACAACCCGAGCGTCGTGCATCACGCGAACCTCGCGTATGCCTCGCGCGACGAGAAGCCGGGACGCGGGACGTTCATCACCGGGTACGTCCCCGGCGGCCAGGCGATGCAGCTCGCGCACTTCGAGAACGACGTCGCGTACCGGATCCCCGCGCTGTCCGTCCTCGGGCTGCAGATCCACTACGTCACCACCGGGAAGCCGGAGCACTGCCGGATCGAGCTCGGCATCCGCTACAAGCGCGGAACGGTGCGCAAGCAGCTACGGCACAATCTCGCCGACCCGCATCGCTTCCGCATTCCGCCGCATCATCCGGCGTACCCGGTGCGGGACGACTTCGTCATTCGCCGCGACGCCACGCTGCTCGGGATGTTCTGCCACATGCATCTCCGTGGAAAGGACATGACCTTCACGGCCTATCATCCCGACGGCCGGGCGGAGACGCTGTTGCAGATCCCGAACTACAACTTCGACTGGCAGCTCGGATACGAGATCCGGGCGGGCGAGAAGCGACTGCCCGCGGGGACGCGGATCGACGTCGTCGCGCACTACGACAACTCGGCCTTCAACCCCTACAACCCCGATCCTGCGAAGACCGTTCGCTACGGCCCGCAGACCGTGCACGAGATGATGAACGGGTACGTCTTCTACACGTACGACGACGACGATCTGAACCTGCGCATCGATCCGAAGAACGGTCGCGTCCTCGAGCCGGCGGGCGAATGAGCACTCCTTCGAACCCGGCGAGCTTCGACAAGTCGTCGACCAACAAGCTCAACCGCCGCACCGCCGAGCGCTTTCCCGACGACACGCTCTTCGACCGGGTGGCGCGTGCGGTCTGCGAGGCGGAGTGCCTGCCGCGCAAGGAGCTCTTCGAGAGCTGGGAGTGCGCGCGTCGGATCCGACGCCATTTTCGCGGCGGGCCGGTGGTCGAGGTCACGGCGGGGCACGGCCTGCTCTCGGCGCTTCTGCTGTTGCTCGACGACACCTCGCCGCACGCCGTGATCGTCGACGTTCGGAAGCCCGCCTCGCACGACAAGGTGATGGCGGCACTCGTGCGGCACTGGCCGCGCCTCGAAGGGCGGCTCGAGTTTCGTGAGAGGCCGCTTGCGGAGGCGCCGGTGTCGGCGGAGAGCCTCGTGGTCGCGGCACACGCGTGCGGCACGCTCACCGACGGGGTCCTCGATCTCGCGCTCCGGGCGAACGCGCGGGTGGCCGTGCTCCCGTGCTGCCACGATCTCCGGGAGTGCGACAGCGGCAAGCTCACGGGATGGGTCGACGGCCCGCTCGCGGTTGATCTCGTGCGGGCCGAGCGCCTGCGGGCTGCCGGCTACGGGATCCGTACGATGCTCATTCCCGAGGAGATCACGCCCTACAACCGTCTGCTGCTCGGCGAACCGGCCTCGGAGTAGGCCCCGGCGATCGTGCCCGTCACGATGAAGCGCGACGCCTCGATCACACCGGCATCGCGAGGGCGGCTTTCGCCTGCGCGACGATCGACTCGGTGTGGTTCTCGATGACGGTGACGCGCAGCGACCACGGCTCCTCGGGGAGCGCGTCCTCGATCGGGATCTCGAGCTTGCGCGTCATCTCGAGCTTCGTCGGGATGTCGACGCGGATCGGCGGTACGAGCTCGCGCGCCTCGCGCCCCTGGATGGCGTCGAGCCGGATGTTCGTCTCGAGGCACCAGTCCTGGTCGAGGAAGAGCGTCGCGGCCAGCGTGAGGTCGATCCCGCGGCCGTCCTGGCTCCGCGTGACCTCGGGGATCTCGAGTCGGAAACTCTTGCGCACCTCGTCGATCGTGCGCTCGATCTCGGCGAGCTGATCGAGCGTGTGACCTTCGGACACGACATCGGGCGGCGTGATCACGAGGTCGTCCTGGGGGTAGCGGTTCGGCGGAATCCGTCCGAGCGTCACGCACTGGTCGCACTCGATCGGAATCTGTCCCGTGAACATCGCGCGTCGCAGCGCCCGGAATCGAGGACCGTTCCAGATCTCCTCGATCGACTGTTCGTTCAGGTTACCGAGGTCGTGCGTGCCGTAGCAGCACGTTCGCACCTTGCCGTCCTTCTCGAGGTAGACCTGCGAGAACGGCTGGGCGCACAGGAGCGTGACGTTGCCGTCGCCCGAGGCGCCGGACGCCTCGATCCCGAGCATGTCGAAACGGATGGGCTCGGGGATCGGCTCGTTGCGAGGGTCGGGCTTCTTTTCCGCTTCGGCGCTTTCCTCTCCGGGTTGCGAAGCGGCACCGGCCTCGGATGCGATCTCGTCCGCGGGCTCGGTAACGGGCGCGGTCGAGTCGGCGGATTCGGTCGGCTCGGCCTTCGCGGCAGGCTTGCTCTCGTCGACAGCCGCGCCGTTCGAGGATCCGTTGCTCGAGGCGCCGTTGCTCGACGCTTCGTCCGTCGACGCGTCGGTGTCTTCGGTGGGAAGCACGGGCTCGAGAGGCGGTGCCGGCTCGGCCGACTCGTCGATGACCGGTGCCTCGGCGGGCGCGCGCTCCACCGGCGGTTCGTCGCGCACGCCGTTGAAGGGCATGTCGATGCCGACGCCCACCAGCTCGATGCCGTATTCCTCGGCCTTCTGCTTCGAGATGTTGATGATGTCGGGGAGCGGCTCCTCGTCGTAGCCGTGAAGCCTCTCGTGCTCGAGCTCTTCGGTGTAGGGCACGAGCGGCTCGACGTGCAGTCGATGCGCGCCGATCTCGTGCGCCACGTCCACCATGATCGGCAGCTCGTGGATGTTCGAGCGCATCGCGATGAACTCGATGTAGATGAGCGGGAGCTGCGTCTTTTCCTGCGCCTTCATCTTCTTCAGGCGGCGCATGTTGTCGAGGATCTTGTCGAACTTGGCGCCGACGCGCAGTCGCTCGAACGTCTCCTTGGTGCCGCCGTCGAGCGAGAGCGTCATGATGTCGACGCCCGCCTTCACGACGCGCCGCGCTTCCTTCTCGCGGATCATCGTGCCGTTCGTGTTGAACATGACCGTCGCGCCGAGCCGCTTGCACAGCTCGAGGATCGGCAGGAACTCCTTGTGGAGGAACGGCTCGCCGAAGCCCTGCGGCATGACGATCTCGGCCGTCTCGAGCATCCCCGCGAGATCGCCCACCATCTCCATCGGGATGTGGCCGACCGCCTCGCGGGTCAGGTACGCCTCGTCGTGCTCGCGGGCGCAGAAGATGCAGTGGATGTTGCAGTGGTTGGTGAGCTCGATCTGGATCTCGAGCGGATTGTGCGAGACCTCGGTCTCACGGTTGCGCAGAGCGCGCTGGTAGGCCTTGCGATTGATCTGCCGCGCGACGGTCGGTGCCGCCTTCATCTCGTACATCGATCGTCGTCTCCGAGGCCGCTGGATCCGGGTGTCTCGCTCCCATGATTCTCGCGTTGCCGGGAGCGCTCGTCAAGCGAACCGCGATCGGGCCGATCGGCGCGCCATCCTGTCCGGGTTCATGGGGCGGGCTGCCGGAACGGCATGGAGCCACAGCCGGCGTCGACTGCGCTTACTCCCGATACCGGCACGAATTGCCGCGAAGGGGCCCGGACGGCACCGCGATTGCGCCCGGATCGGCCGGGTCGGGGCGACAGAACCCTGGAACGGGAGGCACGAGCCGGATGACAGGACGTTCGAACCGAGGGCGCGGGAAGGCGAGCGGAGGCGGGTCCGAGGGGCGTCCGGGCTGGTGGGCGCGTCCGGGCTGGTGGACCCTGCCGGCGCTGGTCACGGCGCTGACGCTGGCCCCCGCGATCGCGGATCCTTCGATCACGGAGCCCGGTTCGGCCGGGGACTCGATCGGGGCGGTCGGGGTCCCGACCGAAAGGGTGCTGCCGGCGAAGATCGGCGACTACGTCGTCCGCGCGCTGCTCGGCGAGGGCGGCGAGGCGTCGGTATTCCTGGCGTCGCATCCCCGGCTCGGAAGCGACGTCGCCGTGAAGTGGGCCCGGGCGAATGACGGGCGGCTCGAGCGCGAGGGCCGGCTTCTCGGTCGGCTCCACGCTTCACCGTACACGCCGGTCCCGATCGACCTCGGCGAGCACGAGGGGCTTCCGTACCTCGTCCTCGATCGCGTGCGCGGGATCAGCCTCGGCGATCTCGTCTATCATCGTCCGCCGCGGACCGAGTCCGGCGTGGCCATCGCGTGCGACCTCGCGCGTGGCGTCGGCGACCTTCACCGCGCCGGTTACCTGCACCAGGACATCAAGCCCGGCAACGTCCTCGTCGACGAACGCGGCGAAGTCCGGCTGATCGATCTCGGGATGGCCCGGCCGATCGAGCTCGATCCGTCGGCGGAAGAACCGGTCGCTCGCGGAGGCACGCTGATGTTCATGGCGCCCGAGCAGGCCCGCGAGGAGCCCGACGCGATCGGCGTCCCCACCGACGTCTTCGCCATCGGCGCGACGCTCTACTTCACGCTCACCGGTCTGTCGCCCTTCGAGGGCCGCGACGTCACGGAAGTCTGGGAGCGCGCCCGTCAGGCCGACTTCGACCGCACGATGCTCGAGGAGAGTGACGTGCCAACCGAGCTCCGCGCGATTCTCGATCGTGCGATGGCCGTCGATCCGGGCGATCGCTACGAGTCAGCCGACGCGTTTGCGGATGCGCTCGAGGGATGGCTCGCGCGGGGCTGACTACAGGTGGAATCCCCAGCCGCCGCCGTCCTTCTTGTGGAGGACGAAGATCTCGGTATCGCCTTTCCTGAAGACGGCGCGGTCGCCCTCGACGGCCGGCTCGAGCTCGACCGCGACCCGGAGCACCGCGAGGATCTTCGTGCCCCAGGCTTCCTCGAAGCGCGCGACCAGGGCATCGCGATCGGAGGGGGATTCGAACTTCGCCGCCTCGCCGTAGTGCCGGTCGACGTAGGCGCCCCAGTCGCCGGCTTCGGCGAGGGCGAGCATGGAGCTCAGGGTCGCGGCGGGCGAGGCCTCGTCCGATCCCCCGGTCCCGTCGGAACTTCCGCAGCCGCCGAGGCACCCGAGTACGAGGACGGCTACCAGTGTGTGTGCGCGAGCTCGATTCATCGTGATCCTCCTCGCGGGCAGCCTACCACAGGGGCGGCCGAATTCCTTCCTGGCCCGAATCGCCGCGTTGTTCATGAGTTACGGACATTCCCGAGATCGCGGTAAATTCGGGGGTCGCGCGCTCGCTTGGGGTCCGGATCCATCTCAGGGATCCGACGATTCAGGTTCCCGTTTCCCAAACGGCAGGTGAGGCAAAGCGGAGGCAAGGCGATGAGACAGCAAGTGTTCAGAATCTCCGTGACGTGTTTTGCGATCGCGATCGCGATGCTCGTCGGTTCCAATCACGCCTCGGCCCAGTGTGAAGGACAGGGAAACGCGACGCTGTTGATGAAGGGCAAGTGCGACATCGGCAGCTCTGCGAAGTACCGAATGGCCGGGGTCCCGCGGGAGCGCTACAAGCTGCTCCTGGATTTCGGAGACGGCCCGACCGAGCTTCCGGGCGTCGGGACGTTCTGCTTGGACTTCAGCGCGAACCGTCACGTGATCTCGGCGGGGCGCTTCAACAACCGTGGCTTCGCGGCCGTCCGCGCCGACATGCCGTCCGATCCGGGCCTCGTCGGTGAGCGCGTGTCGATCCAGTTCGGGTCGCTCGACGAGGACGCGCCGAACGGCGTGGCCATCTCGAACGCGTACCGACTCGATCTGTGCGCCGAAGGCACCGACGGCGACGCCTGCGCGAGCGGCAACTGCGAGCTTCCCGAGTTTCGCGGGCTGTCGTGCATCGGCTTCATCTCGCCGGTTCTCTACGACGGCGGTTTCCCCGCGGAGGTCACCGTGCGCGTCGAGGATGCCGACGACTCGTCGTCCGTCCTCGGTGAGGCGAGCTTCGCGTACGACCCGGGCAGTCCGCCCGAGCTGCCGTTCTTCTCGGCCAACGGGCAGGTGCGGATCGACAAGATCACCGTGCACGTCGGTGCCGTGATCGTGCACTCGACCGTCGAGACTCCGATGGGCCGTCTTCCGGGGCGCACGAGCTTCAGCACCACCGTCGGCGATCTGACCCTCGAGCGCTCGGTCGACACGTCCTGCGAGACTCCGATCGGCGTCGGCGGCAAGATCGCCCCGATGTTCCTCGACAAGGTCGAGCCGTTCGACGGCACCGGCTTCCTGATCCTCGATGAGGACGCGATCGACAACGGTCTGCCGCCGAACTTCTTCTCGGCGAACGACGTCAACGACGACATCGCGGAGATCGGCGTGCGCGATCAGCTGCGCTACTTCGCCGCGAACGTCGGCGAGACCATCACGCTGTGGAGCGGTCAGGTCGGCGACGAAGGCTGGTTCGCCGTGAAGACCATCCCCGATAACTGGGTCACGGCCGGTCCGACCGACGACGGTCTCATGAACTACCTGCTCGCCGGCCCGGGTCTCGGCTCGGCCGACAGCGAGGGAGATCGCGAGTCGCTCCTCGACAAGATCGACAACGTGACGCCGCTTCGCGCGACGGGCCTGAAGCAGCTCGAGGGCTGCCGGTTCTGCGCGGTCGTCTACGACAGCGACCTCAGCAGCGTCAACTACGACGATCCGATCAACGCGAGCCTCAAGGGCGCGAACCTCGGCATCGTGGCGTTCGAGGTCCTCGAGGTGCGGCAGCTGTTCGGCGAGTCTTCCAGCTCGCTGCCGGAGGTCGACATCCGCATCCTCGACGCCGAGGAGTACTGCGAAGGGCCGCACGTGCTCAACACGTCGGCGCCGGTGCTCGAGTCGTCGTCGGAACCGTTCGACATCGACCCGGATCCCTAGGCCACGCCGACATCGGTGGCCGGTAGCCGGAATTGAATACACGGGGTTTTGAGAGAGGATGACGAGGGCGAGGCCGAAAGGTCTCGCCCTCGTCGCATTCCAAGGGCTCGTGCGATGGGACGGCTCGTCGACATTCGGCGGGTTGCCCCTGCAAAACGCCGCCCCGGGAAGGTAGATTCGCAGTCGGTGTTGCTGGTGCTCACGAATCCGTCCCGCGAGGTGACTCTCTTGATCACGCTCCTTTCGATCTGGCTCGTCGGTTCGATGGCCGTGGCGTCGGAGGAGCCGCCGCTCCTGCCGATCGACGAGGCGATCGTCGGCACGCTCGACCGCTCTTCGATCCAGGGCGACGGCGAGATTCGTCCCGGCCCGACCTACCGCATTCGCGACTCGGAGCCCGGTCCCTGCTACGTCGAGCTGCAGACCGTCTTCTTCCGACCCTTGATCCAGATCCGCGATGACAAGGGCGCGGTGCTCGGCACGAGCCGAGGCTCGCACACGGGTCTCGGGACGGGGTTTGTCTTCGAGCTCGAGGCGGGGCGGGTCTACTTTCTCGACATCCTCTCGACCGACTCGGGGTGGGGTCCGTTCGAGCTTCGTGTGGTGCGGGGTGCGGCACCGGCGATACCGGATGGCGCCGAGCTTCGAGACTCGCGCATCCGTGAAGGGCAAGAGCGCGTACGGCGTCTCGAGAGCGAAGTCGGTTCCGAGGACCCGCGACTGGGCAACGCGTGCATGGATCTGGGGAGAACTCTCCGGATCCTCGGGCGTCTTGACGAGGCGAAGGTGGCACTCGAGCGCGCCCTCGACGTGTTTCGGGCCTCGATCGGAGAGGAGTCGGTCGACTTCGGCACCGCGTTGATCGATCTCGCGATCGTTCAGCAGCAGCAGGGGGACCTTCGCTCCGCACTTCGGGTGAGTCGTCGCGCGGTCGAGGTCATCGAGGCGGCGATGGGCCCGGCGGATCGCAACGCGGCCGGGGCGCTCGTGAACCTCGGCAATTGCCTCAACCGCATGGGCAAGATTGCGGAGGCGCGCGCGACGCTCGAGGAGGCGCTCGCGCGGCTCGAGCGCCTCGAACCGCGCCGGGAAGACATGGAAGCCGCGACGCTCAACAACCTGTCGAACGTGCTCCAGAGCGTGGGGGCGTACGAGGAAGCCCGGGAGCGTCTGACGGCCCTCGTCAAGACGTGCGAACGTATCTTCGGGCCGGATCACCCGAACACGGCCGCCACGCTCAACAACCTGGGCGTCTTGCTTCACAGCCTGTACGAGTTCGAATCGGCGCGTCCGTTACTGGAGCGTTGTCTGGCGATTCGAGAGAAGGAGCTCGGGCCCGACCATCCGGTGACGGCGGTCACGCTCGACAATCTGGCCATGCTTCTGATGGACCAGGGCAACGCCAAGGATGCCGAGCCTCTGCTGCTCCGCGCGTACGAGATCCTGCGCAGTCGGCTCGGCGAGGATCACGTGGACGTCGCGATCCTCAAGGTGAACCTGGGCGGGCTCTACCGGGATGCGCACGAGGATGTTCGTGCCCGGACGTATTTCGAGGAAGCGCTCGAAGGCTTGCAGTCGGCGCTGGGGCCGGATCACCACCTGGTCGCGCGCGTTCGCGGGCTGCTCGCCGCGGTTCTGCTGTACATGGGCGAGCAGGAGGAGTCGTCGCGGCAGTACGAGATCGCACTACCCGTCTTGAAGCGATCGCTCGGGCCGAAGCATTTCTTCGTGATCCGGATGGAGTCCGATCTCTCGATGACGCTCGCTGCGCTCGGACGTCTCGACGAGGCGATCGCGCTTCTCGAGCCGAACCTTGCCGAGCTTGACCGTGCGTTCGGATCGAAGAGCCGACCCGCCGCTGAGTTCGCGGCACGGCTCGCCGGGTTCTACGAGCGCAAGGGCGACCGCAAGCGGGCCTTCGAGTACGAGCTTCTGGGGATCGAGGCGAGGCACGCGCACGTCGGGAGACAGCTGCCGATCCTGTCCGAGACGGAGCGCTTCCGCGCGGTCTCCCGCGAGCAGCACAACATGAATCGGATCCTCACCCTGGGGCGCGATCTCGGGGCGTCGGACGTTACGTATTCGCATGTCCTCGAGTGGAAGGGGATGATCTCCCGGGGGCTCTATCAGGATCGGGAGTGGCTGCGCAAGCGGTCGGATCCGGAAACGCTCGGCCTTCTCGACGATCTGCGAAGCGTGCAGCGCGAGATGTCGCAGGCACTCTTCGACCCCTCCCCGGGAAGCGGCGAGCAGCTTCCGCAGGCGCGGTTCCAGTTCCTGAGCCGGGAACGCGATCGGCTCGAGCGGTCGCTCGCGAACCGTCCCGTCTCGGCGCTCGGGTCCTCCTCGGATGGGTATGCCGATATCCGCGAGGCTGTCCAGGAGGGGGAAGCTCTCCTGGATTTCCTGATCTACCGCGACACATCCGACCGGGTGCACAAGGTCGCGGCCTTCCTGACTCTCCACGGGGAGACCTCGGTGCGACGCATCGAGTGCGGGCCGTACTACGACCTCTCCGAGTCGATCTCCGCATACGTCGCGAAGATCACCGGCCGACGAGGCGTCGCGATTGCGGAGTCGGAGTCGATCGACGAAGAGATCCGCGAGCAGCTCTGGGATCCGATCGAAGCGCACCTCGACGGCGTGACGCGCGTGTATCTATGCCCGGACGGGAACCTCGCGATGCTTCCGTTCGAGACGCTGCCGGGCTCGAAGCCGGGCCGATTCCTCATCGAGGACCGCTCGTTCGTCTACCTGCAGAGCGCCTCCGATCTCGTCGCAGGCCGCGCGCAGGTTCCGGTACGAAGCGGCTTCGAGACGTTGCTGGTCGGAGGCGTGGACTACGACGCAGCGCCTGGCGGATCGAAACCGGATCGCGTGGCGGCGAGCTCCGCGGGCATCGCGTCACGAGACGGAACGCGAGGTGCGATCGTACACAGCGACTGGATTCCGCTTCCCGGCATGAAGATCGAGGCGCTGACCCTCGCGCGCCTGGCCCGACTGGGCGGAGACGGCTCGGAACCCGTGGTCTTGACCGGACGCGAAGCTTCCGAGGAGCGCATCAAGAGAGAAGTCCGCGGCAAGCACTTCGTCCATCTCGCGACGCACGGCTTCTTCGCGCCGGAAGGGGCGGCGTCGATGCTCGACGCCGCTCGCAACGAGGCCGATTCCGCCTTCGCGAGCCCCAGCAACCGCAAGAAGGATCTGGACGGGCCGCTCCCGGGCTTCCTGTCGGGGATCGTGCTGGCCGGCGCGAATCGCCGTTCGGCCGACGCACGCGAGGACGGGATCCTGACCGCCGAAGAAGTCGCCTGGCTCGACCTGTCGGCCTGTGAGCTCGCGACGCTCTCGGCGTGCGAGACGGGGCTCGGAACGCCGCAGGCCGGCGAGCAGCTCATCGGCCTCCGGCGATCGTTGCGGCTCGCCGGTGCGCGCGCGACGCTCACGTCGCTCTGGAAGGTCGACGACGAGGCCACGCTCGACCTGATGCGCGTCTTCTATCGGCAGTACTGGGTCGAGGGCAAGTCGAAGATCGACGCGCTTCGCGAGGCGCAGCTCGACATGCTCGAGCGCAACCGCGCGCGATACGACGACGCCGTGCCCGGCACCTGGGGCGCCTTCGTCCTCGACGGCGACTGGCGCTAGCTTCGCTCGATCGCGATCGAAGCTCAGTCGCGATGCGGGTCCGGCGGCTCCACCCGCGCGAGGTGAGCGAGCGTGCGGCGGGCTTCGTCGTTCCGCCCGCGATCGGTGAGCTGCTGCGCGAGGGGACCGAGGACGTTCGCGATCCGAGGATGGGGCTCGTCCCCGAGCGAGTACGTGTCGACAACGGCGGTCCAGATGTCGATCGCGTCGTCGGGTCGGTCCGCGCAGACGTACATGGCGCCGAGGTTCTCCATCATCACCAGGGTCTTCGGGTGGTCGGCACCGAACGAGCTTCGAAACGACTCGACGATCTCTTCCTGCATGTCCACGGCGCGGTCGTTCCAGCCGAGGCGATGATAGATCGCGGTGAGGTTCGCCCGGCTCGTGAGCGTGTCGCGATGCGCCCCGCCGAGGATCTCTTCCTGGAGCGGGAGGACACGCTCGAAGATCCCGGCGGCTTCTTCGAGTCGCTCCTGGCGGTGCCGAAGCGCCGCGAGGTTCGAGGTCGAGAACAGCGTGGCGCGATCGCGTTCGCCCAGGTAGCGGCGACGTTTGTCGACGGCGCCGAGGGCCGGCGCCTCGGCTTCGTCGAGGCGTCCGCGGCGTGCGAGGAACCACGCCCAGTTCGCTTCGGTGAGCGACACGACCGGATCGCTCGGAGGAAGCGCCTGGCCCGCGAGCTCAAAGGCTTCTCGGAGGAGGGTGTCGGCCTCGTCGTGCTTCTCCTCGAGATGCAGAAGTCCGCCGAGTGTCGTCATCGTCTGGAGCGTCTTGGCGTCGCGCTCGCCGTGGAGCTCGCGCTGGATTCGCAGCGACTCGGCGAGCTGCCCGGCTGCGGATTCGTACTCTCCAAGGTGCTCGTACGCGTTGCCGAAAGACTCATGGAGCCTCGCCTGCATGCCGGGATAGAGAGCGAAGGACTCCTCGACGCGCGAGCTCGCCATCTCGAGATAGTCGACGACGAGGCTGTCGCGTCCTCCCGGGGTGTTTCCGATCGCTTCGAAGATCGAATCGAAGAAGTCGAGCGCCAGGACCGCTTCGTCCCGGGCGTGCGCGGCGCGCCGCCACTGGTCGAACGAAACCGCCGCCGCCCCGACGAGCGCGACGAGGATGATCGCCGCCGCCGTGACGAGCGTCCGTTGTCTCCGGACGAGCTTGCGGAGTCGATAGCTCGACGTCATCGGCCGGGCCTGCACGACCTCGTGACGGAGCATCCGTCCGAGGTCGTCCGCCAGCGCGGATGCCGATGCGTAGCGGTCCTCGGGTCGCTTCTCGAGCGCGGTCTGGACGATCGCCTCGAGGTCGCCGCCGAGCGCACGATCGACACGACCGAGGGGGACGGGATCTTCCTCGCAGATCGACCGGGCGAGCTGATGGAAGGCGGACCCGGATGAATCGTGAGGCAGCCGGCCGGCGAGGATCTCGTAGAAGACGACGCCGAGCGCGTAGATGTCGCTACGCGCGTCGATCTCTTCGGATCGA
>CAZQZX010000209.1:0-12468 GCA_964597885.1 uncultured Planctomycetota bacterium
CTTCTCGGCCGGACAGAAGATCAAGGACAAGCTCGGCATGCGCGCCTCGACCACGGCCGAGCTCGTGTTCGAGGATTGTGAGGTCCCCGTCGCCAACCTGATCGGCGAAGAGGGCGACTCGCTGCTGCACATGATGAAGAACCTCGAGATCGAGCGGCTGACGCTGGCGGCGATGTCGCTCGGCATCGCGATGCGCTCGCTCCAGGTGATGTGCCGCTACGCGAACGAGCGCGAGGCCTTCGGTCAGCCCATCCGGAAGTTCGGGCAGATCCAGCGCCACATCGCGCGCTCCTACACGAAGTGGATCGCCGCGCGCGCCTACGTCTACGACGTCGCGCGTCGCCTCGACCTCGACAAGCCCGGCAACCGCATCGACTCGGACGGCGTGAAGCTGCTCGCGGCCGAGGTCGGCAAGGAAGTCGCCGACGCCGCGATTCAGGTGCTCGGTGGCTACGGCTACGTCGGTGAGTACGTCGTCGAACGACTGTGGCGCGACGCGAAGCTCCTCGAGATCGGCGGCGGCACGATGGAAGCGCACGAGAAGAACATCACGAAGGATCTCGCGCACACGTACACGCAGGTGATCACGTGAAAACGAGCGGCCTCGCGGTCCTCGCCACTCTCCTGATGCTCGGCCTCGCGGCCTGCCAGACGGAGACGGTGCGCAAGGGCGGGTTCCAGGGAAGCTTCCAGACCACCTACACGAGCTCGCCGGGCCGGCTCATCTGGATCGACGCCGAAGCGCGTGAGGTCCTGTACGAGCGGATCATGGTCGATCCTGTGCAGATCCGGCTCGGCAACACGACGGGTGTCGACGCCCGGATGCAGCCGGTGATCGCGCGCCGCTTCGAGGAGGCGCTCGCCCGCGCTCTCGAGCCCGACTATCCGCTCGTCCGCGCCACCGACGAGGGTGTCCTCCGGGTGCGCGCGTTCGTCACGGACCGCCTCGAGGTGCCGCAGCTCATGCCGCGCTCGGGCACTCTCGGCATCGATCCGGGAGGCGCGATGCCGCGGGTGGGACTCGAAGTCCGCTTCTACGACGGCGGCTCCGACCACCTCGTCGCCGCGGTCATCAACCTGCAGTACTCGCCGAACCTCACCGCCGCCCTGCGCGGACACGCCGACGCGCTCGCCGGTGCGTTTGTCCCGTTCGCGCGGAATCTTCGCCTGACTCTCGACGGCGCGGCCGCGACTCGCTGATCCGTTCCTGCGACCGGCTCCCGAGATCCGGGCCACACACACCGATCGGACGAACCTCACGATGACGGCCAAAGGCGATACGCGTACCTACGTCACGCACCTCGAGTGCGGGATGACGGGGGAGCGCTTCGAACCGGATCAGCTGCACTCGGTGTCGTCGGCGGGGAAACCTCTCCTCGTGCGCTACGACCTGGACGCCGTTCGCCGTGACTTCGCCCGCCGCACACTCGCCTCGCGCGCGCCCGACCTGTGGCGCTACCGCGAGCTGCTGCCGGTGCGCCGGCGCGAGAACATCGTGAGCCTCGGCGAGACGATGACACCGATCCTCGACTGCCCGCGCATCGCGCGCTCGATCGGGCTTCCTTCGCTCGGACGCTTGCTCGTGAAGGACGAAGGGCGACTGCCCACCGGATCCTTCAAGGCGCGCGGGCTATGCATGGCGGTCTCGATGGCGAAGGAGCTCGGCGTGACGAAGATCGCCATGCCCACCAACGGCAACGCCGGCGCCGCGCTCGCCGCCTATGCCGGTCGGGCCGGCATCGAGTCGTACGTCTTCTGCCCGGAAGACACCCCCGAGGTCAACGTCCGCGAGATCCGCTTGCAGGGCGCTCGCGTCTACCGCGTCAACGGTCTGATCCACGACTGCGGGAAGATCGTCGGCGAGGGCAAGGAGCGGCTCGGCTGGTTCGACCTCTCCACGCTGAAAGAGCCCTATCGCATCGAAGGCAAGAAGACGATGGGCCTCGAGATCGCCGAGCAGCTCGGCTGGGAGCTCCCCGACACGATCTTCTACCCGACGGGCGGCGGCACGGGCCTGATCGGCATGTGGAAAGCGTTCGACGAGCTCGAGCGCATCGGGTGGATCGGTGAAAAGCGACCGCGGATGATCGCCGTGCAGGCCGAAGGATGCGCGCCGATCGTGCGCGCGTTCGACGAAGGAGCCGAGCACGCCGAGCTGTGGAAGGACGCGCGCACGGTAGCCGCGGGTATCCGTGTGCCGGTAGCGCTCGGCGACTTCCTCATCCTGCGCGCGGTCCGTGAGAGCGGCGGCTTCGCGATGGCCGTCTCGGACGACTCCATCGAATCGGCCCGCGCCTCGATGGCCCGCGACGAGGGTATCCACCTCGGACCGGAAGGCGCCGCCACGTACGCCGCCTACCGCAAAGCCCTCGACGAAGGTCGCATCGATCCGGGCGAGACGGCGCTGCTCTTCAACTGCGGCACCGGCCTGAAGTACGACATGCCGCCCGCCGACGACGCGCTCGACCGACACGTTCCGATCGACTGGGGCGCGCTGTGATCCGCAAGCCGCTCCGCGGGACTTGCACGCCGGCCAGGGAATCGTCATGATCCTCCCATGAGACGAATCGCACAGATCCTCCCCGTACTGATCCTCCTCGCGGCGTGCTCGGGCTCGGACGACTCGGGCAACGACGGCGGCGCCGCGAGCGCCGACGACCGCGCAACGCTTCTCGGCAAGATCGTGACGGCCGACGGGCGACCGTTCGACGGCGCCTGCCGAATCCTCGTCTACGGCCCCGGCGATGCCGCCGAAGGCGATGCCCCGCGCATGGAGCTCGACTCTTCCGAGCCGACGTTCCAGGTGCCCGCCCTCGACGCGGGCACGTACCGCATCGACGTGCGTGCCGCGGACCGCACGACCAACGAGCGCTGCGAGGCGGTCGTCGCGCTCGACTCCGGCGACAATGAGGTCGGCTTCAAGCTCGTGGCCGGCGCATCGATCCAGGGGCGCGTGACCGACAACGGCCAGCCCGCCGCCGACGTCACCGTGACCGTGTTCGACGTCTACGTCGACGTGTACGGATCCGAGCCCACGCCCGACCCGGTCTTCACGCCGGTCATGGACCTGCGCACCGACGCGGAGGGCGCGTTCCTGATCGACTGGATCCTCCCGGGCAAGAAGTCGATCGCGATCGCCGGCTCGGCGGAGACGATCGACCTCGACGCCGAACCGGGCAAGGCTGTCGATCTCGGCACGCTCGAGATCCGGTCGCGATGACGAAGACGCCCGGCCTTCGGGCGATCGCGATCGTCGGCTGGTCGCTCTTCGCGTTCTGGGCGGTGGTGCTCATCGCATGGGGCGTGATCGAGCCCGACCCCTACGCTCAGGGCTGGCGGCTCGTCCTCTGGCTCGCGTTCACGGGCCGACTCGTGAACCTCGCCGACGGCGTCGCCAACGGATTCTCGACGCCCTACCTGCTCTTTCAGTCGGGCCTGCAGGACATCATCCTGCTTCTGGTCGCGTACCCGATCCTCATCGCGGCGTACGAAGGCCGCGAGCGACGCGGGTTCATCGGCAAACGAATCGACGCCATCCGCGAATCGGCCGAGCGCCACAAGAAGCGCGTCGAGCCGTGGGGAGCGCTCGGCCTGTGGGTCTTCGTGTTCTTCCCCTTCTGGAGCACCGGCGCGCTCGTCGGCGGCATGGTCGGTTATCTGCTCGGCATGCGAACGATGGTCGTGTTCGGCTCGGTCATCTCCGGGCATGTGCTCTCGGTGCTGTCGCTCGTCTTCTTCTTCGACGTCATGCGCAACGTCGCCGAGTCCTTCAACCAGGGCATCGTCAAGTTCATCCCCTGGATCGTATTGGGTATACTGCTCGCCCTCGCCGCGTTCGGTCGTTTCGGATCGCGGCCGGACGTTCCCGAAGATGCCAAGGAAGAGAGCTCGCCATGAGACGGTATGCCGTGCTCGCGCTGATCGCAGCGCTCGTGATCGCCTGCCAGGGCTACGAGAAGATCGAGGAGACCGGTCGCGTGCGGCCCTCGCTGCAGTACAGCGAAGCCGAGATGAACGCCCTCGGCAACGAGGCGTACGCCCAGGTCCTCGCCGAGGCGAACATCGAAGAAGGAACGCCCCGCGCGGAAATGGTCGACCGCGTCGGCCGTAAGATCGCGGCGGTCGTCTCGCAGAACTACGACTGGCAGTTCGCCCTGATCAACGACGACAAGACCGCGAACGCGTTCTGCCTCCCCGGGGGCAAGGTCGCGGTCTACACCGGCATCCTTCCGCTCACGGAGAACGAGGACGGCCTCGCCGCGGTGCTCGGTCACGAGATTGCGCACGCGACGCTCCAGCACGCCAACGAGCGCATGAGCGAGCCCGTGCTCAAGCGGCTCATCTCGCTTCCCGTCCGCATCACGGTCGGCATGTGGGACGCGCTCTCGCCCGGGAGCCAGAAGCTCGTGCTCGGGTCGTTCGGGCTCGGCTACATCGTCGGCGAGTTCATGCCGTACAGTCAGGAGCACGAGTTCGAAGCCGACATCGTCGGCATCCGCTACGTGCACGAGGCCGGCTACGACATGGAGGAGGCGCCTCGCTTCTGGAAGCGCATGGCCGAGGCCTTCCCCGAAGGCGACCACGCGGACCCGATGTCGACGCACCCGCCGTCGACCGCCCGCGCCGAGCGGCTCCGCAAGGAGATCGACAAGATCGAAGCCGCGGACGCCGCAGCATCGTCATCGAGCGGCGATGACAACGCTGCGGACTGAGCCCGGCCTAAGCAACCCGGCTCAGACCTACTCGGCCGGCGGATCCCATTCGAGGGTGCGGTCGTAGTACGCGAGCCAGCGACGCAGCACGCCTTCGAGAACACCGTTCTCCTTCCAGGCGCGAAGCACCGCGTTGACCTCGCCCAGAAGCTGCTGATCGGCGCGACGCACGGCCCACGCCATCCACTCGGTCTGCAGCGGCTCGAGGAGCGGAACGTAGTTGGCCTCGTTGTTCGAGACGAGCCACGCGATCGAGTGCGCGTCGTGGATGAAGACGTCGATCCAGTCGCGCTGGAACTCCATGATCGCGCCGTCCGGTCGGCCGAGCGCGACGCGCTTGGCGTTCGGGCAGTTGCGCTGCACGAAGGAATCGGCGGTCGTCCCACGCTGGACTCCGACGCGCGCCTTCGTCGCGAGGATCTTTTCCTTCGTGTCGAACTCCGCCGCCTTCTCGACCTTGGTCATCCCCATCAGGGCGTTGGCGAGATACGGGTCCGCGAACGCGACCTGCAGCTTGCGCGCTCGAGTGATCGAGACGCCCGACATCAGGATGTCGACGCCTCGCGTCTGGAGCTCGGTCAGCAGGAGCGGCCGGCGTTCGATCTCGACGAACTCGACCGGTCGGCCGAGCTCGGCGCCGAGCGCTCGGGCGAGGTCGGCTTCCACGCCGTCGAAGCGCGTTCCGTTCTTGAAGATGATCGGCGGATAGTCCGGCGTCACGCCGACGCGGAGCGGCGGCACCTCAGGCTCTTTCTCCTCGGACGACCCACATCCCGCCATCCCCACGATCAAGAGCATCCAACCGAGAAGGGCGAGCGCCCCCATCTGCTGCTTCGTCGACATCATCTCTCCTTTTCGGGTCTCGCCCGGATCACGCGCCGGCTCAGAAGATCGGCTCGCCGTTCTCCTGGTCCGCGACTTCTTCGTCGAGGGCGATCGGCGCCGGATCCCAGCCTCCGCCGAGAGCACGGTACACGGAAATATAGTTGCGAACGACCAGTCCTTGACTCTCGGCCAGGTCGTCTTGCCTCAGGAACAGGGTTCGCTCGGCGTCGAGGACGTTCTGGAAGTCCGTGACTCCGGTGCGGTAGAGGACGTTCACGAGCTCGACGCTCTGCTCGGCGGCCAGGACCGCATCCTGCAGATCCTGTCGCCGCTCGTCCTCCTTCAGATAGCTCACGACCGCGTTCTCGACTTCTTCGAGTGCGAAGAGCACCGTCTGCTCATACCGGGCGACGGCCT
Source organism: uncultured Planctomycetota bacterium (assembly GCA_964597885.1). Lineage (GTDB taxonomy): Bacteria > Planctomycetota > JACOTG01 > JACOTG01 > JAUIME01 > CAZQZX01. The sequence goes on from CAZQZX010000209.1 coordinate 5,955, forward strand.
GCTCGAGCCTCGCCTCCTGCGCAAGGATCTGGCCGCGCACGCGCCCGCCGTCGAAGAGGTTCCAGCGGAAGGACGGGCCGAGGCCCCACACCCGGTTGCCGGAGTCGAACAGATCGTTCGACGCGCTGAAGCCGAACGTTCCGCTCAGCGAGAAACGCGGGTACAGATCCGCGGTCGCGATTCCGACGCGCGCGGACTCGGCGGCGACGTCTCGTTCGGCGCTGCGCACGTCGGGTCGCTGACGGACGACATCGGCCGGGATTCCGAGCGCGATCTCCGCCGGGACTTGCGGAAGCGGCTCGCTTTCGAGCAGCAGGCCGTACAGCGTCGCCGGCGGCTCGCCGAGAAGCACGGACAGGCGATGGATGCTCAGCATCATCGAGCTCTCGAGCGCCGGGATGACCGAGTTCGTACTCGCGAGGTTGAGCTCGGCCTGGCGGACATCGAGCTGCGGAGCGATCCCCGCATCGTAGCGCGTTCGCGTCAGGTCCACCGACCCGAGCTGCGACTCGGCGTTGGCCTCCGCGAATCGAATCCGCTCCTGAGCGATGCGGACATCGGTGTAGACCGACGCGACCTCCGAGAAGAGGAGCACGAGGACATCGCGGTAGTCTTCGACGCTGGCCTCGAGTGCCGCGTCGGACGCTTCGATCGACCGTCGGATCCGGCCCCAGAAATCGATCTCCCAGCTCGCGTCCACGCCGAGTCCGCCCGTCGTATCGGTTCGCGGCAGGCCGGCGGTGTTCGGAAACAGCGATTCGCTCGCTCGGTCACGCGACAGGAAGCCGGTGCCGTCGACGTCGGGGTAGCGCTCGCCGGTCGCGACGCCGCGCAGGGCGCGCGCCTCGAGGATCCGCGCGAACGCGATCCGCAGATCGAGGTTGTTCTCTCGAGCACGCTGGATGAGGTGGTTCAGGAGCGGATCATCCATGGTCGTCCACCACAGGTGGACATTGGACTCCCCCGTCTCGAGACCGGCCGTGGCCGCGTTCGCCCAGGCATCCGGCACCTCGGGCTCGGGGGCGACGTAGTCGGGCCCGACCGTGATGCACCCCACGACGAGGAGAGCCATCGGCAGCATGGCGACCGCACGAAATCGCCCCGTCACTCCTGCTGCCCTTCGAGGAAGGTCTGCTTGTCCCATCCGAATCCTGGCTCCGACGGCCCCTGAATCGCCAAAACGGTGCCCCAACAGGGGCCCGCGCAAGTATAGTGTCGGCACGTATCCGACGCAATCGTCAATGGATGTGGCGATCCGACCGCCTACGCGGTAGACTTCGGTCACGAGTTCCGACCTGCAGGAGAACCCTGATGCAAAGAGTGACCGTTTTGCTGCTCGCGCTGCTCGCGGGCTTCGCCACGGCGTGCCGGAAACCGGCCGAGTTCGTCGCCCCCCCACCTCCCGAGGTGACTGTCACCACACCGGAAAGCCGGACGATCACCGAGACGATCGAGTTCACCGGAACCACCGAGCCCTACAACACGGTGGAGATCCGCGCCCGCGTCCGCGGCTTCGTCCAGGAGGTCACCTTCGAAGAGGGTACGGTCGTCGAAGAAGGCGATGTCCTCTTCAAGATCGATCCGAGCGAGTTCCAGGCCCAGTACGATCTCGCCCTCGCCGAGGTCGCGAGCCGCAAGGCCGACCTGGCGCTCGCGGAGGCGACGCTGAAACGGCTCGAGCGAGCCGCGACCGCCGTCGCCGAGATCCAGATCATCGAAGCGCGGGCCAAGCGCGACGTCGCCGCCGCCGCCGTGGATGCGGCCGAGGCCGAAGCGAAGGTCAAGCAGCTCGACGTCGGATACACGATCGTCAAGGCGCCGATCCGCGGTCGCATCGCCGACGCGCCGATCCGCATCGGTACCCTGGTCGGCGCTACCGAGCCGACGCTCCTCACCACGATCGTGGACGACTCGAAGATCTACGCGTACTTCAACGTCAGCGACCGCGATCTGCTCAAAGCGCGCGAGAAGCGCGGCCCCGATCCGGATCGACGGACGGGCGAAGCGCTGGATGTGCCCGTTCGCCTGGCCCTCGAAACCGACGAAGGCTTTCCCCACGAGGGTGTCATCGACTACGTCGACCCCGAAGTCGACGCCGAGACCGGCACGCTTCGCGCGCGCGCCGAGTTCGACAATCCGGACGGCGTCCTGTTCCCGGGCCTCTTCGTCCGGCTCGAGCTGGCGCTCGGCGAGAAGCCGGGATCGCTGCTGGTGCCCGAGGTCGCGATCGGCGCCGACCAGACGGGGCGCTATCTGCTCCTCGTCGGGAAGAACGACATCGTGAAGCAACAGAACATCACGCTCGGATCCCGACAAGGTCCGCTTCGCGTGATCGATTCCGGCGTCTCGGCGAGCGACCGCGTGATCGTCTCCGGCCTGCAGCGCGCACGCCCCGGCGCCCCGGTTCGACCGGTGGCGCAAGGTGAGCTTCCGGATCCCGCAGGCAGCGAGAAGAGGGCCGGCGCGTGATCAGTCGCTTCTTCATCTATCGGCCGATCTTCGCATCGGTCGTCTCGATCGTCATCGTGATCGCCGGGGCCGTGACGCTTCTCGGTCTTCCGATCGCGCAGTACCCGACCATCGCACCGCCCACGATCGAGGTCACGGCCCAGTACCCGGGTGCCGACGCGCTCGTCATCGCGGAGACGCTCGGAACGCCGATCGAGCAGGAGGTGAACGGCGTCCCGAACATGCTCTACATGCAGAGCAAGTGCGGCGCCGGCAAGTACACGCTCACGATCACGTTCGCCACGGGGACGAACATCGACTTCGCTTCCGTCGATGTGCAGAACCGCGTGGCCACCGCCATGCCGAAGCTTCCCGAAGAAGCGACCCGGCAGGGCGTCGTCACCAAGAAGAAGTCCCCCGACTTCGCGCTGATGGTCTGTCTGACCTCGCAGCGCGAGGGGCTCGACGACACGTTCCTCAGCAACCTCGCGACCCTTCGCCTGCGCGATCCGCTCGCGCGCATCAAGGGAGTCGGTGACGTCACCATCTTCGGCGCCGGCGACTACAGCATGCGCATGTGGCTCGATCCGGAGAAGCTGAAGGCCAGGCGGCTCACCACGAACGACATCGTGAACGCCGTGCGCGAACAGAACGTGCAGGTCGCGGCCGGCGTCATCGGTCAGACGCCCGCGCCGAAAGGCCAGGCGTTCGAGTACACGGTCACGACCCAGGGCCGACTCTCGGACATCGAGCAGTTCGAGAATATCGTCGTCAAGGTCGGGGAAGAAGGCCGCCTCACGCGCGTGAGAGACGTCGCGCGGGTCGAGCTCGGCGCGCAGAACTACAACACCTTCTCGCGCTTCAACGGTGAGGCGGCCGCAACGCTTGCCATCTACCAGTACCCGGGCGCCAACCTGCTCGACATCTCGACCGCGTGCCGGGAGGTATTCGAGGATCTCTCCGCGACCTTCCCGGAGGGCGTCGAATACACCGTCGCCTACGACGCGTCGGACGTCGTGCGCGCCTCGATCAAGGAAATCATCTCGACGCTCCTCATCGCCACCGTGCTCGTCATCCTGACGGTGTGGATCTTCCTACAGGACTGGCGCGCCACGATCATTCCCTCGGTAACGATTCCGGTCTCGCTCATCGGAACGTTCGCCGTCATGGGCCTTCTCGGCTTCTCCATCAACACGCTGACGCTGTTCGGTCTCGTGCTCGCGATCGGCATCGTCGTCGACGACGCGATCGTCGTCGTGGAGAACGTGGCTCGAAATATCGACGAATCCGGATTGAGTCCCAAAGAGGCGACGGTGCGCGCCATGGAGGAGGTGACCGGACCGGTCGTCGCCACTACACTCGTGCTCCTCTCCGTGTTCGTGCCGACCGCGTTCATGGGCGGCCTGACCGGCATCCTCTACAACCAGTTCGGCCTCACGATCGCCACCGCCACGGTGTTCAGCTCGATCAACGCGCTGACGATGAGCCCGGCGCTCTGCGGCATCCTGATGCGAAAGTCGCCGGAGAAGCGAAACGTCTTCTTCCGCGCGTTCAACTCGTTCCTCGACAAGACAACGCACGTCTACGGGCACATCGCTTCGATGTTCATCCGCAGAATCGCCATCGCGGTGCTCCTCTTCATCGGAATCCTGGTCGGGGCGTATTTCTCGTTCACCGAGACGCCGACCGGCTTCGTCCCCGTCGAGGATCAGGGTTACGCGATGATCGACGTCCAGCTTCCGGATGCCGCGTCGATGGAGCGAACGCGCGACGTCGTCTCGAAGATCAACGGGATCCTCGCCGAGACGGAAGGCGTCGCCGGCTACCTCACGATCGAGGGCTTCTCCTTCATCCAGCAGGCCAACAGCTCCAACGTGGCCGGTTTCGTGATCACGTTCGATCCTTGGGACGAGCGCCCGGGTGCCGAGCTCTACTCCGAGTCGATCCTCACGAAGATCAACCAGCGGTGCCGTAAGGAGATCCCGGAAGCCATCGTGGTCGCGTTCTCGACGCCGGCACTTCCCGGCCTCGGTCAGACGGGTGGCTTCGAGCTGCAGGTCCAGGACCGGGGAAGCCTCGGACCATCCGCGCTACAGGCCTCGATCGGCGAGCTCATGGGCGCCGGCGCCGGCCAGGCCGGCCTCGACCGGGTCTACTCGCCGTTCCGCGCCAACGTGCCCCAGCTCTACGTCAACGTCGATCGCGAGAAAGCGAAGACGATGGACATCCCGCTCCAGCAGGTCTTCGACACTCTGAACGCCTATCTCGGAGCGGCGTACGTGAACGACTTCAACAAGTTCGGCCGCATCTACCAGGTCAACATCCAGGCCGACGCCATGTACCGGGCAAAGATCGAGGACATCCGTGAGCTCGAGATTCGGGCGCCGAACGGGAAGATGATCCCGATGGGCACCCTCGTCGACGTCTCGGACGAGCTCGGTCCGTCGCTCATCACCCGCCACAATCTCTACACCGCGGCGACCGTTACGGGGTCGGCCGCGCCCGGCTTCAGCTCGGGAGAGGCGATGGACCTCATCACCGGCGCCGCCGACGACGTCCTGCCGTCGTCGATGGGATACGAGTGGACGGGCCTCTCGTACCAGGAGCAGTCGGGAGGAGGCCAGGCGGCCGTCGTGTTCGGGCTCGCCATCATCTTCGTGTACCTCGTTCTCGCCGCGCAGTACGAGGCATGGTCGATCCCGATGGCGGTGATCCTCGCCGTGCCGATGGGCATCCTCGGAGCCTTCCTGGCGGTGCTCGCACGCGGGCTCGACAACAACCTCTACACGCAGGTCGGCCTGATCCTGCTCGTGGGACTGGTCTGCAAGAACGCCATCCTCATCGTGGAGTTCGCCCGTGCGGAGAGAGACTCCGGCAAACCACTCTTCGACGCCGCCCTCGACGCGGCACGCCTGCGCTTCCGTCCGATCTTGATGACGGCGCTCTCGTTCGTCCTCGGCGTGCTTCCGCTGCTGATCGCGACGGGAGCCGGTGCCGGATCGCGGCGCGCACTCGGAACCGCGGTGTTCGGCGGCATGACGCTCGCGACCATCCTCGGCGTCCTCGTCACGCCGGCGCTGTACGTGATCGTCCAGGGGCTCAGCGAGAAGATGGGCGGCGGCCCCAAGCCGGACGACAGCAAGTCGTCCGATTCCGGATCGACTCCCCCGCCGACCGAGCCCGCGCCCGCCGCGTCCTGATTCGCGTCGCCCTCGCGAGGTCTGGATCTTCCCGGGGGACGCTCCGCTCCGCCTTCGCCTGACGGGGTCCGATCGTGACCGGTTTGTGATACGATCGGAGGCCACCGGTCAAGCCCCGTAGTCCACCCTGCGAAGAGAGAAGGAGCCCCACCATGAGACGGATTTGGCCTGTCCTCGCCGCGCTGACCGCGGCGGGCGTGATTCTGCTCCTCTCGTTGGCGAGCCCGCCGGCCCCCGAGCGCGATGCTTCCTCGGAAACCGGTGGTGGACCGACGAGCCCGATCGAGTCCTACAAGCAAAAGGTCGTGCGCGAGGCGATGGCCGGTTTGCGCTACGACAGCGGCCGCGTCGAGATCGACCCGGCCAACCCGCGCGACGTCTCCGACCTCGGCGATCGAGCCGCGGCCTTCGAGCGCGCCCGTGGCTTCCACCAGCGCAACCTGGTCATCGAGGCGCTTCGTGCATTCAGCGACCTCGTGCTCGCCGATCCGACCGACGTGGTCGCGATGGACGGGCTCGGCCGCGCTCTCGAGGTGAAGGGCAAGATCGATCAGGCGGAAGCGGCGTACCGCACCGCGCTCGATCTCGACCCGAACCACGCCGAGGCGCGTCACCATCTCGCCGCGCTTCTTTGGGGCAACGGCGATCGCAGCGAAGAAGCCATCGCCGAGTGGGAACGCCTCCTCGAGCGCGATGCGCTGGAGTTCGAGGTCGATCGAGAGCCGGACGTCCTCGCCGGGCTCGCCAGGGGTCCAGTCCCCGCGCTCGATCCACAGCGGGCGCCTCCAGGCGTCGCGGACGTACGACGCCTCGCCCTCGGCCTCCCTGAGTCGGTCGTTGAACGCCAGCTCCGCGCCGAGCAGCCC
>CAZQZX010000210.1:0-12407 GCA_964597885.1 uncultured Planctomycetota bacterium
TGTGCACCGCATGGAGGACCGCTACGGCGATGACGACGGCTACGGTCGCGGCGGACGTGACGGTGGCCGCGGCGGACGCGGCGGCGAAGGAAGCGGCGGTGGCGGAGGCGCACCCGGCGGCTTCGATCCGGCGGCGTTCTTCAAGCAGATGGACCGCGACAACGACGGCAAGCTGAAGGGCGACGAGCTCATGGATCAGATGGCCGACAACCTCGCCGCGATGGACACCGACAACGACAAGGCGCTCTCGCTCGAAGAGTTCCAGGCGGCGATGCGTCGCTTCCAGGGCGGCGGCAGCAGTGGCGGTGGTGGTGGCGGTCGCAGCAGCGGCGGCGGACGAGGCGACCTGCGCGCCGGCCGCGACAAGGAGCGTCCGCAGCGTCCGGCGATGGAAGGCGAGACCGCGAAGTAACACCGCGGCTCACGCCAGAGCAGAAACGACAACGCGACGCCTGCGAGTGCAGGCGTCGCGTTTTTCTTTGCAGTCAGAAGGGCCTCTCCTCGAATGACCGAAGCCGCCGAAGGAGACGTCACGCCGAGCGACATGTCGCCGACCGACGTCCCCGCCCTGATCGACCGATTCCTTGCCGCCGAGTCCCGCGAGAAGAAGAAGCTCCTCCAGGAGCTCCGCCCTCACCTCGACCGCGACGGCGTCATCGCCATCGCCGTGGCCATCCGCGACCCGAGCCCCCGCATCTCCTCCCGCGTGACGTCCCTGCTCGCGAAGCACGCACTCGATGACGTGTTCGAAGAGCAGCTCGCCGGCCTCAAGCCGGGAAAGATCGACGTCCTTCGCACGCAGTACGCGCGGCTGCGGAAGGGCGAGGGCTGAGTCACCGCCCTCCCCGATCAGTCCGTGCGGCTCGTGATCTCGACGAGGTGGTAGCCGAACTGGGTCTTCACCGGGCCATGGACGACTCCGACGTCTCCGCTGAAGACGACCTCGTCGAACTCCTTGACCATCTGACCCGGGCCGAACTCGCCGAGGTCGCCGCCCTGCTGGCCGGACGGGCACTCGGAGTGCGCGGCCGCGACGGTGGCGAAGTCGGCGCCGCCTTCGATCTCGGCCTTCAGATCTTCGCAGGCCTTCTCGGTCGGAACGAGGATGTGTCGCGCGCGTGCTCTTGCCATGAGAGCTCCTTATCGTGGTTCTGGGGATGATCGAGCTTGCGGACGAGCCGGGCGAAACGGCGCGCGGCTGCCGAAACCGTCAGGGTACAACCTGGGCTCGAACGGCGCTCCCGATCCCCCGGAGCGCTCAGATCTTCTGCAGGTCGTCCGGCTCGATCGTCCGGACCTCGTCCACATCGCCCGTGTTGCGCGTCTCCTTCGGCTCGAAGAGCACGATCGACGCCGGCTCCTCGGCCACCGGCTTGTGCTCGACGCCCCGCGGCACGATGCAGAGCTCGCCCGGGTCGAGGCCGACGACCTTGTCGCGGAAGTGCAGATCCAGGTGTCCGTCGACGACGAGGAACATCTCGTCCTCGTGCTCGTGGGAATGCCAGACGTACGACCCGTGCACCTTCGCGACCTTGACGTACTGACCGTTGAGCTCGCCGACGACCTTCGGCACCCACGTCTCGTCGAAAGACGCGAGCTTCTCGGCGAGACTGATCCGCTCGAGCTCCATGGCATGACTCCTTGTGGTTCGAAACGCGGTGGACGCACAAGAGTACGGAATCGGCAGCCCGACGGATAGGCTTTCTGACGGCACCGGGGGTGGCGACTCTCGCAGGGGTCGCGTAGAATCGAAGGAGACCTCGCGATCGCGTCCTGGCGGACCGCCGACGCCTCGTCCCGCAACCCTGGAGCCAGCCCGCTATCATGACGCCCGCCCGACTCCGCCGTCCTGCCTCTTGCGTCTCGCGCTTCTCCGTTTCGGCGCTTTCGACCACGGCCCTGTTCCTGCTCGTGCTTCTGACCGGTACCGCGACAGCCCAGGACCGCGGCGGCGAGGGGGGCGCGCCCGTCGGTTCCGCACTCGAATCGTACGTGGTGCCCGGCCGCACGCCGCGACCGGCTCCCGTGACGCTCGGCACCAACCAGGTGACGTGGGACGGCACCGTCGCCAACTTCGTCTATCAAGGACCGGACGGCCGCATCGACTACTACTGCCAGCCGCGCCTCTCGGTGTTTGCCATCACGGCGCAACGCGGCAAGTCCTTCTTCAATCCGTGCAGCGGCGGGACGGTCTCGGGATCGACCGGCACGATCGACAAGGGATCCGAAGTCTTCGACGGCGACCGGCTCACCGCGACATTCGACAACGGCGCCTACACCGTCACCTATCAGATGATCCAGAAGACGCTCGTCCTGACGTTCGGCGGACAGCTCTTCGGCATCGACCCCGGAGTCTTCCGCAATCCGACCGACCCGTCCGCGTCGATGTGGATCCCGTTCTCGGGCAAGTTCGGCATCGCGATGACGGAGATCGAGGACGCGCCACTGTTCGCGACCTGCTTCCACGACTTCGTGTACAGTCGCGCGGACGGACGCGTCGGCCTCGAGATCCTCGACCCCTCGCCCGGACCGACCGCGCGCTACGCGTCGACGTCGCGGGGCTTCTCCACGCAAGAACGCCTCTACGTGACCGCGTCGCCCGATATCCACGAGGTCTTCCCTGACATCCCGTTCGATCGCGGGGCCGGCGTCGACGAGCTCGCCCCGAAGATGTTCCTCGGCGAATGGGACGGCTGGCAGGTGCACTGCGACCGGCGTGACGGCGGCGCGTTCGAGGATGCGAAGAAGAGCCTGATCGGGCTCGCTTCGTACCGATGCGAGGAGGTCTACTACGTCCGGCACGACTGGGAGTACTGCGAGAACTCGAACTGCGTCGATCCTCCGCTCTTTCCCTGCGAGAACGCGTGCGGCACCTTCGATCCGTGCTGCCCCGACCCGGAGTCGCTGCTGCCGCTCGACGCCGAGCTCGGCCTCCCGCCCGGATTCTCCTCGCTCGAGTGCACCCGCTGCTGCACCAGTGCGCCGACGGTGCTTCCCGCCGACGACAAGATGGGCGGCATGCAGGGCCTTCGCGAGCTGTCGGACCTGGCTCAATCGCTCGGCTACCCGTTCGGCCTGTACACGATCTACGACGAGTTCTACGGGACTCCCGACGGCGAACGGCTGCCAGCCGCGCTCGAGTGGGAGCCGCAGATCCACGACCAGTTCAACACGACGATGGACATGCAGGACGTCCTCGCGAGCGATGTGCCCCGCTACTACGAAGACTACCTCGAACGAATCGAGGTCCTCGACGTCGCGCGCGCGATCCACGGCGGCCTGCTGATCAGCGAAGGCGGCCACGGCGCGAACATGCTGTGCGCGGGCATCGTCGATGCGGTCGAAGGCGAGTTCGCGGAGTTCAATCGCAACGAAGAGGTCTACTGCGACGGCGACACGTGCTCGCCGTGGACCGGCCGCTTCGGCACGAACCTCTGGCTCGACTACGACATCCTGAAGATTCGCCCGCGCATGATCCAGCAGGGGATCGGCTACGAGCCGCGATTCTTCCGCGCCGACTCCGGCAACAACCGCGACTGGTTCTCCAAGATCGACCTCACCGAGGAGCAGCACGACATCAAGCGAGCGTTCCAGATCGCCTTCGCGCATCAGGGCGGCTTCTGCCTGCGCTACGATGACGTCGAGACGGAAGAGATCGTCAAGGAGTACTACGTGATGCAGCAGCTGCACTCGCGCTACCTCGGCGCGGCCGCGCAGCCGGTGCAGATCAAGTACAGCGACGGATCGCGAGGCTTCGCCGGGCTCGAGACAGCGCTTCGACGCGGGTATGTCGCCGCCGACGGAATGATCCAGTACCGCACCCGCTGGGACAACGACCTCGAGATCCACGTGAACCTGCGTCCCGAGATCCTGCAGGTCGACGCGGGCGGCAATCTCCTCGACGTGCCGCAGTACGGCTGGGTGGCGTACCAGCCCGCGGGTGGTGGCGAGGGCGAGTTCCTCTGTTCCTCGACGCTGCTCGGCGGGACGCGCGTCGACGAGGTGCGCAGCGACGCCTACGATTTCGTCGATGGCCGCGGAACCGTGCGTCAGATCGGCGCGATCCGGACCGACGGCGCCGTCATCGCGCTCCCTTCCGAGGGCACGCACGTCGATCTGCTTCCGATCGAGGCCGCCGGCAGCATCCGCCGCACGAACGTGCTGCGCGTGAAGCCCGAGCGCTACCTCACGGGCGACCCGAAGACGATGACGGTCTCGTTCATCGACGTCCGGGGCCGTGTCATCAAGCCGGCCGCGTTCACCGTGACGAACGGCGACACGATCGTGATCGAGCCGTCCGAGCTTCGACGCCTTTCGAAGAACGAGGACTCGCCGGCCTCGAACCTCTTCGGGATTCGCATCGCCCGGTAGCCTCCCGACCGCCGGCACCCCGAGAACACAGGCGGTCGGCTCCCCGAAAAGATCCCTCCAGAGAGTCTGTCAGGATTCCGTGCCCCCCCGGAAGAAGGGGGTGACCGGACGACGGGCGCCCATTCCAAACCGGTCGATCCGAATGGCAACTCTCAAAGATGGACCCACAAAAGGAGGACCCCCCATGCGAAGCATCAAGAGATTCGCCGGTGGCTGCGTCTACATTTCGCTGATGATCGCCGCCGGACTGGCCACGGCCAAAGCAACGCTCGCCGATCCCAACGCGCCCGGAGGCCTCGACGGACCGCGCGCCCATATCGAGGTCGTAACGCCTGCGGGCAGCGATCGAGGCGCGGGGAGGTGAGATCGATCCCGGCGCCGCCGGCCGTCGGAGGTCACGGCTGACGGCCGCGGTCCGGATCCAAGAAAGAATCGAGCCAGGCCGCATGCCTGGACCGAGCGAGGCCATGGTTGCGGGGCCCCGTCGCGTCAAACGCGGCGGGGCCTCGCTCTATCCAAGGCCGAACGGCCCTTTGGGCTTCCCGTTCCGGGATCGGTTCGTAAGATGGGGGCATGAAGCCGGGTGACCTCGTCCACAGCTACCGAATCCTCGAGAAGATCGGCCAGGGCGGCTTCGGAGAAGTCTTCGCCGCCGAGCAGATCGAGCCCATCCGTCGCAAAGTCGCCCTCAAGGCGCTCGCGATGGACCCCACGCGGCGCGAGGTGATCGCCCGGTTCGAGTCCGAGCAGCAGGCGCTCGCGCTCATGAACCATCGCAACATCGCGAAGATCCACGAGGCCGCCACCTCCGAGCAAGGCCAGCCCTACTTCGTGATGGACCTCATCCAGGGCGGCACGCTCATCGAGATGGCGGATCGGGAGCGGCTCGACGTCGAAGCGCGTCTCCGCCTCTTCCAGCAGATCTGCGAAGGCATCGATCACGCCCACCAGAAGGGAATCCTGCACCGCGATCTCAAGCCCGGAAACCTGCTCGTCCAGATGGAGGGCGACGCGCCCGTCGTCAAGATCATCGACTTCGGGATCGCGAAGGCGCTGAGCCAGCCGCTGACCGACCGCACGCAGCCTTCCCTGATCGGTCGCGCGATCGGAACACCAGATTACATGTCGCCCGAACAGGTGCGCGCCGACTCGGATATCGACAACCGCACCGACATCTACTCTCTCGGTGTCGTGCTCTACGAGCTGTTGATCGGCTCGCTGCCGCTCGAGCTGCCGGAGAACGACTACAAACCGATCGTCGAGCAGCAAGAGCCGCAGCTCCCGAGCTCACGCCTCGCCACGAGGCTCCGCTCGGACACGGCCGAGTCGACGGACCTCGCCGTCAAGCGCGGCGGCGTGTCGGCGCCCATCCTCGTGAAGCGCATCCGCGGCGATATCGACAACATCGTCATGAAGTGCCTCGAGAAGAAACGCGAGAAGCGCTACTCGTACGCGAAGGAGATCTCCGAGGATATCCAGCGCCACCTCGACCGGCAGCCGGTGCTCGCCCGCCCGCAGACTCCCGGATACCGCACCGCGAAGTTCCTCGCCCGTCACCGGGTCGGCGTCGCGACCGCAGCGGCCGTCACGCTGATCGTCGTCGTCGCGGCGGCCTTCGCGCTGGTGTCGGCATTCGATCGGGCACGGAGTCGCGTGATCCTCGATCGCAACGAGGCTGCCGCGCTCGTCGCCCAGTCGCGACTGAGCGCGCTGTTCGATACGGACCTGGCCCTCGACCAACTGCGGCGCGCCGTCGAGCTGGCCCCGGACTTCGCCCCGGCTCGCGTGCGCTACTGCCTGACGCTCGCGAAGGCGGGAAGGCTCGACGAGGCCAAGCGCATCCGAGACGAGTCCGAGGACACGACCACGGCGCGCATGTCCACGCTCGGCGGAGAGCCCGAGACGTTCGTGCCGGCACTGCTCGCGGTGCTCGACCACTGGCGATCCGAGGACCTTGCCGAAGCCGCTGCCGAGCTCGACGATCTCGGCGTCTCGCTCGATCGTCGCAACCTCGCCCTGGCGATGGCGACCTCGAGCGATATCGCGGCCATCGCGCTCCTGGACGAAGCCGTCGACGCCAACCCCTGGAACTTCGAGGTCCGGTGGAATCGCGCCAATCGCCACCGTAGCGCCGAGAACGGCCAGGCCATGCTCGACGACGCGCGCACCCTGGCGGCACGCGACATCCAATCCCCGTACGGGCAGGTCCTGCTCGGCATCGCGCTTCAGCTCGCGAAGCTGAACACCGACGCCGAGGCCAGCTTCACGAAGGCTCTCGATCTCCTCGCCGAGTCTCCCGAAGAAGTCCGCAGCGCCATCGACTGGAAGATCCCCTACAACCGCGGCCTCGCCCGTTACGGCCTCAAAGAGTACACGGCCGCGATCGAGCACCTCGAGGATGCCGCGACGATCACCAACCGTGAGCATCCGGCTCCGCTCTACCAGCTGTCCCGGTGCATGAGAAGGCTCGGTCGCACCGAGGAGCAGATGGCGCTCCTCGAAGAGGCCGCGCAGTGCTGCAACGACTGTCTCGAACCTTGTGGCACGGTGATGCAACGGCTCGAGCTCCTCGACCGTCTCGAGGAATGCGCTCGAGAAAACGACGATCCGCTCGGGATCGCGAGAGCCAACGACCATCGCGTCAACGCGCTCATCCTCGAAGGATCTCCCGAGGCGCTGACGCAGGCCGAATCCGCCGTTCTCTACATCGAGAAGTCCTGCGCCGAGCCCGAAGCCCGCCTCGAGTGGTCGAAGCGCCAGCACCAGGAGCGTGAGGCCTGGGCGAAGATGCTCGAACAGCGCGCCGCGAACGAGAGCTCCGACTCGACGCAACGCGCGGCGGAGCACGCCCGCGAGGCCGCAACCCGGGCGGCAAGGGAGCTCCGGGAAAAGGAGAGAGAGCTCCGCACGTACTACGGGCGGGTTCTCATGTGCCGGTACGGTCGCGGCCTCGCCTACTGGTACTTCGATCAGCATGACGAAGCGATCGAAGAGCTGCGGCATACGCTCGAGCAAGGCCAGCATGACGACAGCCTGCTCATCTGGCAGATCCGGAAGCTCCGCGGCGACGAAGAGGCCGACGAGGATCTGCTCACCTACACGCGATTCGCCCGGCGGAACCAGAAGAAGGATCCGGACGGCTTCCGGATCGCGAAGCTTCTAGCGCAGGACGCGGACACTCTCGCGGAAGTGCGCAAGGTCGTCCAGGACGGATCCGACGAAGGCGCCGATGCCGACGAGCGCCGCGGACGCCTCCAGTACTACCTCGGCGTCTACGAGCTCCTCTTCGGCGATCGGAAAGCGGCCAAGGAGTGGTTCCGAAAGTCCTCGGTCGACCCTCCTCAGCTCCCCAACTTCCAGTTCGCGAAGCTCAATTCGTGAGCGGGTCGGACGAGCCGGACGGATCTTCGGTCGGGTCGTCCTCATCCTCGTCGTCGTTCAGCCAATCCTTGCGCTTGGTGTAGTCGGGTCCCTTGCGCGGCTTCGGACCGAAGGCCATCTCGAACTGCAGCGAGTAGATCGCGCGGTCGTAGTCGTAGACGTCGACATCCGACTCCTGATGGATGAAGTCGGCGGCGAGGCGCACCCTCGACTGATAGGTATCGAGCTTGGCCAGCCGATACGACAGACCGAGCGTGCCGTGCGCGCGGAACTCGTCGCGCGGATCGCCGTTCGGATCGAACGCGCTGCCGTGCCGGTAGTCACCCCACAGGACATCGACGCCGGCATCCATCCCGAATCGATACCACAGCGGAACCGAGATGGACGCGTCGGCAACATAGAGCGTGCGGTCGTACTCTCGCCCGTCGACGCGCTCGAGGATCGCGCCCGCACCGACCTTGTACCGCAGGTACTGATCGTGGTACTCGCACTCGCGAACCGGGCGCGCATCGAAGAACTTGCGGAGCCACGGGAGATCGCGAGCCCGACCGAGATACCCGTAGTGCTCGACTCCGATGGACGTGAATCGACCGTCGCGATCGAGATCCTCGGGGCTGGCGTTCGGGTTGATGGGCTGCGGATCGAGGTTGTCGACCAGATCGTCGACCGAGCCGCGATCGTCGCGGAACCCGAACGTCGCGTGCAGGCGCGTCCGATCCAGCGCCTCGCGCGGATAGCCCTCGCCGTAGTCCTCCCAGTTCCAGATGAGGGTTACGTCAGGTGAGATCAGATGCGTCTCGAAGAGATCGCGCTGACCCGCCTGGCTGTTCACGTACGCGTACTCGAGACCGAGCTGCGTTCCCGTGCTTCGCTGGCTGAGAGCCTCGGGAAGCCATCGAACGTAGGCCCGTCCCTCGTGGTCGTTGTAGTCGAGCGCGTCGTCTTCTTCGTCGTACCATCGGTTGCGCGAGGTGTAGCCGACGCCGACGATCAGGCTATTCCATCCCGCCGATCCCATGTCTTCGTAGGTCCGGTTCGCGAGATCCCAGCTGACATCGAGTGAACCGTTGAGCGAGAACGCGAAATCGTCGTCGCCGGACAGGTCGACCTGTCGGCCGGGAAGCAGCGGATCGAAGGCGTACAGGCCACCGCCGACGAATCGCAGGTCGAACAGCGGACTTCCGATCTCGGGGATGCTCGCCCAGTCGACGAAGCTCGACCACGCCCGCTCGATCGGCTCCTGCACGACGCCCAGGAACGCGTACGAGTGATCCGTCCACCGTCGCTCCTCGTCGTAGTGGCTGACGTAGCTGTCGAGCCCGCGCGCCAGGATGTGCGAGGACTGGCCGACCGTGTCGAACTGCCGGGCCGCGAGACGAAGGCGCTCGATCGCCTGCTGGCACTCGACGAGATCGTTGTCCTTTCGGGCCGCCGCGATCTGCGCGGTTCCGTGGAGGAGTCGCGTGATGTGCTTGTTGCCGTCGTCCGGCACGTCGAGCCCGAAGCGATAGAGTCGCAGCACCTCCTTCAGGACGAACGACGCGCGGATCGCCAGCCGCAACCCGTTCGGACCGTGCTTGCACAGGAGCGCCCGCTCGACCCCGGCGTTATCGGGGTCTCCGTCGCGGACGACCAGCAGGAAGTCCTCCGCCGCGAGCCGGAGGTGCGTCTTCACCGAGATCGGGTTCGTCACGGCCTCCGCCGGGCTCACGATTCGATCGAGCGCGATGAGCGCACGCTCGAAGTGGATCATGCCGAGCAGGTAGTAGCACGACGGCTCGAGGCGCTTCGGAGGTCCGCCGCTCAGGATCTGCTCGACCCGATACTGCGCCGAGTCGAACTGTAGCGCCAGGTACTCTTCGATCGCATGGTCGAGCTCGACATCCGGGTCGTGCAGCCGGGCCGAGGCCGGTGCCACGAACCATCCACCGAGGATCACGAGCAGCGTCGCCCACAAGATGCGCGTTCCGTAGCGAGGATTCTTCATCACTGAACCCTCCAGGCCACGGCCGCATGCCGGACGAACCCGGGTGGGATCCGCTGGGCGTGGATCATGATCTCGTAGCGTTTGCCCGCTTTCGCGAGGAACTCGGCGAACTCGTACGAGTTGTCATGGCTGAGCGACCACGCCACGGGCTTGCCGTCCGAAGAGTCGACGATCAGCAGATCGAGGTCGGCGTCGAGGAACTCGGGCCAGTCGAAGAGGCCGATACCGGCACTTCCGGGCTCGCCGAGCGGCGCGATGTCCGCGCTGTCGCTCCAGGTCAGCGCGACGCGCGCGACCGCCCCCTTCGCCGAGCTCGGCGGCGCCTCGAGAAACCAGCCCGGACCGTAGAGCTTGTTGCCGGGGAACGAGGGAGTCGAAGTGTCGACGAAGTCGGTCGTCTTCAGGACGAACCGCTCGTCTCCTCGATCGGTCGCCCCATCCGCACGCCTCAGGATCTCGAGCGCGGCGCTCGCGTTGACGACGCCCGTTCCGTCGCGTCCGTCGTAGGCGTGCGACCACTTCAGGCAATCGGCCCCCTGGTTGTCGGACGACGCGTGCAGAATCGCCCGGACGGCCTCCGGCCAGACGGTGAGCGAAGGGTCCTCCTCCATCAGGAGAGCGGTGATCGCGGCTGTGGCCGGCGTCGCCGCGCTCGTCCCTCCGAAGCTGCGGCCCAGGATCTTGTGATGACTCCCGGGGGCCGAGAGCTCCGGCAGCTCCCGATCGCCGAAACGCGGATTCTTGAAGCTGCTCTGCACGCTCATCGTATCGTTCTCGCGATCGAAATCGCCGTCGAGACGAACGTCGCCGACACCGCAGAAGTTGTATCCCTTGCCCGACGCGAACGCGCCGTCGACTCGACCGTTCCCGGCCGACGTGAAGACCGAAGGCCAGGGGTAGTGCGTCGCGACATAATCGAAGAACGCGTCACGCGCATGCAGCTCGTCTTTGTCTTCCTCGGAAGGCGCGTGCCAGCTCATCGAGACGATGTTCGGGACATGGCCCGAGGCCCATCGATAGCGTTCAGCAAAGCCGTCGCCGTTCGCGAGCAGAAGCGATGCGCCCGGCGCGTAGCCGATCCGATCGCCGCCACGTCTCGGTGAATGACCGATGATCGCGGCGCACATCGTCGTGTGGAGGTTCGCCCCACCCTGGGTGTTTTGCTCCGCGATGATGTTGAAGATGTCGCGACGCTCGGTCAGCCGGCCCGATTCGAGAAGCGCGATCGTGACGCCGCTCCCATCCAGGCCGCCCTCCTGCGCCAGATCGGTCCAGGTCGCCGGGAGCGCCTGCTCGATCGTCCAGGCGTCGTACACCGGAGGCTCCTCGTAGCTGCCGGCGAGTGCGATGCGCGAGCCCTGCTGGAGGCCTTGCTGAGTCAACTTCCGCGCCGGGAGCTCCACGACGACGAAAGGCCCGTACTGCAGGGCCGAGGAACGCCGCAGGTCGCTGTTCTTGCCGACGACATCGACGAGCACCTTCCACGCCGCGTCCTCGATCTTCCGACGCGCCTCGAGCGCAATCTCCTCGGTCACGTCTTCGCGCTGGATCGGATCCGCCGTCCCCTCCAGCCGTACCTGGATGATGACCCGCAGGCGCTCGTCTCCCGGGAGGCCGTCCACGCGATCATGGAGCTCGGCGGTAAGCCACCCTCTCTCCTGGTACTCCGTGTTCGCGATCGCCTGCAGCTTTCGCTGGTACGCGCCCTCTCGCTCGACCTGGTCCTTCTCCGGATCCCACGACCGGAAGACGATCTTGCTCTGGCCGCCCTTCGTCACGAGCGCCTTGAAGAGGAAGAGGTCGGAGACATTCGACTTCTCGGGAAACGGCTGGTGGAACTGCGTGAGCACGCGATGGTTCCCCGAGCCGAACTGCTGCTCCAGCGACTGGCGGACCTTGTAGAGGCCCTTCTGCCGGACGTCCCAGCTGGACGGCTGTCCGAAGGCCGGCAACGACATCGCGAGCGACATCAACGATACGGCGGCAAGCTGAATGCGAAACTGCACGGGCTTCTCCTTCAAGAGGGCCTTCGGCTCTCGATCTCCTTCCTGACCGAGAATCTTGGTCGCCACATCCCCGTGAGCGTCCGTGGTCTAGAGGATGCCGGGATGCAGCTCCAGGATCTCGGCCTGGATCGCCTCGAACTCCGATGCGAAGTCGGACGGGCGACTGGTATCGCGAATCTCGTCTCGTACGGCGCGAGTCAGCAGTGCTTTGGCCCGATGGGTCGCCTGATAGATCGCGCCCTCGGTCATGTTCTCTTCCTTCGCGACCTGCGCCGTCGGCGTCTTGTCGTAGGGCGCGATGCCGTGGAGCTTCAGCAGGATGCGGCCGTCGCGCGGTTTGCTGCGCAACAGCTGCTCGCAGGCCCGCGCCAGAATCGCGCGCACCCATTCCGCGAGCTCCTCGTGATCGACCCGCGTGGGATCGCCGTCTTCGGCTTCGAACTCGACGTCCTCGGGCATCGGCGCGGGCGCGCGGTGATCCTGCCCGACCCGATCGGCGACGAAGTAGTGCACGACCCGCTGGATGTAGCCGCGGAAGGTGCCACGCTCGCGGTCGATCCGCGGCAGCACGTTCTGGACGACGAGGTAGCCGAAGAAGTCATCGACGATCTCGTCGACGCGATTCGGAGGGAAGTACGCGCGCGCCCGGCTGCGGATCGTGA
>CAZQZX010000211.1:0-12369 GCA_964597885.1 uncultured Planctomycetota bacterium
CGTCTCGAGCTGGTCGACCAGCGTCGCCGGGCTCACGACCCGGAGGATGCTGCCCGAGTCCTGGACGACGGTGTAACCGAGCGTCTTGCAGATGCTGTCGAGCGCCGTGCGCCACGGGATGTCCGTGAGGCGCATGTTCACGGTGCCCTGCACCTCGGGAGCGACGATGATGTTCGCACCGCTGACCTTCGCGATGGCGTCGATCACCTTCCGGATGTCCGTATCCGGGAAGTAGAACGTGACGCGGGGCGGCTTGCGGACACGGAGGATTCCGTTGCCCGCGTCGTCGACCATGCATCCCGCCTTCTCGGCGGTGAGGTCGAGCGCCTTGCGCCAGGCGACATCGACGAGAGTGATCGTGACCGTCTCTCCCTCGATCCCGCGATCGAGCACGATGTTCGCGCCGCTCGCGTTGCGGATCAGGTCGACGATCTCGGCGAGCGGCTTCTCGGTGACGTCCACCGAAATGCGCGTCGCGAGACCACGACCGGTTCCGGAAGCCGAGTCCGGGCTCGTTCGGTCCACGTCAGCGCCGGGAGGGGCTGCAATCCCTACCGGGGCCACCGTCCATACCGCGACCAGGGCGGCGATCAGGACTGGTACCTTCATCGAAGTCGTCTCCTTGGGAATATTGAACGGACGCGCGACGGAACGGAGATTCGGTTCGCGCGACCTCGGGCTTCTCGGTTTACTGGTGAACCAGCTTGCTGATCCGGATCTCCCGGAACGTGAACTCGATCTCGTCCTCGCGGATCGCGGCGATCCCCACTTCGTCATCCACCGGGTCGCCCTCGACGAGGACGAGACCGTTGATGATGACCGTGGAGCGGCCGGGTCGGAACACGATGCCGTGCACCTGGATCTCGCGATCCTCGAAGTCGAGGATGGCTCCTGCGTGATCCTTCAGCTGGCCGATCTCCGCCAGGACTTCATGAAACTCTCCGGACTGCTCCGCGGGGTCGATGCGCGTCGCGAGTCCTTCGTACTGTTCAATGACTGATCCGTACTCACCGTCCTCGAAGAGCTCGATCATGTGAGACTGGACCTCACGAAGATCGGCCACCGTGAGCGGCGCCGGGTCCGGATCGATACCGCGCTCGGCGATGATGGCGAAGAGTCGCTCCGCGACCGTCTTCTCCATGTCTTCGCGGACGCGGGTCAGCGTGAACCAGTTCTCGGCCTTGGCCTGATCGACGCGGGTCGCCAGGACGCGGATCGCCTCGTCGGCGACGCGGCGGATCTCACTCTTGCGGATGAGATCCTTCTGGGCGTTCTCGTCTCGCAGCAGGTTCTCGATGTTCGCCAGCTCATCCTGGAGAAGCTTGAGGTTCTGCTGCTCCTTGGCGAGCGTCATCTCCTGCGCATCGGCGCTCGAGACGCGCGGATCGAGGAACGGGTCACGGCGCGAGTCCTTCGGCTCGAAGGCGTACTGTTCGATGGACACGTCACGGCGTCCCTCGATGATGTCGGCCTCGTACTGCTCGCGCTTGTGATCGTAGTTCGGGATGGTCACGCGGCTCGAGCCGCTTCCACCACCCGCGTTGTACACGAACGTCTCGAGAAGAAGCTCCACCTCGTGACGCGGCTTGATCTTGCTGCCCTTCTTCTTCTTTCCGGCGCGGATCTGGAACGACGGGATCTTCACGAACCGCTCGTGGTTCTCGAAGTACCCCATGAAGCTCATGACCTGGTTGAGTCCGCCGGCGAGGCTGATGTTGTAGGCGACGCGCTCGAAGGGATCCTTCTGGCCCTTCTTGGCGTCTCGCCGCGCGACGTCCTCGAGCGTCGTGACTTCGACGCCCGCGGAGCTCGCGAACTCGTTGATCATCGTGACGACGTCGTTGATCTCGCGATCATCCGGAAGGATCTTCACGTACTCGGCGACGTTCTCGCGGAGCACGATGACCTCTCGTTCCAGCGCGGGGATCTTCTTGCGCTTCGATTCGGACGCCGAGATCTGCGCCTCGACGCTCTCGATGCTCGTACGGACCTTCTTGACGCGGCCGTACTCGAAGTAAGCAACACCGCAGAGCAGGACGACGAACAGCAGGCTACCGCCGAGGATGAAGACGATCTTCCTGCGTTCCTCTTCCTTGTTCCCGGGAGTCCTCATGATTACCTCGATCCGATTCTCAGGGCTTCTTCGGAGTCTTCGCCGCAGCGCCGGTCGCACTCTCGGACTTGCGCTCACTCGGGGGCTTCAGCTTCATCTTCAGCTGGAAGTCCCAGGCCTTCGCAGGACGCACGTCTTCCTGGAAGTCCACGACCCGTCCCGCCGGATCGTCGATGTAGTTGAAATCCTCGAAGAAATCGCTCTGCTTGAGGTCCTCGTGGAAATCGGAGTACTTCTGAAGGACTTCCGTGGCCGAGAAGCCGCGGATGTCGAGCTCGCCGCCGTCCTTGTTCTTCGCCTTCGAGTTCGACCGCGGCGGCGTCACCTTCAGCTCGTTGAGCCACACGAAGTGGCGTCCCGACTTGTCGCCGTAATCGATCACGTCGAAGAACTGGTCGACCTTCTTCGTCCAGAGGACTCGCGAGTCGCTGATCTTCTGGATGGTCTCACTGCGGCGCGTGTACTCCGCCTTCTCGCGGGTCAGCGCGTCGACGTACTTGACGTCGGGCGTCAGCGAGGCGAGCCGCTGTTCGGCCTGCGAGTGCTCGGCGCGAGCGGTCTGCAGCATGCCGAAGTGGACGCTCAGCACGAGCATCAGCGCGGCGCTCACGGCCACCGACCCGAAGGCCAGCGCACCGATGCGACGGATCGGAAGCCCGTCGCGCTTGCGCATCTCTTGCGGGAGTAGATTGATTTCGATCATCGGTCTCAGCTCTCCTTCCGGATCCTCGAGGCGAGCCCGAGCGCGATGGCCATCTGGCCCGACATCTCGCGAAGCGCTTCCTCGTTGCCGTCCGGCACTCGGACCTGAAGATTCTCCATCGGGTCCCACGTCGTGGTACGCCGGTTGAAGATCCGCTCAAAGGTCGGGGCAAGTATCGGCATTCGAGCCGATCCTCCTGAGAGGAATACCTCCTCGACGCGACTCTCGAACTGGTTCTCGTAGTAGTCGAACGACAGGAGGATCTCGCCCCCGAGGTCGTCGAAGGTCTGCGCGAGCGCCTCCTCGAGATCCTGCTCGTTCTCCTCCGAAGCTCGCTTGAAGTCTTCCGCGTCTTCGAGGCGCATTCCGAGGCGTTTGGAGATCGCCTGCGTGAAGTCGTTCCCGCCCATGTAGATCTCACGGGTGAAGCACGACTGCTCGCCCTGGATGACGTTGATGGAAGTCTTGCGCGCGCCGATGTCGACGAGGGCCACGACCTGCGCCGGGTCCTCATCCGCCGACCGGAAGCGTCGGAACATCTCGAAGGCGTTGCCGAGCGCGAAGGCGTCGACATCGACGACGTTCGGCTGCAGGCCGATTTCCTGGACGGTGCTCACGGTTTCCTCGACGAGGTTCCGCTTGGCCGCCACCAGGAGGACGCGCATCTTGTCCTCATCGATGCCGTCGATGTCCATGTCGTCATCGCCGAGGCGCTGACAGTCCTTGACGACGTCGGACATGTCGAAGGGGATGTACTTGTCCGCTTCGAACTCGAGCGCCCGCGGGAGCTCCTCGTCCGTCATCCTCGGCAGGTTCAGGTAACGCACGATCACGGACTTGCCCGAGACCGCCGCCGCCACTCTCCTCGTGTGGAAGTCGGACGACTGGATCATGTTGGCGAGAACGTCGCGACGCTCCTCGCCTTGCGGCAGCTCGACTTGCGCGACTGCGCTCACGTAATGATCCCCGCCCTGGACGGTCAGCTCGACCGCCTTCGCGCTATGGGATCCGATGTCCAACCCGATCAGTGACTTCGATTTTCTGAACATGGACGGTCCTCGATTGGACGACAGCACTCGACAATTCACGGCTCCACAACGCCGTGAGTCGTTCTGTCGACCGGGCTCCGGGAAACGCTTTAGACAAAAAGGGGAATCGACACCGAGAGGGTGCGTCGTTTCGTCGCGGGGCGCCGTTTCGGGGCCCCCGGCGGAATCGAGGCGGGACGGACCGGGGGTGGATCCGGTCGGTCCGGTGGTCCATCGGATCGGGCAGGCGGGTCACCGGAGGTGGATCCGGCCGGCGGGCCACGGGGCGTACTTCGGGGGCTTCGGTCGGCTACGCGGTTCCCGCGCGGCGCCCTACTCGAAGATCGACGGGCAGGTCTCGCGGGCCTTCTTCACGAGATGGTCGAGCACGGCATCCGAGGTCGGCAGCGAGAAGACCCGCCGCGTGACCTTGCGGGCCTCCTCGAGGGAGACGCCTCGGACGACGCGCTTGAGCTGCGGGATGGCGGCCGGAGTCACGGAGAACTCGGTGACATCCATCCCGAGCAGCAGGAACGCCAGCAGGTCCTCGCCCGGCATCTCACCGCACACCGACACGGAGACCCCGCGCTTCTTGCCCACGTCGACGACCTGCCGCAGAAGCCGCAGCACGGCCGGGTGAGTCGGCTGGAAGAGGTTCGCGACGCGCTCGTTCACGCGGTCCACCGCGAGCGTGTACTGGATCAGGTCGTTCGTTCCGATGCTGAAGAAGTCGACCTCGCGGGCGAGGAAGTCGGCGATCATCACCGCCGAAGGGATCTCGATCATCGCCCCGACCGGGATGTCCCGATCGAAGGAGATCCCTTCGCGCTCGAGCGCGGCCTTGGCCTCGTCGAGCAGGAACTTCGCCCGCCGGATCTCCTCGAGCGACGAGATCATCGGGAACAGCACGCGCACCGGACCGAATGCGGACGCCCGCAGCGTCGCGCGGAGCTGCGGGATAAACAGGTCGAGCCGCTCGAAGCTGTAACGGATCGAACGACAGCCGAGGAACGGGTTCGCTTCGAAGTCGGCGGCCTGGGCCCCGTGCTGCTTGTCCGCGCCGAAGTCGAGCGTTCGGATGGTGAGCGGCTTGCCTTGCAGGCGCCGAATCGCGGACTGGTACGCGTCGAAGTGCGCCTGCTCGCTCGGCACCACGTCTCCCGCGAGGAACAGGAACTCGGTGCGGAACAGGCCGATCCCCTCGGCATCGTTCGAAAGCACGTCTTCGACATCCCGGGGAAACTCGATGTTGGCCTGGATGCGGATGCGCACGCCGTCGGCGGTCACGGCGGGAAGCTCCCGCGCCTTGCGGATCTCTTCCTCGTAGGTCTCGAGCGAGCGGATCTTGTCTTCGTAGCGCAGGCGCGTGGCGGTGTCGGGATTCACGATGAGCACGCCGGCGTCGCCGTCGATGAGGACGGTGTCGCCACCCGACACGTCGTCGACGATCGAGCCGAGGCCGACGATCGCGGGGATCCGCATGCTGCGCGCCATGATGGCGGTGTGGGAGGTGCGCCCGCCCGTCTCGATGGCGAGGCCCTTCACCTTCGACCGATCGAGGTCGGCGGTCTCGGACGGCGTGAGGTCGCGCGCGACGATGATGACCTCTTCCGTCAGCGTCCCGACATCTTCGCGATCCTCCCCGAGCAGCGTGGCGAGAAGGCGTTTCTCGATGTCGTAAAGGTCTTCGTACCGCTGCGCGAAGAAGTCGTCGCGCATGGACTTGAAGGCCTTGATGAACCGCCGCATCGTCACGGAGACCGCGCGCTCGGCCGTGTAGAGCTTGTTCTCGATCTTGTCGCGCACCTCTTTCTCGAGATGCGGATCGTCGAGGATGCTGAGGTGGGTATCGATGATGCGCCCGATCTCGGGCTGCAGCAGATCCTGCGCCTGGGATCGCACCCGCTCGATGTCCTTGTGGACCTTCTTGCGGGCGTTGTCGAAGCGCTCGAGCTCGGCGGGCACGTCCTCTTGCTGCACGTACCGCTGACGGATCCGGTACTTCTCGCTGTCCATCACGAGAGCCCGGCCGATCACGATGCCGCTCGAAACGGGGATGCCCTTCTTGATTTCCATGCCGCCCTGATACGCCCCGTTCGCTGCCGGGTTCCGCCCCCTGCCCCGGTATCTCGTGCCCCGGTACTAGGGGCTCTCGCCAAAACCGTCTTCGATGAGCTCGACGATCGCGTCAACCGCCGACCGGGCGTCCTCGCCCTCCGCTCGAATCCGAAGGGACGTGCCCTTGGGAGCGGCCAGCGTGAGCAGCTCCATGATGCTCTTGCCGTTGACGGCGTGATCCCCCTTGCTGATCGAGATCTCCGAGCGGAACTCGTTGGCCTTGTTGATCAGCGCCGTGGCCGGTCGCATGTGCAGACCATTGCCGTTGGGGAGGACGACGTCCTGCTCGCAGATCTCAGCCATCGCCCATTTCTTTGAGCAGGCCCTGCACCTCCTCCACCGTCGTCGCGCGCTGGAAGAACATGCAGAAATCTCGGTTCCGGACGAGCTTCGAGATCCAGCGAAGGACCTCCAGGTGCTCCTCGGCCTCCTCGGGACGAGAGACCACCAGGAACAGGATGTGGACGGGCTCGCCGTCGACGGACTGATAGTCGAGCCCCTTTGGCGCATGCGCCACGGCAACGACCATATCGCCGACGGTCTTCGACTTGGCATGCGGAATCGCAACGCCGTTGCCGATTCCCGTGCTTCCGAGCTTCTCGCGCTCGCGCAGTGCCTTGAGGGCCGCCGTCGCGGTCTTCTCGTCGAAGACCTCCTCGTTCCGGAGGAAATCGACCATCTCCTTGAGAGCCTCGTCTTTGTCGGTGCTCTCGAGACTCAGCATCACGTTTTTGGAATGGAACAGTCGAGCGTAATTCATCACGGTAGCCAAGGGAGCTCCTTACGGTCGGCGGTACGAAGGGTAGATAGCAGGGTCGATCTTCCTCGAATCGACTTCGGCCGGCCGGACTCGCCTGGTCCGGCCGGTTCGTCTCCGGATGAAATCGCGTCTCAGGCCTCACCTTCCTCCGAGTAGGAGTCGTCGGACTCGAGGCCCGAGGTCAGGTCCGGCTTGCGTACGCGGTGGTCCTTCAACTTTTCCTTGTGCTTGGTCAGCTGCCGCTCGGCCTTGTCGAGGACGAGATCGACGGCAGCGTGGAGCGTCGAGTCATTCGAATGAGACACGAGGGTCGCGCCATTGCCGACCGAGATCACCATCTCGGCCTTGTGACGATCCTCGGCCTCCTGATCGAGAATGATCTGGAGACGCTGGATCCGATCGAAATACCGCTCGAGCCGCTGGGCCTTGTCCGCGACATAGGTCCTGAGAGACTCGGTGATCCCCATGTGTCGTCCGGTGATTTCGATATTCAAGCCTCGCTCCTTTCCGACAAGATGGCCCAGGGTCGATGCCCGCTCGCGGCGACCTCTCGGACGCCTCAAGCTCCGTAGCGCAATCGCATCCCGTTGCGATCGTTGAGCTCCGGAATCTCCTCGATGGCCTTGACCGTCGTCTCGATGTCGTAGTCGGCCCGGTGATATCGAATCACCTGGCCGTCGAACGTGACGAAGCACGCTCGGTGGTCGCCGTCACGCGGCTGCCCCACCGATCCCACGTTCACGATGATCTTCCTTCCCGGCTGCACCTCGTAAACCGAATCGATCTCGGGCGGCGTCAGGAACTCGTAGTCTTCCGTGATGATTCCGGGCACGTGCGTGTGACCGATGAAGCACACGTGCTCGACCTGTGTGAGAATGTCTTGGATCTTGCGCGGCGGCTCGCCGAAGAAATCCTCGCAGTCGGATTTGAGGACGTATTCCATCGTCGGGTCGCGCGGCGAACCGTGCACGAAAAGGTGATCGCCGACCTCCTGTCGCAACGGCAGGTTCTTGATGAACTCCCACCGATCTCGCTTCTGCTTCCCGCTCGTCCATCGCGGCTTCAGCTGCGCTCGCGTCCAGTCGATCGCCTCGCGCGCCGTCGGGTTGAATCCGAAAGCGCCCTTGAGAACGGCTTCCTCGTGGTTGCCGCGGATCGTCCACGCGAACGACATCGCGAGGTCGAGACACTCGGCGGGACGGGGCCCGTAACCGACCAGGTCGCCAAGACAGACGATCTCGTCGGCACCGACCTCGCGCACGGCCTTGAGGACGGCTTGAAGCGCCTCGAGGTTGCCGTGAACGTCGGAAATGATCGCCTGGATCGCCGTGCCCAATCCTCCCGCCCAATCCACTCCTGCTTCACCCGCGTGGGACGCAGGGAGCGGCCGCGAGACCTCAGTAGAAAACTTCCATCAGGAAGAGACCCTGGGGGGGCGCCGGCGGTCCACATCTCGATCGATCCCGCTCGGCGAGCACCTCCGCGACGTCGCGCGGCGTGCTCTTTCCGGTCCCCACGAGGAGCAGCGTTCCCACGATCGAACGCACCATCGTGTGAAGGAAACCGTTCGCCTCCAGGGCGAAGACTATGGTATCCGCGCGTCGACATATGTCAAGGGCGGTCAGCGACCTAACGGTGCTCCGCCCCTCTGGAGGCCGGCGGCAGAACGCTCGAAAATCATGAGTTCCGACAAGGTGTCGGGCCGCCTCCTGCATCGCGGCGACATCCACGTCCCGCGGGAGGTGCATGCGGTAGGCGAGCTCGAAGACCGGCGCGATCGGACCGGTGTCCACGCGGTACTCGTAGCGCTTGCCGCGGGCGTCGAATCGGGCGTGGAATCCCGGGGCCGCCGCATCGACCCTCAGGATGCGCACATCCCGCGGAAGGAGCGCATTCAGACCCCGGTGGAAGGTCTCGCCGTCGTGAGGAGCGGCCGTCCGGAAGCTCGCGACCTGCCCGTATGCGTGCACTCCCGTGTCGGTGCGACCCGATCCGGCCACCGCGATCGGCTCGTTGGCGAGCTGGCTGGCGGCCTTCTCGAGCTCCTCCTGGACCGTCGGACGCCCCGCCGGCTGCCGCTGCCAGCCGAAGTACCGGGAGCCGTCGTACTCGAGGGTGCACTTCCAGGTCCGCACCGGCGGCCCGCTCGCGCCGGGATCCTGACCGGATGCCTCTTCCTGCTCCGAACCTGGCGTATCGCGGGGGCTCCGGCTCACGGGTCGACCGTCGGGATCAGTACTCCCGGCGCTGCCGCGACGACGGGATGGAGAGCGCCTTGCGGTACTTCGTCACCGTTCGTCGGGCGATCTCGAGGCCGTGCTTCTTGTTGAGGATATCGGCGATGTCCTCGTCCGACAGCGGGTGCTTCTTGTCTTCCTCGTCGATGATTTCCTGGACGCGCGTCTTCACGCTGACGCGGGACTCGGCCGCCCCGGAAGCGCTCTCGGTCGCGCCCGAGAAGAAGAACTTCATCGGGAAGATGCCTCGGTGACACTGCAGGTACTTGTCGGAGATCGCGCGGCTGACCGTCGAGACGTGGATGCCCACCGTATCGGCGATCTTCTCCATCTTCAGCGGCTTCAAGTGATGGACACCGAAGTCGAAGAAGTCGGTCTGGTACTTCACGATCTCGCACGCCACCTTGTGGAGCGTGCTCTGTCGCTGCTGGATGGACTCGATGAGCCACTTGGCCGAGTCCATCTTCTTCTTGAGGTACTCGCGAACCTTCCCGTTCACGTCGCGGTTGTCGTACATCTGTCGGTACGACGGGCTCACTCGGAGATTGGGC
Source organism: uncultured Planctomycetota bacterium (assembly GCA_964597885.1). Taxonomy (GTDB): domain Bacteria; phylum Planctomycetota; class JACOTG01; order JACOTG01; family JAUIME01; genus CAZQZX01. The sequence continues at coordinate 9,511 of CAZQZX010000211.1, forward strand.
GAGTAGCCGTCCTCGAGGCGCACCTCGTAGCGGCCGTCGACGTAGTCGACGATCACGTCCGGGTGGATGTAGTGCGGCAGGTCGCTCGAGAAGATCGAGCCCGGGTTGAGATCGAGGCGGGCGATCGCGTGCACCATGTCATTGATGGTGTCGATGTCCTCGCCGGTCTCCTTGGCGATCTTCGGGATCTTGTTCTTCTGGATGTCCTCGAGGTGATGCTCGAGGAGGCGCTTCTTCAGGTGGTAGCGGATGTCCTTGGGGTCGAGCTGCAGGAGCAGGCACTCGCGGACGTCTCGCGCCCCCACACCGCGCGGCTCGAGGCCCTGGATCAGCGCGAGAGCACGCTCCGCGAGCTGCATCGCCGGACCGCCGCCCGTCTCTTCGTCGTCGAGCTCGTCGATCCCCTCGATGTCGTCGAGGTTCTCGGACGCCTCGAGGATCTCGCGAAGGCCGTACTGCAGATAGCCGTTCGCGTTGATGTTGTAGATGATCTCGTCGCCGACGCGCTTCACGAGCTCGTCGGTCTCGATCAGCTTGAACTGCGCCGAGATGTGATCCTGAAGGCTCTCGGAGCGCGATGCCGTGTTCTGCATCGCCTCGAGCTTCTTGTCCTTCTCGGAGTCCTGCACGCGGCGCGTGCGCGGGCCGTACTGTTCGTCCCAGACGTCGAGCCGTTCGAGCTTGTCGAACTCGAGCTCGCGGCCGTCGGTGTCGGCAGCCTCGTTCGGGACCTCGCCCTCGCGTCCCTCCTCGGCGACCTGCTGCATGGCGTCGCTTTCGGACGGGGACGGCGCATCGGACAGCTCTTCGAGAGCCTCGTTCTCGGCCAGTTCCTTTTGGATCAGCTCCTGCAGGTCCATCGCGGGAAGCTGCAGAATCTCGATGGACTGGATGATCTGCGGGGCCAGCCGCTGTTCCATGCGCTGGTTAACGGAGAGCTCTAGTTTCATTGCTTCTGATCCTGCCGGGAGTCGGGCTCCCGATCTTTCAGGTCGATAGCGTGTCCGCGCCCCGCCGCTCGGGGTCGTTCTCGAGCCCTTCTTTCCCCGTGTTTCCTGCAGTCCCTTCCTGACCCGTCGGTTCCCATGCGCCTCCCGGAGCCCCCTCCGCCGACGCGTCCTCGTCCAGGACTCGTCGACCAGATAGGGCGTCCCGCAGGATTGATTTACCGACGAATTCGATATTGCTGCCCGACGGGATCCCCTTCGCGATCCGCGTCACCCGAACCGGCAGACCCTTCAGCCGCTCGGCAATAAACAGCGCGGTACCGTCACCCTCGAGGTCCGGATTGGTCGCGAGGATGACTTCCTGGATTCCTTCGTTGCGGATCCTGTCGAGCAGCGCACGGATCGTGAGCTGGTCGGGATCGACGCCGTCCAGAGGCGCGATTCGCCCCTGGAGCACGTGGTAGACGCCGTTGAACTCGCCGGTCTCTTCGAGGGACATGAGGTCCTTCGGCTGCTCGACGACGCAGAGGAGCGTCGTGTCACGAGTCGCCGAGGCGCAGATCACACAGGGATCGGCCTCGGTGATGTTGAAGCAGCGCGAACACTGGCGGATGCGACTCTTGACGTCGCGGATGGCGTCGGAGAGGGCGAGCGCTTCGCTCTCGGCGGCCCGCAAAAGGTAGTAAGCGAGGCGTTCAGCGCTTTTCGTGCCAATACCGGGCATCTTCTGCAGTTCAGCCCGGAGGCGATCCAGAGACTCGAGCGCCCACGCCATAACGTAAAACCCCTCGCCACTTAAGGTTCCGGCGAATTCACCAGACCCACGGTGAAGTATATCACCTTCGTTTTTTTTTGCAATGCCAATAATCTGGCCCGCACGTACTTCGGGCGCACGGCTCTCGGAACTTGAACAGATCCGCGGAGAATCGGGAAGGCGTGGGGTGTGGAAGGGAACGAGGAAGGGGCGGGCACGCGAAGCGCCCCGCCCTTTCACTCGGGGGATACCGCAAGTCTCGTGTCAGGGAACGGCGTCGTTTCTCAGAACATGCCGGGCAGGTTCAGACCGCCTGTGACCTTGCCCATTTCGTTCTGAGCGAGCTCCTTGCCCTTCTTGATTCCCTGGTTGGCGGCCGCGAGGATCAGGTCCTCGAGCATCTCGGTGTCGTCGGGATCGACGACCTCCGGCGAGAGCTTCACCGCCACGACTTCGCCGGCGCCGTTGACCAGCACCTTGACCATCTCGCCACCGGCCGTGCCCTCGACGATCCGCTCGCGGAGCTCCTCCTGCACCTTGCCGATGTCGCGCTGCATTTTCTGCGCCTGCTTCATCAGGTCGCCGATGTTGTCCATCCCGCCGGTCATCTCGTCATTCCTCTCTTCCCACGATCCGGCCGTCGAACAGATCCATGACGTGCTTGACGGAGGGATCGAGCGGACCCCGCGGGGCCCGATTCCGTACTGATTCTTCTTCCTTCGCCGGCTCCTCGCCTCCGCTCGGGAATCGCGGAACCATGCGAACACTCGCGCCGAAGATCTCCTCGGTCGCGGCATCGAGAACCTTCCGCGTATCGGGAAGGTCGAACTGTTTCGAAACGAAGCGCTTGGCCGCCGGGAACGTGAGGGTGATGGCCCCCTGCCCGGCCGCCGTCACCTGGCCGCCGCGCAAGAACGCGGAGATCGACGGTTTTCCGAGTCGGCGAACGGCCGCGAGCAGGTCGTCCCACTGCTCCCGGACCTGCGTCAGGCTGAGGTCGACGAGGGATTCGCCGCCCTCGCCCTCGGTAGTCTCCGATGGAGCCGCCTCGTCCTCCCCGGCCTCGGCGGCCTCGGGCGCGGGCGGACGGTCCGCCTCGGCCACGGCAACCGGCGGCGCGCCGGAAGCCTCCGACGGCTCGGCCGCCGCGTCCGCAGG
>CAZQZX010000212.1:0-12328 GCA_964597885.1 uncultured Planctomycetota bacterium
CGCGGGGATCGCGGCGCACGCGGGGATCGCGGCGCACGCGGGGATCGAGAAGGGCGCGACGATCGGCGAGGTCGTGGACGCGGCGAGCGCGGCGGTCGAGGACGCGGCCGCGGGCCGGGCGGACGCGGAGGACTCGAGTACGGTGTCTTCCGCGCCACGCGCCTCGAGGCGGATCACCCCGGGCTCGCCGGCCGCTAGCTGTCGCGCGCAGGCTACGCGTCCCCGGCTTCCGGCAAGCAGGGAATCTGATCCGACGCGACGCTACCGGATGTAGCCGAGGTTGCGCAGCTGCTCGAGCTGTTCCTGCGTCAGCGGCGTGACCTCGGCGTCACCGAAGCGACTCCCGAGAGCCTGGTGCGCCCTCCACTGCTCTTCCAGCAACCGGGTGTAGCGGGTGACGAGCTCCGGATGCTCCTCGTTGACGGCGCGCGTCGCGAACGGATCCTTCTCGAGGTCGTACAGCAAGAGCCGCGGAACGTCGGCGAAGTACGGGTGCACCGCGCCCCAGCGTCCTCCGGCCGGAACCGTATGCCGACCGCGGGAAGCATCCCCGCCTTCGGGCACGGGACCGATCTCGAGCGAGGCACCCCAGCGTCCATCGATGATCTCGAGATTGCCGATCCACTCACCGGTGCGTTCGTCGACGCGGAACTCGTCGAGGATGACGGGCGGCGCTTCGAGCGTCTCACCGCGGAGGATCGGCGCGAGCGAGTGTCCCTGCAGGACGTCCGGAGCCGGAAGCCCCGCCAGGTCGAGAAGCGTGGGGAGCACATCGATCATCGACACCGGCGTCTCGACGCGTCGCCCGCCCTCGATCTTCCCGGGCCACACGAACACGAGCGGCACCCGCGTCGCATACGCATCGAAGAGCGCCCCCTGCCACGGCTCGGGCTGCGGATCGAGCTCGCCGCGTCCGAAGCGCGCGAACGTTCCCGCCGGATGGCCGTGGTCCGACCCGAGGACGAGCAGCGTGTTCTCCCACTCGCCCCGTTCCTTGAGGCGCGCGACGAGCTCCTCGAGCGCGTGGTCCTGGTGCGCCATCGTCTCGTCGTAGAGGCCGCGTCGTGTCCCGAAGTACGCCTTGCGATCAATCTCCGCCTGCTCGAGCGCGAGATCGTAGAAGCCCGCAACGCTCGTCGTTCCGAAAGCCCCGCCGGCCGTACGCCAGATCTTCGATTCCCACTCGCCGAGCTGCTTGCGCTCCTTCTCGCTCACCCACCGACCGGCGAAGGGCTTCTCGGGCTCGTTCGGCTCGTGGACGTCGGTCGTCTGGAAGTGCGCCCAGTACGGAGCGCCCGGGTAATCCCTGCGGAAGTCGAAGAACATCTCGTGAAGATCGATCGACGATGTCGAGTGGTGCTTCGTCTGGAGATCGCGCATCACGTCGACGCCCTGGTCCATTCCGATGATGCGGCCCGCGTTCGGGTTCGACGTGAAGGACGCGGTCCGATAGCCTCCCGCACGGAAGTGATCGGCCATGGTCACCGCTTCCTTCGGGATCGCGGTGGAATGGACTCCGCGGCGGAGGCCCCCGAGCACGCTGTGATGCAGCGACGTCATGAACGACGCGGTCGACGGCTGCGTCCAGGTGGCATTCGAGTAGGCCCGCGTGAAGACGACGGCTTCCTCGGCCAGCTCCTCGAGGAACGGCGTGGTGGGACGCTCGTACTCGTACAGGCTCATCAGGTCGGCATCGCCGCCGTCGATCACGTAGAAGATGATGTTCGGTCGCTCGACGTCACTCGCGCCGGTCAGGATCGGGGCTCCCCAGATCGCCACGGCCCCCTGACGATCGCTCGCCGCCTCGAGGACGATCTCTCCTTCGCCGTCCCCGATTCCGGAGAGGTCGACGCCCGCCTGGCTCCACGGCGCATCGCCCTTCACCGTCTTCTCGAGGAGCACCGTACGCTTGCCGTCCTTCTCGGCCGCGACCGTGTAGTCGATCGTCTCCCCCGGCGTCGCGGTCAGGCCCAGATCGAGCCGCGCGCCTTCGGTGAGCTCGACCGGGAATCGAAGCGTCGCCGGCGTATGGGCGAAGACCGAGTGCCGGACCATGCCATCCCTCGACACGTTCCGCACCCCCGCCCGCTCGAGGAACGACGCCCCGCGCGGAACCAGCGTGACGGAGAGGATGTCGATGCTCACCTCCGCATGCGCCGCGAACACGATCGCCACGTCCTCGAGCTTCTTCGACTTCTTGCGCCCGTGTTGATGCAGCGCGATCGCGTAGCTCTGGACCGACCCGTCGTTGAAGACCGGGGCCGCCCCACCGGTCGCGCTGAAGAAGAAGAACGGATCCGGCATCGAGTCGCGACGGTCCAGATTGCAGGCCACCGTCACGCCGGCGAAGCGATCCCTCGTTCGGGCTCGTACGATCAGCGTTTCCCAGTCGGACGCATCGAGCCCCCCGAGATCCGCGCGGATACCGCACGCGCGTAGATTCGTCGACGAGCTCGGAGTGGAAATGCGAAGCGCGTCGTCCCGCTGTTCGAGGGCCGCGGTCAGCAAGAACGATCGATCGCTGCCCTGGAGAGGCGTCCACCGCGGTTGCGGCTCGGCGAAATCCCACGCCCGGGTCTGCCTCGCCGAATCGGGTGCGGGGGCGCAGTCGATGTCGGCCTCGCCCATCTCGGCCGCAAGGTGGAGGGCCGCACCTCCGGCGACGGTTCCGGTCGCCGGACCGTCGGACCGTCCGCCGTTCTTCCCACAAGAAACAGCGACGCCGCAGATCAGCAGCATCGCCAGGGCGCATCCCAGGAATCGCTCGAGCATCGTTCCCCTCCAGAAGGCGGTCTCAGCCCGCCGCTGCCTCCGAAGCCTCACCCAGTCGCGCCTCGAGGCGCGCGATCCTCTCCGAGAGGCCCCGATGCACGGAGGCCGAGAAGAAGAAAGCCATCGGCAGGAAACAGTAGAACGCCGGGGACGCCGCTCCCCCGCCGGAAAGGATCGACGCGCCCAGCGCGATCAGGCACAGAAACGCGGTGAACCAGACCGGCACCCAGAGGGCCCGATTGAAGCGACGGACCTCTTCGGCGGTCGGTAGACGTGATTCCTGACTCATGAGGCTTCCTCCCGTCTGAGATGAACGGATTCGGACATTCGAAGTCGAATCCGGATTGTACCGCGTCATCCCGGAGGAATTCACCCGCCATCCTCCGGACACCCGCGTTGACAGCGGGATCGGTCGGCAGTTGAATGGCCGCATGGAAAGCCGACATCAGCGCGTGATGAAGCTCTTTGCGGAAGCCTGCAAGCAGCCCGAGAGCGAGCGCCGGAATTACATCGAAGAATCCTGCGGTGGAGACACCGAGCTCCGCGACGAGATCCTCTCGCTCCTCGAGCACGATCGGGGCGACACCACCGGCGGCGAGAACGACTCCGTTCTCCCGATGGCCGAATCGAGCGGCCCGACGCCCGTTCGCATCGGTTCGTACCGGATCGAGGCCCTGCTCGGTAGCGGCGGCCTCGGCAGCGTCTACTCCGCCATCCAGGAGAGCCCGGAGCGACGGGTAGCGATCAAGATCCTGCGGCCCGGCGTGGCGAGCAAGGAGATTCTGCGACGATTCGAGCACGAGGCTCGGGTCCTCGCGCGGCTGCGACACCCGGGGATCGCGCACGTCTACGAAGCGGGGGTCGCCGAGGTCCGGACCGAGAGCGGCACCCTCGGGGAGCAACCCTACCTCGCGATGGAGCTCGTCGACGGCGTTCCCCTCGACGAGTACGCGCAGGGTCAGGATCTGTCCACCCGCGACCGGCTCGAGCTGATCGCCCGCGTGGGCGATGCCGTCGAGCACGCGCATCGCAACTGCGTGATCCATCGCGACCTGAAACCGCAGAACATCCTGGTCGACAGCTCGGGGGCGCCTCGTATCCTCGACTTCGGGATCGCCCGCGCCACCGACGCCGATGTCGAGACCGCCACCCTCGTCACGACGCCCGGCCAGGTGCTTGGAACGGTCGCCTACATGAGCCCGGAGCAGGCCTCCGGCGATCCGACGGCCGTCGACGTCCGCTCGGACGTGTACTCGCTCGGGGTGCTGCTCCACGAGCTGCTTTCCGAGCGCCTTCCCTACGAGGTCGGCGGCATGCCGCTCCACGAGGCGCTGCGCCGCATCCGCGAGGACGAACCGACGCGGCTCGGGTCGATCCACCGCACGCTGCGCGGCGAGGTCGAGACGATCGCCATGAAGGCGCTCGAGAAAGACCCCGCCCACCGATACGGATCCGCGGCCGAGCTCGTCGCCGACATCCGGCGCTACCTGAGCGACGAGCCGATCGTGGCGCGGCCGCCGAGCACGCTCTATCAGCTCCGCAAGTTCGCGAAGCGCAACCGCGCGCTCGTCTCCGGAGTCTCCATCGCGTTCCTCGCTCTCGCCGCCGGCCTGGTCGTGAGCCTCGTGCTGTACTTCGAGTCCGAGAACCTGCGCATCCTCGCCGAGGACGCCGGCGCTGCCGAGAGGCGGCAGCGCGATCGAGTCGAGAAAGAAGCCGCGAAGGCCGGAGCGATCAACGACTTCATCCTGAACGCGATCGTGAAGGCCCCGGATCCGTGGAACGAAGAAGGTCGCGACGTGCTCGTGGCCAGCGTGCTCGCCGATGCCGCGTCGAAGGTCGACACGATCTTCGACGACGAGCCCGAGATCGCCGCCGAGCTCTCGCGCACCCTCGCCGAGAGCTTCCTCGGACTCGGGCGCAACGAAGAGTCGCTCGAGCAGTTCGACCGCGCGCTCGCGAAGCTCGACGAGCTCGAATCCCTTCCGGTCGACACCGATCTCGCGCCCGAGGATCGTGCCAACGTCGCGCTCGAGCGCGAGCTCGCTCGCCTGCTGTGCCTCCGCGGAAAGTGCAGCGTCCTCACGTCTCTCGGGCGTTTCGAGGAAGCCGAGCCGATCGCGCGCGACACGATGACCGCACTCCGCGCGCAGCACGGCGAATCGCATCCGGACGTCGCCGCCGCCCATCTCCAGCTCGGGAAGATCGCGCTCGGCGACGCGCGCTTCGACGACGCCCGCTCTCACTTCGATTCGGCGCTCGCGATGACGGTCGCGCTCGTCGGCCCCGATCACCCGGACGTGGCCCGATGCCACGATGAGATGCTCGCCCTTCACTACGAGCTCAAGGATACCGACGCGGCCCTCGACGTCAGTCGCAAGAGCCTCGCGATCCGCAAGGAGCACTTCGGCGAAGAAAGCCCCTACACGAGCAAGGCGAAGAACGAGCTCGGCGCGATCCTCGAACAGTCCGGAGACCTCGAAGGCGCAGAGAAGGAATACCGCGAGTCGATCGCCATCTCCACGCGCACGCTCGGCGAGGAGCACGCGATGACGATTCTCAGCATCAGCAACCGCGGGAACGTTCTTCGCGCTCTGAATCGACTCGACGAGGCCGAGACCGAGCTCCGCCACGCGCGTGAGCTCGCCCTCTTGCACCTCGGCGAGTCGCACCCGGCCACGCCGAAGATCCTGAACTCGCTGGCATTCGTCCTGCACTTCGGTCGCCGGGAGCGCGAGGAAGCTCGAGCTCTCTACCGGCGAGCCGTCGAGATCGGAAAACGCTTCCACGGCCCCATGCATCTCGACACGGTACGCGCGACATCGAACCTCGCCTGGCTCGAACGCGAGCTCGAGAACCACGAAGAAGCGCTGCGGCTCTTCTACGAAGCACTGGCCGGCTTCGAGAGGATCCTCGGCGACGAAACCTCCAACCTGGAGAACCTGCAGCAGACGATCGCCAACTACCTGATGAGCCTCGACCGTCACGCAGAGGCCTGCCCGCTTCTGTTCGCCTACGTGGATTTGGTGAAGAAGCAGCTCCCGGACCGCCGCAGCGACTACTCGTGGGGCCTCTCGCTCCTCGGCACGGCCCTCGTCAGTGCGGACCGAGCGGCAGAAGCCGAGCCCTTTCTCGCCGAGGCCATCGAGATCTGCCGCGAGTTCATGCCGAGCCACGACGTCCGGTTGCTCGACCTCGAGAGCAAATGGGGAACGAGCCTCGCCGCTGCGGGACGGACGGAGGAAGCCGAGGCCCTGCTGATCGAGAGCGCCGACCGCATCCAGCGGCATCGTCGGAAACAGCCGAAGACGGTACGCCTCGCCCAGCAGCGCGCCGCCGATTTCCTGGAAGCCAAGGGCGACACCGAGCGCGCGCAGGAGTATCGCGATCGGATCGATCCGTGATCGGCGGTCGACCGTGAGCGGATGAATTCCGCTAGTCCGCGAGCTCTCGCCGGAGCCACGCTCGCGCGCCTCGCCAGAGATCCTTGACCGTCGTCGCCGACATGCCGAGCTCGGCTGCCGTTTCCTCGATCGTGAGCCCGCCGAAGAAGCGCAGCTCCACGAGACGTGCCTGCCGCTCGTCCAGCTTCTCGAGCCGCTCGAGGGCTTCATCGAGGGCGACGACATCGGCATCGCGGACGCCCTCCGGTGCGACCGCCCCGCTCAGCGTCACCCGATTCCAATCGTCCTTGCCGCCGCCCCTCTTGGCGGCAAGTCGACGCCTGGAGTGATCGGTGACGAGCTGCCGCATGGCGCGAGCCGCGACCGAGAAGAAGTGTCGGCGCCCCGTGAACCCGCCGGCCGCGTCCTCCTTGCCCACGAGCCGCATGTAGGCGTCGTGAGCCAGGACGGTCGGCTGCAGCGTCTCGTTGCCCGGGCTGCGCCGGAGGATTCCCCGCGCCAGCGAGCGCAGCTCGTCGTAGATCGCCTCCAGCAAGAGTCCTCGGGCGTCGTCATCGCCCGCGTCGACTCGCGAGAGCAGCTCGGTTACGGCATGGGGTCGGGTCATCGAGGTTCCGGATACGGGTTCGCGTCCGATTGTAGGAAAAAAACTCCCGAAATTTCCGCCCTCTCCCTGCACGCCTCGCGTGATTCCGGCAACAGGGACGAGAGCAGAGCGCGAGCGAGGCAACGGCCCGTACCGCGCGCTCGGCAGGTCCACGGATCGATACCAGCGAAGAAGGAGCGACCCATGAAGAACCGACACGAGTACGAAGCCGAGCTGCGCGACAAGGCCATGGTCAACGCGGAGTTCCGTGCCAAGCTCATCGAGGATCCGCGCGGCACGATCGCCGATCACTACGGCGTCGATCTCGCCGAGGGTATCCGGTTCGAGGTTGTCGAGGAGACGAGCGACACGGTCTACCTCGTCCTGCCGCAGTCCGAAGAGCTCAGCGTCTCGGAGCTCGAGACGGTTGCCGGTGGCGTCCAGATGGGCACGCTCGTCAACTGGAAGCAGAACAACAACAACACCAAGAACCACAAGAAGGACTCGAAGTAGGAAGCGAGATGAAGACGAAGCGACCTCTGGAGATCGTTCCCTGGGAAGCGATAGACGCGTATCGCGGGATAATCCCCGCCGAGCTTCGCGACCCGTCGAACGACATCCGGAGGTCGGCGGTGTGCCTCGCGGTCTCGGAGCTCTGGAACCCGATCGGCGCGGCCATCGGTGTGCGCGACGCCGAAGACGATGCGGGACACGTGCTGTGGTTGTACGTCCGGCCCGAGCATCGACGGCAAGGGGTCGCGACCACGCTCCTCGAAGGACTGGAAGCCGAGCTCGCCGAGCGAGGATGTCGCTCGCTCGTCCTCGGCTATCCACGCTCGGGGGAAACGGCGCTCGATGCCTGGCTCGCCGCCGAGGGATGGGACACCGAGCGGTCCTACGTCGTCGCGGTCGGCAACGCCGACGGACTGCAATCGCGCTGGCTTCGCCGGACAAGCCTTCCCCCGTGGCTCACGGCGTTCCCCTGGAGCGACCTGACCGACGCCGACCGCGACTGGATCGAGCGTCGCCGGCAGAACGGCTGGTTCCCCGAAGCGCTCGACCCGTTCCTGCGTGAAGACTGGATCGACGCCCCGACGAGCTTCGGCCTTCGCTTCGCGGATGAGGTCGTCGGATGGATCGTCAATCACCGCATCGACGATCGGCGTTTGCGCGTGGCCCGATTCTTCGTCAGTCGCGAGCCGCTGGTGCGCGGTCACGGACTGGCTCTCCTCGCGCAGTCGATGCATCTCGCCATCGAACGGGCGCCGGACACGCTGATCGAGTTTCGCGTCCACCCGGAGAATCGATCGATGCTCGCCTTCCTGAGGCGCCTGCGTCCGCACCTTCTGGAGCACTACGACCATATCAACGCCACGAAGGAGATCCGCGTGGGCCGGTAGCGGAGCGCCCGGATCTGCTACGCTCTCGGCATCCCCGAAAGAAGGATGCCTCCCATGCGAACAATTCGTCTGCGATTCCTCCTCGCGCTGTGCCTTGTCGCCGTCCTCGGAACGGCTCCCGCCCTCGCTACGTGGTCGTTCGCCATCGCGAACACGAAGACCGGTGAAGTCGGGGTCGGGACGGTCACCTGCCTGCGCCTGATCGACCTCAAGCAATGGGTGCCGGTCGTGGTCGTCGGGAAGGGAGCGGGTTGCTCCCAGTCGGCGCTCGACACGACGGGCGACCTTCGCCGGACGATCTTCGACGGGCTCGGTGCGGGATCAGCGCCTACCGACATCCTCGGCGAGCTCGCCGGATTCGCCGGACACACGACGCGGCAGTTCGGCATCGTGGACACGCAGGGCCGCTCCGCGACGTACAGCGGACCGCAGGCCGGCATCTGGCGCGGATCGGTAGAGGGTCAGTTCGGCGACTTCGTCTACGCGGTGCAGGGAAACGTTCTCGCCGGAAGCTGCGTCGTCCCCGCGATCGAGGAGGCCATCATCGAGACCGAAGGCGACCTTGCCGAGAAGATGATGGCGGCGCATCGAGCGGCACGCGACACCGGCGGGGACGGGCGCTGCTCGTGCAACGTCTCGAATCCGACGGGCTGCGGCTGTCCTCCGCCGCCCGGACAGGCTCTCGGGAAGTCGGGGCATGTCGGCTGCATGATCATCGGCCGCATCGGAGACACCGACGACGACAACTGCGACCGGCGAGGCTGCGCCGACGGCGACTACTTCATGGACCTGAACGCGGCCTTCCTCGGCGATGACGCCCCCGACCCGGTCGACGTCCTCGAGGAGAGCTTCGTCCTGTGGCGAACGGAGCTGATCGGCAGGCCCGACGCGGTGCGGTCGCGCGTCTCGTTCTCGCGGCCGACGCTTCCGCCGGGACGCGCCGGGACGACGACGATGAAGATCGACCTTCGCGACTGGCAGGGCCGTCGCAACCACGCCAACATCGCTTCCGTGAGCGTCGAGCACGCGCCGGGCAGCGACCGCCGGACCTCGATCGGACCGGTCGTCGAGAATGCTGACGGCAGTTACTCGGTGATCCTCACCCAGCCGGCACTCGACCGGCGCTGGCGAGGTCGCGATGCCGGCGGATTCGATCGCTTCCGCATCGTCGTCGACGACCAGGTTCGCCCGGTGACGCTCATGCCCGATCCGGTGCTTTCGATCCGGCGAGCGGACGCGACCTCGAAGTAGCCTCCGAGGTCGCTCGAACGTCTACGGTCCGATCAGGACCGTCGCGAGCCCGCCGACGATCTGCCCACCGTGCGACGTGCGATCGCCCATGCGGGCTGCCGGCATCCCCTCGATCAGCACCGTCGCCGACCCGGTCGTGATCGCCGAAGGCGGCCCCGCGCATGAACAGGAGTCGCTCAAACGCGCGGCCGGCTTTCCGCCGATCAGCACGGTATAGGCGCCCTTCAGGACGTGACCGCCCACGTGGGGAATGCTCGGAGGCCGGATCGCCGGGCAGGTCTGGTAGTCCCCCATGCGCGCCGCCGGCTTGCTCGCCAGCGCAATACGCCCCCCCTGGATCGCGACCAGAGCGAGTGCGAGGCCACCGAGCGCGAGCACGCGGGTGCGAAGACGGAATCCATCCGACATGGCGTCACTCCTTTCGTTCTTCCCGAACGCTGCGGCTAGTTCAGCTTGACCAACTCCGCGAGCACCTTGGCCTCAGCCGGCGTCGCCTCGAATCGGCTTCCGCCAGTCTTCATCGATGCGCTGACACCTCCCTCAATGCGAGTGCGCATGGCTCCCTTCATCGTCAGATCCTGACGCCCGTCGAGCAGCATCGCCCGCGTCGAACGCAGCGTCATCTCCCGATCCGACTTGATCGTCACGGTCCTTCCGTCGAGAACGATGTTCCCGGCCGAGTCCATCTTGATCGCGTACCGACGGTCGTCGTCGCCCTTCAGCTCGAAGCCGCCCGAGGACGGCAGCGTCACGAGGCCACGATCTTTGATCCGGATCACGATGCTGCCCTGGAGCGAATCGACCGTGATGGCTCCCGTGGCGAGCAGGCTCTGAGTCGCGGGACGCGATGGAGGCAGTCGCTGAGTCGTCGCGACCGCCAGCGAGGCGAGGACCGCACAGACAATCGTCGTGAGCGGATACAGGGACTTCGAGGTCAGCATGACACGTCTCCTTCCGAATACCGTCCGTAGCGACCGCCGCTCGATCGCGACGATCCATCCGAAAGGACTAGCGGAAAGGAGGCCGAGACGGGATCAAGGTTTTCGAGAAGAATTCGAGCTTTCTCGATGCCGCCGAAGGAAGTCGAGCCCTTCCGGTGTGATCGCGACGGTCGCCGGCTGCCCCTCGAGGTGCCCGCGACGGACGAAGCCCCGGTCGTTGGCCTCTTCCCAGACGGGGAGACGCGGGCAGGAGGTTCGCCAGGCGTCGAGGAACTCGTCGTACGGTCTCGGGCCGGCCGCCAGCGTGCCGAGAAGATCGAGGATCAGGGCGTCGAGCTCTTCGCTCATGAGTCGGTTCGAAGGAACTCGTACGGCCCCTTCACCGCGCCCCAGACCTGCTCGCCCCCGGCGTCGAACCCTCGGTCCCAGGTGCGGAGCGACTCGGTCCGCAGATCGACCTCGCTCGTCGCGTACGACGCGCCGCGAAGCGTGGACGTGCAACCCTGCCCGCGCGTCGCGCCCGCGTAGTGGTCGGCCGAGGTCCGGCTGAGATGGATCGCACATCCGTCCCGGAGCTCGAGCGAATCCGGACCGAGGTGCGCGAACGCGGCCGCGTCGGCGCCGACGAACTCCGTCACGTCGCCGGGGAGCATGTACACGTCGCTCCGAACGCCCCCGTCCACCGCGACGAGATGATAGACGCGCTGCCGATAGGGTCGGTCAAGGGAGCTCTCCGCCGCCTGCTCCACGTAGAGCCACGGACCGTCTTCACGATCGAGCCAGATCGGCACATGGGTCAGGCGGATCGCGAAGTACTCCGGATCGGCTTCGGCCTGGGCCGCGCTCGAGAAGCGCCCGCTGAGGATCGCGGCGACCTCGGCCACGTCCGCCGACGAGCCGTTTCCATCCCGGGTTCCCGGCAATGCGCACGCGACACCCAGGACCACGAGCGCCCCGATGCCACCAAGGATCCGCACACCCTTCGACATTCTCGAACCGATCATTGGAGCCTCCTCCATGAAACGACGTCATCGAAGGCATCATGATAGTTTCTGCTTCCGAGCGGTGAATGAATCGGCGCCTCGTCCGTTGGCGTTCGCGCTTTCGACGAATCGTCCGGCCCAGGAGTTCGATCCATGCGATCCAAGCTTTCCGTGATCCTGCTCGCCCTCACGCTCGGCAGCGCCCCCACGGTGCACGCCGAGGAGCACGACCTCGCGGCGACCATCGATTCGCTCCTGCGCGCGCGCCAGGGCGACGGGCTCCTCGACCGCGCGCTCGCGGATCTCGATCGGCACTGGCACCCCGGCTACGTCCCCATGCTCGTCGAGGTGCTTCGCGTGTCCTCACACCCCGATCGCTACGCGATCATCGACCTCATGGAGAGGAAGATCGGCACCACGATCGGCGGCAGCATCTCGGACTGGTTCGACTGGATCTGGAAGCAGAAGATCGAGCCGCATCCCCGATACGCGGACATCAAGGCCGTGATCTATCGGCGCATCGACCCGCGCTTCGAGAAGTACTTCGACTCGAAGCGCAAGACCGAGGTTCGTCTCGATGAGGTTCGCTGGGGCGGCGTAGTACAGGACGGCATCCCGCCGCTCCGCCGGCCGGAGATGATCGACGTGAGCGAGGCGACGTACCTCGCCGAGACCGACGTCGTGTTCGGGATCGAGATCGAAGGCGACGTGCGTGCGTACCCGAAGCGGATCCTCGCCTGGCACGAGATGTTCACGGACAAGGTCGGCGGCGTCGAGGTCACGGGCGTCTACTGAACGCTCTGCGGCGCCGTGATTCTGTACGAATCCACTCACGAAGGCACGCGATACGAGCTCGGCACCAGCGGCTTCCTCTACCGGTCCGACAAGCTGATGTACGACCGAAAGACCCAGTCGCTCTGGAACACCCTGCAGGGGCGTCCGGTGATCGGACCGCTCGCCGGGCGCTCGATCCGGCTCGCGCGGCGCAGCG
>CAZQZX010000213.1:0-12257 GCA_964597885.1 uncultured Planctomycetota bacterium
TACACCGGCGCCATCCAGTCGCGGTCACGCTTGGCGAGGTAGTCGTTCGCGGTGACGACGTGCACGCCGGTCTGCGGGATGGCGTTCAGGTAGGCCGCGAGCGTCGCCACGAGGGTCTTTCCCTCACCCGTCACCATCTCGGCGATCTTGCCCTGATGGAGCACCTGCCCCCCGATGAGCTGGACATCGAAGTGGCGCATGCCGAGCGTTCGGCGAGACGCCTCGCGACAGGCCGCGAAGGCTTCGGGAAGCAGCTTGTCGAGCGACTCGCCGTTCGAGAGCCGCTCACGGAACTCGGCTGTCTTGCCGCGCAGCTCCGCGTCCGTCAGCGAGTTGAACTCGCCTTCCATCGCGTTGATGCGCTCCACGTTCGGGAAGAACGTCGATTTCAGAAGGCGCTCATCGGCCGAGCCGAAGACCTTCTTCATGACCTTCTCGAGGCCTTTATTGAAGAGGAGAATCATGGCGCTCAGATGTCCTTGGTGTTCTCGGATGAAATCCCGACGCCCGGTCCTACGGCATCAGGTGGTGAATACAGTCGAACAGGATCTCTTTCTGGTAGGGCTTCACGAGAAACCCGTTGGCGAGCTTCATCACCTCTTGAAGGTCGACGGTGCTCGCCGTGGCCAGCAACACAGGTATATCGACCGTTTCCTCGCTCTTGCGAAGCAGTCCGCACAACTCGATCCCGTTGAGGCGCGGCATCTCGTAGTCCATCACGATCAGGTCCGGCTTGTAGGCCTCCAGCCGCTCGAGCGCCGCCCTTCCGTCGTAGGACGTCGCCACGCTGTAGCCCTTCCGCTCCAGTAGAAGCCCGAGGGAGTCGGCCAGCGGTTCCTCGTCGTCCACGATCAGGATCTTGCGTGAGGGCTCGACGGGATCGCCCACCGAGACCTCCGCCGAGATCCGCTTCAGATCGGCCAGCGTCGGCAGGCCGGCGTCGGCCCAACGCTCTTCGATGGCGAGCTTCACCTCGCGGTTACGGCGCTTCAGGTCGATCCAGGCGTCGTAGTCGGGCATCCCCGGCTTGAGCTCCATCTGATCGTGGGTATCGACCATGAAGAAGAACTGATCTTCGAGCAGGTATTCCTGGAGCGCGAGCTTCATGAACGGGTACTCGCGGCTCCCGAGTCGGATCACGTAGCAGCGAGAGGCCGCCTCGCGTCCGACGCACGAATCCTCGTAGCCCGAGAGCGCGCTCTCGATCGATTCGCTGTCGTCGATGGACGGGGCTTCGGGGCGATCGGCCCCCTCGTACGCGACGCCGAGGAACTGATCGATGGCATCGCGCAGCATCGGAACCGAGATCTCGGCCAGCCTCATCGGTCGCGGCCCCCCATCGCTCGACCCGAGCCGGCGGAAGCGGGAGCGTTCGCGTCGGAAGCGGCTTCCGCGCGGGCGCCCTGTCCTTCTCGGACGATCGCATCCGGCTCGACGAACGTTCCGATGACCTCCCGGACGGAATCGATTCCTTCGGTGCGCAGCAGCTCGCGGAGCTCCTCGACGATGTCGCCCGCGATCGGCGGGCGATAGAAGTTGGCCGTCCCGACCTGCACGGCGCTGGCGCCCAGGACGAGGAACTCGAGCACGTCCTCGGCGCAGGTGATCCCGCCGATGCCGATGATGGGAACCGAGACCTGGCGGCTCGCCTCGTAGACCATGCGCAGCGCGACCGGCTTGATCGCAGGGCCCGAGAGCCCCCCCGCCTTCGTCCCGAGCTTCGACCGTCGGGTGCGCCAATCGATCGCCATGCCCGCCAGCGTGTTGATGAGCGAGAGCGCTTCCGCCCCCCCGTCGACCGCGGCCTGGGCGAGCGCCTTGATGTCGGTGACGTTGGGCGTGAGCTTCGCGATGATCGGATGCTCCGTCGCCTGCGTGATCTGACGGAGGATCGCGTGGATCCTCTCGGGGTCGGTGCCGAGGTCGAGCCCGCCCTTCTTGACGTTCGGGCAGGACAGGTTCATCTCGATCGCGGCGATCCCCTCCATCCGGTCGACGCGCTCTGCGACGCGGGCGAAGTCCTCGGGGCGCTCGCCGGCGCAGCTCACGATGACCGTCACGCCCTTCTCGACGAGCCCCGGGAGCATCTGACGCTCGAACGCGTCGCATCCGGGATTCTCGAGGCCGATGGAGTTCAGCATGCCGCCGGCGCCGGGGAGCTCGACGATCCGAGGAGGCGGATTACCGCGACGGCGTTCCAGATAGAGGGTCTTCGTGACGATTCCGCCCAGGGAGCCGAGGTTGACGAAGGGCTCGAACTCCTTGCCGAATCCGAACGTACCCGATGCCGTGAGAATCGGGTTCCTCAGCCGGATCCGCCCCAGCTCCACATCAAGCATCACACGCCGCCTCGAGCCGCAGCCGCCCGCCGCGAGATGAGCCCGCGCCGCGAGTCACCGCGCCGGTCGTCTCGTCAAGAGCCCGTTTCCTCGGGTACCCGCGAATCGATGTCGGCGTGCTCTTTCGAGCCATCGCCCACCTCGTCACCCCCGAGGAAGAAGAAATGGAAGAACAGGAGAAACGCTCCCACCGTGATACACGAATCGGCCACGTTGAAGGTCGGCCACACCATGAATCCGAGGTTGAACTCGAGAAAGTCGCGAACGTGACCGTGAACGACGGTATCCCAGAGGTTGCCGACGGCTCCCCCGAAGATCAGACCGAGTCCGACGAGAAACGCCCGGGAGGGATCTCGGGTCGCTTTCAGTAGATAGAGTATCACGAAGAGCGCGGCGAACCGCACGATCGCAAAGCCGATCGTCAGGTTCTGCCCGATGCCCCAGACGCCGCCGCGGTTCTCGACGCGAGCCAGCGTGAAGAACCCCTCGATGACCGCCTGCCGCTCGTACTCGCCGAGGTTCGAAAAGATCCAGACCTTCGACACCAGATCGAGCACGACTCCGAGCACCGCGACCGTCCAGAACAGCCTCGAACGGATCATTCCAGCAAGCCCTCTTCGCTCTTGCGCTGGCACTCGAGGCAGTACCGAGCCCATGGGATGGCCTTCAGCCGTTCGGTGAAGATCTCCTCGCGGCAGCCCTCGCACTTGCCGAAGCTCTTGTCCTCGATCCGCACCAGCGCATCGTTGATATCGCGAAGCAGCTCTTCCTCGTTGGCGATCAGCCCGAGATTGAACTCCTGTTCGAAGCTGTCCGAGCCGGCGTCGGCCATGTGATCGACCGACACGCCCGAGTCGCTTTTGAGAACGTCGTCCTCCATCTTGTAGACGCTCCCCTCGAGCTCGGCCTTCTTGACGAGAAGCAGCTTCTTGAATCGATTTCGCTCCGCCGCCCTCATGATTCCCCTAACCTGCCTTTCGCGAAACAGATGGGTTATTCCCCGGCCAGATTCCGCCCAATTCGGAAGCTGTACCGAGCACGGGTGGATCAAAAAAGCGAAAGAGTATAGGGAATGTGCCCTATCCTGTCAACTCATAGGAAGTTAACGCAGGAGGGGGTCCGAAAGGGGGGCCGCAGGGCCGGGAGGAGAGAGGTGAAGGCAGAGAGGGGGCCCAATTCCGACAGGATGCTGCCGAAACGAAGGCGATCAGCGACCTCTAGAGGTCGTCACCGCACTGGAAGCCCTGGTGGTGGAGCGGGCGCGCGGAGCCGATCTGGCCGCGAGGCGCGCGGAACAGCTGGATCATGAACCCGAGCACGGGTGCATCGTCGCTGATGATCTGCTCGCCGAGCGTGGCACGGCGACCGTCGATGAGAGCCCATCCGGCCTCGAGCCCCGGAAGCGGCAGCTCGCGCGGATCTCCCTCGAGATTGGTGACGATGTTCGAGATCTCGGCAAGGGGTCCGGCCCAGTAGCAAGAGAAGTTGAAGGACCTGGAGAACTTGGTTTCCTCGTTGTTGAAGAACCAGAAGTTGAGCGTGACTCTCGCCAGCGGATCGAGCGGCGTGATGAGGATCAGCTCGGTATCGACGTTCTGGTTCTGCTCGAAGAAGCTCGAGATCAGCAGGCGGTCCGGGAAGAACGCGTACTCGTACCCGTTGAAGTCCGACGCGAAGTCCTCGTCGCCGTCATTCGCCGCGATATCGACGAAGGCGTGTCCCGTTCCGGATCGCTCCGGATCGACACCGAGCTTGGAGAAGCGCTCGTCGGTGAGCGCCCGGAATCCCATCGCCGGCACGGTCCAGACGAAGTTGCCGCGCGGATCGACGACGATCTGATCCCCGATGAGATAGTCGAAATCGACCTGCAGGCCGGTCTCGGGATCCTCGGCACGGACGAACATGTACCCGAAGTCACCCTCGGGGGTGTGGTCGGCCGCGACGACGGACAGAGTATCTCCAGGGGTCAGGAACTCGAACCGATTGAAGACGAGACAGTCGACACCACTCACGTAGAAGTAGTGCAACAGCACGTCGCCCGTCAGGTACGTGTTGTCCGCCCGGACGCGATTGTAGTTCAGGTTGGTCACGGTGTGGATCGTGACCGCCCCGCCTCGCGCGTCGTAGAAGGGGAAGATCAGATGGCTTCCCGGTTCGAGCTCGGACATGCGGACCGCTTCCTCCCAGGGGGGAGTCAACGGATCGCAATCCGGCTGGGCCGTTGCCATCCGAGGTACTGCCAGAAGCACCAGGCTCCCGGTCAGTATCCATAGCCAAAACTGTTTGAACACCTCGCGCCTCCCGGGCCAGATCTATGGCCCAGGTGCCGCGACGTCGGCTGGCTTTCCTCGCGTGTCGCCTGTTGGATCAGGCTTCGTGCGAAGAACGCATTCTGAAGCAATCATGCGGCTGGGGGCTTGATTGTCTCAACACCACCCGTCGTGCGTACACCTTGATCGTTCGGATCCAATCTCCTGGCGAGTCGACCCCGGCAACCGTGTCGCCGATCCCACTCGCGTTTCGTCCCGTATTCCTGTCCGGACGTTCGGCGCGGCCGACACCTGCGGCCGACTTGCCGATCGTCGACGAGCTGCTTCGCGAGAGCGCTCGCGCCCTCGCCTGGCCCTCGCGACCGTCGGGATTGCCCGGGTGCGGCGTTCACCGCACCCGGGCACCCGTCAGATCACCTATTTGCAGCGCCAGTGGTATAGCGACTCGCTTACTTCATCGGGAGCGTCGCGCCCGTCGCGGTACCGGCGTAGTGGAGCGCGTGCCCCGCTGCGAAGTCGGTACCGATGATGGCCTGCGACATGACACCCAGAATTCCGAAGTCCGCGAGCGTAAGCGGGTTCCCGGAGCCGTCAAGCACGCGACCGAGAGTCAGCTCGACCCAGCCGGTCTGGCGCAGAAACTCGTCCGCGTCGCCTCCGAGATCCTTCGCGATGTTGCTGATGTCACCGAGCGTGGTGTCCGTCCAGCACACGAATCGGTTCGTGCGGGAGAACTTCTGCTCGTTGTTGTTCCAGAAGAACACGTTCAGCTCGTTCTCGTAGACGCGACCCGCCGTCGAGGCGATCGCGATCATGTTGTCGATCTTGTCGCTCTCTTCGAAGAAGCTGTCGACGTAGAGCGTCTGCGGGAACATCCCGTACTCGTCGCCGTCGAAGGTCAGGAGACCGTCGTCGGTTCCGCCGTCGCCGTACTGCGTGTAGCGGTAGCCGGCGTCCGACGTCGGACCGGCGTTGCCGACGTTCGAGCAGAACGAGTAGGCCATGTACTGCCACAGCAGGTTCAGGTCGCCATGCACGACGTAGGCGCTACCGATGAGGTAATCGAAATCGATCGCCTCGAGCGTCGCCGGGTCCTTCGCGATGACGATGAGGAATCCACTGCGCGGGCCCTCGGGGTTGTGCTGATCCGCGATGATCGTGAGGGTGTCGCCGGCGGTCAGGAGCTCGTATCGGTTCGAGATCCGCCAGTTCTCACCGTCCACGTAGAGGTAGTGAGCGATGACGTCACCGGTGCGGAAGTCCGAACCGGGCACGTACGTGTTGTCGTCGTTCGTGTTCGTCACGGTGATCACCGTGCTCTTCATTCCCGACGTCACAGAAGCCGGATACAGCAGCACACTGCCGGGCTGTCCGTGCTTTACCATTCGGTCATCCTGGGCGGAGGCATCGCCGAGGCACATGGCCCCGATGATGATCCCGGACAGGAGTCCGAAGAGGCTCTTGCTGATGTTTTTCATTTCCGATCCTCCTATCAGGTCTTGACTGGAATGGCCCTCGCCACTCCCCTGACATCCTTGTTTGTCGTTCGTCCTTTTGTCGTATCCGCGGTCCCCTATCGACCGCGATTCCGGCGCACGAAGCCCCGGTGATTCCTAAAAACAGGTGCTAGCCCCGTGAGAGAGTTCTTTTTGGCTCGAGTCTCTCGACACCCTTTGAAGCTCACTGGGAGTAGCACCCTGATCCGTCATGCCGTGTCCTTCCGCGCTTTCCTGCCCCCCGTTTCCGGGCGGCCATCGTCGGGTCATGAGGCAAGCGAATCGACGTTGCTCGGCTTCTCAGGACGCAAGAGATGTTCCAAAGAGCGGCGGTCGGCGTCCGCACTGAAGCCCACGCGCGAACCTGCGGGCAACAGAAGGACTTAGCGATCGCGTCCGATTCTCGTGAACTTCCGAGAGCACAATCGGGGGGAGGAAGCCGAAGGGGCCTTTTGTGGAGTCTGCGCGACGCCCTACGCCCTACACACGGCTAGAAACAAGGGAGGAAACGACTTGAGGCGTGTTCACCAGAATCGACGGTGAATCGTTCTGGCTCACCGGTCCGCAACGAACACCCTCGCGATTCTCGATCCGAAACGCAGGAATGCACAAAGCGATCGGTTGTCGACGAAAAAAGGGGCGGATCGAGAATCCTCGATCCGCCCCTTTCAGGCAGCAAACTGTGTTGTCACTCGTTTCGGTCGGTCTCGCTTAGCGGTCGATGCTCGCCGACTGCGTTCCGTCGGTGAAGAGCTCCTTACCGGCCACGAAGTTGGCCTTGCGGTGACGATAGACACCCAGGATACCGTCCGCGGCGTTGAATTCGATCCAACCCGTTCGGAACGGCTCGTTCTGGTTGATGACACCACCGAGGTTCGCATCGGTGACGATGTTCGAGATCGTCGTGAGCGGCGCTCGGCTGAAGCACTCGAACGCGAAGCCGCGCGAGAACCTCACCTCATCGTTGTTCCAGATGAAGGCGCTGACGTTGGTGTCGCCATTCTGCTTGACCGACATCAGCGTGATCTGGCTGTTGATGTTGCGGTGTCCTTCAGCGAAGAACTGGTCGAGGAGGATATCGTTCGGGAAGTACTCGTACTCGTTCCCGTTGAAGTCCGCATCGCCCTCGTGGTCACAGTCGGTGAAGTAGTAACCGCAGATCGACTGGCCGTCACAGTTGGTCTCACGCTTGCCCTTGAAGGCGTACGGCGTGTAGGACCACGCGAAATCCGTCGTCGCTTCGACGATGATCGCGCTACCGATGAGGTAGTCGAAATCGATCGGCTCGAAGGTCTGCGGGTCGCGCGCTTCCACCCAGAGCCAGCCCTGCTGACGCTCGGGGTTGTGAGCGGAGACGTCGACGGTGAGCGTGTCGCCAGGAGTGAGGCACTCGAAGCGGTCAAACTCGTCGCAGTCGTCGTCCGCGTCCAGCGGATCCTTGTTGATGTAGATGTAGTGCAGGCAGACGTCACCTTCGAGCGTCGGCGAGTTGCAGCTACTACGCGAGGAGTTCGTGTTGGTCACCGAGATGTAGGTGGCCGTGTCGTCCTGCGCGTCGAACAGCGGATAGATCATCACACTCGCCGGAACGGCGTGGATGGTCGGGTCACTCTCATCGGCCAGGGTCGGAACGGCGCTCATGTTGACGAGCAACATCGCCGTGAAGACCAGGGCCAAGCCCTTGCGGAGTCTCATCGAATCCTCCTTTTCCTCGTATTCGCAGCGAGCCACCGGGCGCGTGGACACGGGCTTGAATCCCGCGCGGTCGGCACTCGATCTCTTGTTTGGAATGCTCATGATTTAGAAGCGGCCGATGCTCACGTCGTTGTCGGCCTTACCTTCAAAGTGCAGCTCGTGACCGGCAGCCGACGTCACACCGCCGCCACCGTCCAGGAGCTGGTGCGCGTAGACGCCGAGCATCCCGTAGGTCGAGTTGTCCGAGCGATCCTCGGCTCGCAGGCGCATCCAACCGGTGAGGAGACCCGGAAGCTCTTCCGGATCACCACCGATGTTGTCCGCGAGCACGCGGCCCGAGAGGTCACTGAGCGAACCGTTGAACCAGCAGTTGGTCGAGAGCGTACGCGAGGACGGATCTTCCGAGTTGTCCCAGATCCGCAGCGACAGGCGGAAAGTGTCGTTACCGCCGATGCCTTCCGGAATCATCAGGTACAGCTGGTTACCCGTCGTGTCGCCACTGCCAACCGGCCAGGTCTGGCCTTCCGCGAAGAACATGTCGAGGTAGAGCGTCCCGGGGAAGCACTCGTACTCGTTGCCGTTGAAGTCGGCAGCGTTGTTCGAGTTCTCATCCGTCAGGCAGTATCCGCAGCGGGACTGCGAACCAGGCGCCGTGCAGGAGCTGACGAGACCGCGGAACGTGTACGGCGTGTACGAGAACAGGAAGTCGGTGTCACTTGCGTTGTTCGACTTCACGATGATCGCGCTGCCGATCAGGAAATCGTAGTCGATCGCCTCCATGAGCTCCGGATCCCAGGCCTCGACCCACAGCCAACCCTGAGTTCCGTTGGAGTTGTGACGACTCGTAAGCAGCGTGATCGTGTCACCCGGCGTCAGCAGCTCGCCGAGATTCTCTTCTTCGCACTCTTCACCATCGAAGTAGACGAAGTGCACGAAGACATCGCCCTGCACGTTGTTGTTCGGGCAGGCAATCGTGCTGCTGTTCGTGTTGGTGACCGTAATGATCGTCTCGGTCGACCGATCGTTCTCACCCGTGTCATACACGGGGAAGAACAGCGCGGAACCCGGTCGCGCATGCGAGCCGAGCTGCGTCTGTGCCACCGCGCTTGTGGCGCCCGCGACGACGATCGCTACCGTCAGGGCGAGCAAGGGTGCCTTGAAACCACGGATCATTCTTAGAATCCTCCTTTTCCATGGGGTAGCTTCCAATGGATGATGCGTGTATCGGGTTGAACGCCTCCAGCGGCGAGGACTCCCAGGTCTAGCATCGAGACCTCAAACCCCTTCCACACGACCCCACCCGCGCAACTCAATCCCATATTATGTACTCGGTCAAGACTCCCGTGGGCGGTTACGGAACCGCTCACCGGTGCCTTTGTCGACTTAAACCCACTTCGATACCAGTGCGTCGGCTGCTGCATTACTGGAGCGAGTGCTCCTCGGTCTCGAGCGTCCGCGACTTGAACCAGTCGCCGTTCTCGAAGATCCAGATCGACTCGGCAGCCGCGCGCTTCGTCACCGGGGTCACCGGCGCGATGCTCGGGCTCACGTGCCAATCGTAGTGCAGCCGAACGTGTCCTTCGTTACCGTCGATCACAACCTTCTCGATCCCGGCACCGGTGTAGACCGCCGCACCGGAAACACCCCGGACGAAATCCTCGAGAGGCTTCTCGCTGCGGAACGCCTCGGTCCAGTAATCCCAGCGGCGGACGGCATCGCCGTCGATGCGGAGATCCCAGTAGGCCGTGACGCGCTCGCGGAGCCGCTCCTCCGTGCCGACCGTGCTGCTCTTCGCAGTGCACCCCCAGGCCAGGGTCACGAGGGAGAGGAGCGCCAAAGCGCGCAGAACGCGGCTCGACATCGGCCGGGCGAGCGTCCCGACTCGTTTGTTCTCTTTCATTTGCAAGGTTCTCTTCGGATCAGCAGGGGCAATAAAAAAGGCCACTCCGGAGCCCGATCCTGGGCTCTTGAGTGGCCTAATTCTCTTAGTACCTTCCAGATTGTCGTCGAACCAATACACCCTTCTGACCCCTCCGGCCTTTTAATGGCGACTCTCGGTCGCACCCCTTCGGCCGGTATTACTCGCGAGCTGAGACTGGCTCTACAGCTTGATCGTCTGCTCTTTCCTGAGGAAGACCACTCGGCCTTTCTCCATGGAAATCACGATCTTGCCATAGAACTCATCGTCGATCAGCTTCTTGATCTCGTTGAAGTACCTCTTGTTCTGTTCGGCTTTGTCCATGGCATCTGGGTCGCACCTTATATGGTCTGCGGTTTTTGCATCGTATAGCGCGACATCGCCTTCGAGACTGAACCTCACTCGATGATCTGGCGATCGGTCACGCACACCCTCGATCTCGCCCCGACCCCATCTAGAGAAACCCCTTGATGATGCCGATGCCCCGTGTTCGGCTCCCACGCCCGTTGGTCACGCAGCGTGAATGCAGAGCCCGCACGGTGGCGGGACCGATGATGCGCAAATCGCATTCCCTAAGGCTCGAACCCCCTCACCTGGTGTGTCTCTCAGGCGGGGTCGACACCCGGCAAATCTCCTAAACCCATAGGCGGAAGTCAATTAAAAGCACTTCCGAATCCAGCAACCGAAAAGGGAGGTATGAACCACTCGGAGGGCAGGCTGTTCAGGAAACTGCACAGCCCGAAATGACCTTCCGAATCCCCTTTAAACTAAACATCAGTGAGCAATAACTTTACGTCCAGAGTCCAAATATCTGAACGCTCGTCGCGTTTGCTCTACGCAACCTCCCTTAAGACGCAAGTCTCCCCCTTATATGAAATCGCCCATACGGAGTCAAAGATAAACCACCAAAAAAACGGGATGTAGAATGTCCGCAGTCTCCTTTTTCGAAAGGTGCTTATGCGAAAAACGGGCTCCGGGGAGAGGTCGCTCGATCCACCCGCCGCGTGGCTGGCTCCCTACCTCGACCATCTGGCCCTCGAGGCGGGTCTGGCCGACCGCTCGCGGGAGGCCTATCGCCGCGATCTCGAGAGATTCCTCGCGTTCATCGCCGACGATCCCGATGTCGCGCGCCCCGTCCCCGATCGCCGCGACCTGCGACGGTTCCTGCGAGCGGAGCGGGATCGAGGGCTCGCCCCCTCCTCCATCGCGCGGCTGGTCTCCACGCTTCGCGGCTTCTATCGGTTCTTGACGCTCGAAGGACACATCGAGAAGGACACGACCTTCGCGTTCCCCGTCCCCAAGCGCTTCCGCCGCTTGCCGAAGCCACTTTCCCCGGAAGTGCTCCATCAACTCGTCGACGCACCGGACCGCGATTCTCCGCTCGGTCTACGCGATCGCGTCGCGCTCGAGCTGCTTTACGGCTCAGGATTGCGTGCGTCGGAGCTCATCGGGCTCGATCGAGTCGACCTCCACATGGCCCTGCGACACGTGCTCTGCCACGGCAAGGGCTCGAAGGAACGCCTTGTACCGCTCGGTTCGGCTTCGATCGAAGCCATTCGCGAATACCTCGAGCGCGGACGCCCCCGACTGGACCGCGCGCGAGGGTCGAACGATGCCCTGCTGCTCTCGCGCACGGGGCGCCGGCTCACACGCGACACGGTCTGGCGCATCGTGCGCAAGTACGCGGATCTCCTGGGAATCGACCGCGCCGCGTACCCCCACCTGCTGCGGCACTCGTTCGCGACGCATCTGCTCGAACGCGGGGCCGACGTCCGCGCCGTCCAGGAGATGCTCGGCCACGCCGACGTTTCGACCACGCAGCTCTACACGCACGTTCGGACCGATCATCTCAAGGACGTGCACCGCAAGCACCACCCGCGCGCCTGAGATCGGCGCCAAGCGCCAGGCCGCGCGCGGCGGACGCTAGGCCCCGCTCTGCGCGTTCTCGGCTTCCGGGCCGTCACCGCCTCGAGGCGTGCCGTCTCCCTCGTCCGCGCCGGCCGCATCGCGCTCGAAGAACGCGATGATCTCGTCCGCCATCCGCTCGCTGATGCCGGGTACGGCGGCCAGATCCGCCCGCGAGGCCCGCGAGATCCCCTCGACCGTCCCGAAGGCATCCATCAGCGCCTGGCGCTTCTTCTCGCCGATCCCGAACAGACCCTCCAGCGGCGATTCGATCCACTCCCGGCGATAGACCAGGCGGTGGTACTGCACGGCGAAGCGATGCGCCTCGTCCCGGATGGCATCGAGCACGAGGCGCTCGGGCGTCCCCGGCTGAAGCACCACCTCCCGTACCGGATCGCCCGTGAAAACGCGCTCACCGAGCCCCGGGAGCTTCTTGCCGCCGGTGATGCGGTCGCGTCCCTTCGCGAGCGCCACCGTCTCCACCCGTTCGATGCCGAGCTCGGCGAGCACCTCGCGCGCCACCGCGAGCTGCGCCTTCCCGCCGTCGAGGATCACGAGGTGCGGAAGGAACTCGCCCGAACGCAGGGCGCGAGAGAAGCGACGCTGCAAGACCTCACGCATGCTGGCGGGGTCG
>CAZQZX010000214.1:0-10915 GCA_964597885.1 uncultured Planctomycetota bacterium
GAATCCTCGCGTCCGACCTCAATGGCGACTCGCGAGTCGACCTGCTCACCTCGAACCGGGACTCCGGCGACCTCACCCTGTTCCTGATGCCCCGCTCGCTGCGGGATCGCACCCAGCTCTTCACGGCGCCGCTGGTCATCCCGACCGGTTTCGAGCCGAACCAGACGTTCACCGCGGACTTCAACGAAGACGGCATCGTCGACATCCTGACGCATCACCGCTTCGACTGGGCGTTCGCTCGACTCGGACTGGGCGACGGAAGCTTCGGGCCCCCGATTCGGCTGAGCGTTACCGGCAACACGAACGCCGCCACGGTCGGCGACTTCAACGGCGACGGACATCAAGACGTCGTCGTGATCAGCCCGGGCAACCAGCGGGGCGATCTTCGCGTCAACTTCGGGACCGGCACCGGAACGTTCCTGCCCGGCACGCGCGAGATCCTCCTGACAGGGATCGGTGGCGTCGACGAGGCGATCGCCCTCGACGTGAATGACGACGGCTTCGACGACCTGTGCCTGGCCGGGTGGTTCCGAGGCGTCTTGACCCTCTTGATCGCGGACGGGCAGGGAGGATTCCTCCCCCAGCGCAGTCTCGCCGCCGACGACCGATCGAACGGCCTCATCGCGCGCGACCTGAACGACGACGGCCACATGGACTTCGCCCTCGCGCACGCCAAGGATGAGGCGACCGTCTCGATCTTCCTCGGGCCGGGTCCCCTGCGCACCCAGGTCGTCGAGACGGGTGGATCGATCGCCAACTCGATCGAAGCCGCCGACCTCGACGGCGACGGCACCCTCGAGCTCATCGTCACCCATCGCGACAGCCAGGACGTCGTCGTGCTCTCCCCCGTCGCCGAACCCGGCCGCGACTGGTACGCGCCCGTGCTACGCGTCGATCTCGAATCGGGGACACCGCGAGACGTCACCGCCGCCCACCTCGACGGCGACGAGCGCATCGACCTCGCGGTCGCGCTCCAGGACGGCGATGCCCTCGTGCTCCTGCGCAACGTGACGCCGCGGCGCTAGGGAGAGCCACGCACGTCGTTCGGACCTCGATCGCAGTCGAGCGTCTCACGGAATCATCGACCGGACGTCTGACGGCCAGCGAGCGGAGAGCCGTACGGCGCCGCTACCCGCGGCGGGCCGTGACCTCGATCTCGATCTTCATTCGCGGGTCGGCGAGCCCCGCCGCGAACATCGTCGCCGCCGGGCGCACCTCGCCGAACGCGCCCCGGAGCGCCGGCCAGCAGGCCTCGAAGTCGGCGGCGTCGGGAAGGATGTAGCGGACGCGCACCACGTCCTCGAACGTCGCATCGGCCTCGGACAGCGCAGCCTCCAGGTTGGCGAGGCACTGCTCGGTCTGCTCGACGACCGAGTCCGAGATCGTCATCGTCGAATAGTCGAAGCCGGTGGTCCCGGAGACGAAGATCCAGTCCCCGTCGACCAGCGCCCGCGAGTACCCGATCTGCTCCTCGAACGTGGATCCCGAGCTGATTCTGCGACGCGACATCGGACCTATCCCCCTTCGAGAAAAGAAATTGAATCGGGCGTGAGCGCCTGGCGACGCGATCCTCTCCAAGATTTCCGGGTGTATTAGTTGACTAATACACCGGCGGCGCCTACACTGCAGTGTATTACTCGAGTGATACACATGGAAGGACATCGTTTCGAACCATGCTGATCGTCGTTGACACCCATTCGGGAGTGCCCGTCTACCGCCAGGTGATCGAGCAGGTCCGCTTCCACGTGGACAGCGGGATCCTCGCGCCCGGCGACGAGCTTCCGTCGACGCGTGCGTTGTCGGCCGAGCTCGGGGTGAACCCGATGACCATCAGCAAGGCCTTTCGCCGCCTGGAAGAGGACGGCGTGCTGGAGCGACGCCCGGGTCGCCCCCTCGTGGTGCGCGAGCGCGACGAGGACGATCCCTCGGCAGGCCTCGAGCGGCTGCGCGAAGACCTCGCGCCGATCGTCACGAAGGCCCGCCAGCTCGGCCTCGATCCGCGCGACGTCGCGGCGCTCTTTCGATCCATGCTCGAAGATCAGTCCCCGGGCGATACGGGGGGAGGAGGAGAATCATGACCATCGGACAGCACCCTTTCGAAGCGTACGACGTCATCAAGCACTATCCGGGCGCCGTCGCGCTCGCGGGCGTGTCGACGCACTTCGCGAGCGAGTCCGTGGTGGGGCTCATCGGCCGGAATGGCTCGGGCAAGAGCACCCTGCTCCATCACGCGACCGGGCTCGCACTCCCCGATGTCGGCACCTGCCTGACCTTCGGCGAATCGACGGCCAAGCTCGGCGGGAACCAGCTCGAGCGTATCGGAGTCGTCCCGCAGGAGAACCGGTTCCTCGAGTGGATGACCGTCGAGCAGCACCTCGACTACGTCGCCTCGTTCTACTCGCTGTGGGACGCCGACCGCGAGCGACGCCTGCTCGACGACCTCGACATCCCGACGAAGCGCGTGATCGGCCAGCTCTCGCCCGGGAACCAGCAGAAGCTCGCGATCCTCACCGCCGTCGGTCATCATCCGAGGCTGTTGCTGCTCGACGAGCCGGTGAGCGCGCTCGACCCGATCGCTCGCGAGGAATTCTTGCGCTTCGTTCTCGATCTCGTTCGCGACGACGGTGCGACGGTCGTCATCTCGAGCCATGCCCTTCGCGACGTCGAACGCATCGTCGATCAGGTGGTCTGTCTCGAACGCGGACGCGTCCTCGAGGATCGGCCGCTCGACGACCTGCTCGAGAGCTACTCGGAATGGATCGTCACCGTCGAGCCGGGCGGCACGCTGCCGCCCTCCTTCGCCGAGCCGTTCGTGGTATCGCAACGGATGAACGGACACCGCGCCGCGATCGTGGTGCGCGATGCGGCTCGCGAAGTCGCCCACTTCGAGTCGTCGCACGGTGTGCGCGTCGAACGAAAGGCGCTCAACCTCGAGCGCATCTTCCCGCTGCTCATCGGCGGCGAGGGAGGTGCGCCATGACCGCCACCGTCCGCCTCGGTGATCTTCGCCTCTTCTGGCGCCCCCTCTCGATTCTGACGGTCACTTCGCTCCTGATCGCCGCGTCCTGCGCGCTGGCAGCGCTCGACCAGCTGGCCGGACGCAGCGGAAGCCTCCTGATCGCGGCGGCGTACGCTCTCACGATCGGCGCCGCCGTGGGATCGGCGCTCCAGGACGTGCAGCATTCCACGTTCGCGTGGACGCTTCCCCGTCTGCCGAAACGGCTCCTGCGGAGCACGGCCCTCGTGGGGCTCGCGACCGTTCTGGTGATCGTCCCGATCGTGCTCGCGGGGAGCGCCGGCACGCCCACGCGCGATGCCGCACCCTGGTATGTCCACGTCGCGATGACGGCCGCGGCCTACGCCTTCGGGCTCGTCTTCATCGACCCGCTCTCGAATCATCGGGCGCTCGTTCACTTCGTGATCGTCGGCCTGGCCATCGTCTACCTCGAGCCGCTCGTGTCCTTCGCGGCGTCGGCACCGCTTCCGACGACGGCCCTTCTCGTCGCGACTCTCCCGTTCGCGATTCACCGTGCGCTCGGCTCGCGGGTGTTCCGGCACAAGCCCCACGTGCCGACGTTCCTCTTGCTGCGAGGCCTGTCCCTCGCGCACAGCAAGACCTACGCGGCCGAGCGCCTCGGACAGCAAGGTCCTCGCGGAGGCGACTTCGGACGCACCCCGATCGATCGTCGCCTCCTCGGCTGGGCCGGAGCGGTCTGCCATGAGACGCTCGGGGTCCGCCGCTACGGCGCGGTCGGATTGGTGGTTCTGATGAGCCTCCTGTTCAGCGCATTCGTCGTGGGATTCTCGTACTTCGATGCGAGCACGCGTTCCCTCGCCGACGTCGCGAGGGAGATCCACGGCACGGTCTTCCAACCGCTCCCCGACGCGACGAGTGCGAGCGGTCGATCGAGCTCGTACAACTCACGCACGAACTTCGTGATCCTCTTCGTCGTGCTCGCTACCACATCCCAGCCTTTCGGTTTTCGTGGAGGCATCCCCTACCCGCTGTCGCGCCGCGAACGGGCTCGAGCTACCGGCAACGCGCACGCCCTCTACTACGCCGTCCTGTTCGCGATTCCGTGCCTCACGGTCATGGCGCTGGCCTGCGCGATTTCCTGGATCGCCGAAACGCCGCTGCTCCCGAGCATCCCGCGCTTCGTCATCACGGCCCTTTGGGTGTACGCATGCCTGCCGTTCGTGCACGCGTTCCGCCTCAAGACCGTCGAATCAAACCTCTCGCCGAGCGGCTTTCTGATCCCGATCATGATCGTGCTGACCATCCTCGTGACCATCCTCACGATCGCCGCCCCGAGGGTCGGGATCCCACCGGTCGTGGAGCTCGCCGTGGTCTCGGGGATCGCGCTGACGGGCCTGTTCGCGCACCGCAACTGGCTCTATGGGTACTTCGCCCGCGCCGACCTGACATGACGAGCGATTCGGGTGGCGTCGCGCCGCTCCCGATGAGATGATCCCGGCAGCTCGCTCGACTCGCCGCAAGCGCACTTTGCACAAACGAGATAAAGGGGCCGCCATGAAGACGACACGCGTCGTGATCCTCGGGGGTGGGTTTGCGGGCCTGCGCGCCGCGCGCTCACTCGGCAATCGCCCGGGTATCGAGGTGAAGCTCGTCGATCGCCGGAACTTCCACCTCTTCCAGCCGCTCCTCTACCAGGTCGCGATGGCAGGGCTGAGCCCGGCCGACATCGCCGCGCCGATCCGGTCGCTCCTGCGAAGCTACGCGAACGTGCAGGTGCTGAAGAGCGAGGTCCAGGGGATCGATCGCGAGCGGCGCGTCGTGCGAACCGACAGGGGCAACCTCGAGTACGACTACCTGATCGTCGCTACCGGCATGCAGACGTCGTACTTCGGCCGCGACGACTGGGAAGCGAGCGCGACCGGCCTCAAGACCATCGAAGACGCCACGACCGTTCGGCGCCGGATCCTCGACGCGTTCGAGCGCGCGGAAGTGGAAGCCGATCCCGAGAAGATCGCGGCGCGGCTCACCTTCATCGTGGTCGGCGGCGGTCCGACGGGCGTCGAGCTCGCGGGAGCCATCGCCGAGATGGCCCGCCACGCCCTCGCCCGAGACTTCCGCCGGATCGACCCCCGCACGACGCGCGTGATCCTTGTCGAGGCGGGCCCGCGCATCCTGCCCGGCTTCCAGGAGGCGTCCTCCGAGCGCGCGACCGCGGATCTCGAGCGTCTGGGCGTCACCGTGCGAACGGGCGCGCGGGTGACCGCGCTCGATGAAGACGGCATCCGGCTCGGCGATGCGGAAAGGATCGCGTCGCGCACCGTCGTCTGGGCCGCCGGCGTTCGCGCCACCCCGGCCGGCGAATGGCTCGACACCGAGCTCGACCGAACGGGACGCGTGCGCGTTGAGCCCGACCTGTCGCTCCCGAACGACGACCGCGTCTTCGTCGCCGGCGATCTCGCCTACCTCGAGAACGACGGCAAGCCGCTTCCGGGGATGGCGCCGGTGGCGATGCAGCAAGGCCGCTACCTCGGACAGCTCATCCGCGGCGAGCTCGCGGGCCGACCGCGCACGCCGTTCCGGTTCCTCGACAAGGGGCAGATGGCCACGATCGGCCGCAGCAAGGCGGTGCTCGAATCAGGACCGGTACGGATGGGCGGGATCTTCGCGTGGCTCGGCTGGGTGTTCGTCCACATCTACTACCTGAGCAGCTTTCGCAACCGCTTCTTCGTGCTGCTGCAATGGGCCTGGTCGTACTTCCGGTTCGGCAAGGGCGCACGACTGATCGTCGGTGAAGATCCGCGGGACCGGGATCGCGAGGCGTCGGAAGACCGCGAACCCGTGACAGGATCCCCGATCTCCGGATAGGATGGGTCGATCGAGACCGTCGGCACCCGAACATCATCGGAGGATCCCGTGAGAGACGCGTCGACCTGTCCTGAGAGAACGCCCCTTCGCACCGCCGTCGCGCTTCGATGCCTGGCGATCGCCCTCGGATGCGCCGCGCTCATGCTCGCGCCGGTCCGAGCGCTCCGCGCCGAAGAGCCGAAGGTCGAGGACCTCCGGGCCGGCGGCAACGACGATCAGCGCTTCTTCCTGATGTCCGACCCGAAGGGCGACGCGCCCCGCAAGGGCTACGGGCTCGTGGTCGTGCTGCCGGGCGGGACGGGCGACGCGAACTTCCGTCCCTTCGTCGAGAACATGTACCGCCAGGCCGTGCCGAAAGGCTTCCTCCTGGCGCAGATGGTCTCGAAGAAGTGGACGCCCGACCAGCAGGTGATCTGGCCCACGTCGAAGGTCCGCGCCACGAGCATGGACTTCACGACCGAGGAGTTCTTCGAGGCCGTCGTGCGGGACGTCCGCAAGCGCCACAAGATCGATCGCTCCCGGATCTACACGCTGTCGTGGTCTTCCGGCGGACCGGCGGCCTACGCGATCTCGCTCACGAGCTCGAACGTCACCGGCTCGCTCGTGGCCATGTCGGTCTTCCGCCGCGAGTGGATGCCGAAGCTCGACGCGGCCCGCGGACACGCTTACTTCCTGCTGCAGTCCCCCCAGGACGAGATCACCGCGTTCAGCCACGCCGAGAAGGCGCTCGAAGAGCTCAAACGCGCCCGCGCCAAGGTCGAGCTCCTGTCCTACGAGGGCGGACACGGCTGGCACGGCGACGTCTTCGGCAACCTCCGCACCGGCTTCACCTGGCTCGAGAAGAACCACGGGAAGCCCCGGAAGAAGTAGCGCGCGGCTCGGCCGCCAGGGGCCGCAAAGGGGCCTTCTCGAGGCCTCTCCGGAAGCCCTGTCGAGCCCCCCGGATGCCCGGAGCCGCTCCTCCCCGAAAGACTTGCGCCAAACGGCGAGGTCGGCTATGATGGCAATCCACTTCACCCTAGGGCCGGGCCAGGTCCAATGCTCCGTCCGTATCGATCTGCGGATCGAGCACGTCTACCCGTCGAACGAATGAGCCCCTCATTCCACCGGCGCCTAACCACACAGGAGATTGACCTCGATGCACAGTCGAACCCACGTACGGCTCCCGTTCGCGATCGTCGCGGCGGTTCTCGTCGTCTCGATCATCCGCTTCTGGCCCGACGAAGCCGTCGGCCAGGACCGCCCCGCGCCCTCCGATGTCTCGGACCGCGTCGGCATCCTGAGCCTGCACGTCGGTGAGATCGCGACCTCGAGCCTGCCCAACCTGCTCGAAAACCTGCCGGCGAGCTTCGAAAGCGAAGGACGTTATCTCGTCCAGCTCGACGGCCCGATCGACCCGACGCGCCGCCTCGAGCTCGAGAGCCTCGGCGTCGTCCTCGAGGACTACATGCCGCACTTCGCGTACGTCGCCCGACTCGACGGCGTGGCGCCCGCGGCGCTCGCCAACGTGAGCTCGCTCGCGTGGGTCGGACGCTACCCGGACGAGTGGAAGCTCGACGTCGCCTTCGGCACGCGCGAGCTCACGAGTGCCGGCCGCCAGGCGCTGGCCGCCACCGGCCGCAGCCCGATCCTCGTCACGCTCTTCAAGAACGAGCCGGCGCAGGAAGCGTTCGAGGTCCTCACGGGCATGGGCGG
The DNA here is from genome assembly GCA_964597885.1 of uncultured Planctomycetota bacterium. GTDB lineage: Bacteria > Planctomycetota > JACOTG01 > JACOTG01 > JAUIME01 > CAZQZX01. The sequence continues at coordinate 7,538 of CAZQZX010000214.1, forward strand.
ACAGGTCCACTGGATCGAGCCGGTGTCCGGTAACGTGACGATCTCCGCCACGATCCCGAACGACATCGTCGCCGATCTGACGGACATCCCGAGCGTGCAGTTCATCGAGGAAGCGCCGGAGATCACGCTCCGCAACAACTCGACCCGCTGGATCGTCCAGAGCAACCAGAACGGATTCCTGCCGCTGTACAACGCCGGCATCCGAGGCGAGAACCAGGTGGTCGGCATCCTCGACGGCCGCGTCAGCACGAGCCACTGCGCGTTCTCGGACAGCCAGCCGATCGGCGGCAACCACCGCAAGATCCTCGCCTACAACACGTCGACCGGTACGAGCACGCACGGCACGCACGTCGCGGGCACCGTCACCGGCGATCCGGGATCGGACACGCACAACCGCGGCGTCGCCTATCTCGGCAAGTTCGTCTTCGACACGACGCCGAGCTTCAGCGAGTCGGGCATCCGCGGACGCCTCGACACGCACCACGCGCAGGGCGCGCGCATCCACACGAACAGCTGGGGCGATGACGGCACCACGTCGTACAACGGCCTCGCGCGTGGATTCGACTCGTACTCGCGCGACTTCGAGGACGGCATCGTGATGCTCGCCGTCACGAACACCGGTTCGCTGCGCAACCCGGAGAACGCCAAGAACCTCCTGGCCGTCGGCGCGTCGCAGGACTCGCCGAGCCAGAACCAGTTCTGCTCCGGCGGAACGGGCCCGACGGCCGACAGCCGACGCAAGCCCGAGATCTTCGCGCCCGGTTGCGGCACGAACTCGTCGAACGGCAACGGTTGCGGCACGACGTCGCTCACCGGAACGTCGATGGCCTGCCCGGCCGTCGCCGGCACCGGCATGCTCGTCCGCCAGTACTTCGAAGAAGGCTACTACCCCACGGGCACGCCGATCGCGCAGGACGGCTTCACGCCGAACGGTGCGCTGATCAAGGCGACGCTGCTGAACTCGGCGGTCGACATGACCGGCATCGGCGGCTACCCGAGCAACCAGGAAGGCTGGGGACGCGTCCTCGCCACCGACTCGCTCTTCCTCACCGGCGATACGCGCAAGCTCGTCGTCCTCGAGGATCTCTCGAACACCGTCGGCCTCTCCACCGGCGACTTCCGCGACTACCCGCTCGAGGTTCAGTCGACCGGGCAGAAGCTGAAGATCACGATGGTGTTCACCGATGTGCCGGCCTCGGCCAGCACCGGAACCGGCTTCGCGGCCGTGAACGACCTCGACCTCGAAGTCCTCGCGCCGGGTGGCCAGACCTACCGCGGCAACGTGTTCTCGGGTGGCCAGTCCACGACGGGCGGCAGCTCGGACATCCGCAACAACGTCGAGCAGGTGCACCTCAACGCGCCGACCGCCGGTTCGTGGACGATCCGCGTCCGCGGCGCCGCGGTCAACACCGGTCTCCAGGGCTTCGCGCTCGTCGCAACCGGCGATGTCGTTCCCGAAGAGCCGGCGGTTCGCATCTCGCTGCCGAACGACGCGCCCGAGCGCATCTCGTCCCAGATGCCGACCGAGTTCGCGGTCACCATCGAAGACGGCGCCGAGACGGTCGTGCCGAGTACCGCGACGCTCCACTACAGCTACGACGGCGGTTCGTTCCAGACCGCTCCGATGACGTTCAACGGCGGCACGAGCTACACCGCCTCACTTCCGGCGGGTGCCTGTGACGACTCGCCGCGCTTCTACCTGAGCGCCGAAGGCAACCTCGGTGGGACGCAGACGAACCCGCCGGGCGCGCCGGACTTCTTCTACACGGCCGACGTCCTCGACGAGACGAACTTCTTCACCGACGACTTCCAGAACGACGAAGGCTGGACGGTGGAGAACCTCAACCTCGCCGACGGAGCCTGGGAGCGCGCCATTCCTTCGGCCGGCGGCGGCAACGGAGATCCCGGCAGCGACGCCGACGGTAGCGGCTTCTGCTACGTGACCGACAACGCGAACGGTGGCGAAGTCGACGGCCTCGCGACGCGGCTCATCTCGCCGCAGGTCGACCTGTCGAGCGCTGCCGATCCGTACGTCGAGTTCTCGGCGTGGTTCTTCAACGACGACGGCGACGACTCGATGATCGTGTCGATGTCGCCGAACGGCGGCTTCACCTGGGTTCCGGCCCTGACGATCGGCCCCGGCGGAACGGGCGGCTGGAACAGCTACTCGCTTCGCGTCGCCGACTTCGTCACGCCGAGTGACCGATTCGTCGTGCGATTCGAGGTGGGCGACAGCCCGGCGAATTCGACGACGGAAGCCGGTATCGACGCCGTCCGCATCCTGAGCCTCGGCTGCGACGATGGCGACGCGATCCTCGCGTGCGGTCCCGGAGCCGTCAACGTCGGCTGCGGCGCGCGCGAAGACATCCTCACCGTGAACGGATCGACGGGTGGCGCGAGCCGCACCATCGACGTCGGCACGGGCACGCCGATGAGCTTCGTGCTCGACGAGCCCTCCTCCGAGAGCGGCGACGGCAACGGCGAGAACGTCTGCATCTACATGTGGTACGACGCCCCGTCCAACGGCGATGTCGTCAACCTGCCCAAGCAGCTCGGCCTGATGTGCTTCGGCCCGCTGCTCGTCGAGTCGCGCTCGGCGGATCTGACGTTCAACTCGCTCGGGTTCGTGAACAAGCTCGGTGCCCACGACGCGCCGCCGGCCCCGCCGGTCGTGCCCGATGGCGGCACCATCGAGTTCTACTCGCTCCCGGGCGGCTTCGGAACCCCGATGAACGTCACCGTGCAGGGACTCGTGCCCGATCAGTGCACCCAGGGTACGAGGGACTTCAGCGTGACGAACGCGGTTCTGATCCGCGTCCAGTAAGCGATCGCGACACCCATCGCAAAGCGACATCCCGAGGGGGTCGAGCCGAGAGGCTCGGCCCCCTTTTCTCTTGGATGGAGCGCGACGGTCTCCCGCTACGCGTCGAGGGCTTCGAGCGCGCGCTGCACCCGAAGGCGCTCTTGCTCGAGAGCGCCCGCCTCGAGATCGCGGGGCACGTCGAGCGGCGCGCCGATGCGCACGCGGATCCGGGCGAAGGGCTTCGGGATCTCCATCTTGTCCCAGGAGCGAAGCGTCCAGCACCGGTCCGCGCTCCACGACAGCGGCAGGACGGGCGCGCCGGTCATCTGCGCGAGGACGACGGCTCCCGGCTTCACGGTTCCGGACGGACCGCGCGGGCCATCGGGCATGACCAGCGGCGAGCAGCGCTCGTTCACGATCGATCGGTACAGGCCGCGAAGCCCCGAAGTGCCGCCCCGCGATGCCGATCCGCGGACGACGTGGCATCCGTAGCCGCGTCCGATCTTCGCGCCGAGCTCGCCGTCGTGCGAAAAGCTGCACAGGATCGAAACGCGCATCCCCGCCCCGCGCTGGAA
>CAZQZX010000214.1:10925-12256 GCA_964597885.1 uncultured Planctomycetota bacterium
CCCGGTGCACGAAGCGCGCGAGAAACGCGACCCGACGGTGCCAGAACACGAAGACGACGGGACGAGGCTCACGACGGAACGCGTCGATGTGCTCGGCACCGCCCTCGAGGCTCACCCGATACGTGAGGCCGAGGAGCGTGACGACGCCGCGGAGCGCGATCGCCTCGAGGCCGAGCCGCACATGCTCGACGATCGTGAACGTCCTGGGTTGCTCGTCCTTCACTCCCGCCGTCTCCGCCCGCTGACTCTGAGAAGCCGGGAGTCGCGACAGCGCCGCGGATCCCGGGCGGCACAGCGTAGCACTCCGCCCGGCGCCCTCGCTCCGCGGCGACGGCCCCGTCCTCACCGAGGGTTTGCTACCACATCCGCGACCGCCCAGTTGCACCCGGGCACGGAACGGCGGCGCGGACGCAACCATGAACGATCTCGCGAGAACAATCACCATCGTCGGAGCCGGCGGTATCGGATGCGCGCTCGGGTACGCGCTCCGGGCCGGGGGTGTCGATGTCACGTTTGTGGACGCCGACGCGGACAAAATCCGCTCCGGGCGAGAGCACGGCGTTCGAGTCGACGAGAAGCCGGCCCTCCCGGCGACGTTCGTCGAGTTCGACGACTGGTCTCCGCGCCCGGACGACCTTCTGTTCCTCTGCACGAAGTGCTACGACAACGCCGCCGTCCTCGAGCGCGTCCCGGCCGACATCCCGATCGTTCCCGTGCAGAACGGCTTCGACCCGAGGCTCGTCGAGCGCGTCGAGATCGAGGGGATCGCGTCGTTCGTCTCGGAATGCGAGCCGGGCACTCCGCATACGCGGATTACACGCCCGGGAGAGCTCCACATCGGCTTCCGCGACGACGCGAACGGTCGTGAGCTTCCGGCTGCCCTCTCGGCCCTCGTCAACGTCCTCAAGCGGCACGGCGACTTCCCGGTCCTGCGCGTGCCCGCGGTCTTGCCCTACAAGAACACCAAGCTCATGTACAACGCGGCGATCAGCCCCATCGCGGCACTGGCCGGCCTCGACAACGGCGAGCTGCTGACGCTCCCCCGCGCGCGCAAAATCTTCTTCGCGCTCATCCTCGAGAACTACCGTATCCTGTCGGGAGCGGGGGCCCCGCTCGCCAAGATCGGACCGTTCCACCCCGACACCGTGAGCCGTATCCTGCGCGTTCCGCTGCTGCCGTTCTTCATGTCGTTCTCGTTCGTGAAGAGCCTGCGCGGTACGTACTGCTCGATGGCGGGCGAGATCCAGAAAGGACGCACCGAGATCGACAACTACAACGGGCATCTGCTCGCCGTCGCGGGATCGCGGAGCTTCCCGCTGAACCGCGCCGTC
>CAZQZX010000215.1:0-12161 GCA_964597885.1 uncultured Planctomycetota bacterium
GAGCATTCGCCGGTCCGCGGCTGCATGGTCATCAACCCGTGGGGATACAGCATCTGGGAGAACATGCAGGCGACGCTCGACCGCATGTTCAAGGATACCGGACACGTCAACGCGTACTTCCCGCTGTTCATCCCGCTCTCCTTTCTGGAGCGTGAGGCCGAGCACGTCGAAGGGTTCGCGAAGGAGTGCGCTGTCGTCACGCACCACCGGCTCGAGCAGGGAGCCGACGGCAAGCTCGTTCCGGCGGGTCCGCTCGAAGAGCCGCTGATCGTGCGTCCGACGTCGGAGACGATCATCGGCGAGATGTTCGCGAAGTGGGTGCAGTCGTATCGCGATCTGCCGCTCCTGATCAACCAGTGGGCGAACGTCGTTCGCTGGGAGATGCGAACGCGTCTGTTCCTGCGGACGGCCGAGTTCCTCTGGCAGGAAGGGCATACGGCACACGCCACCGAGGCCGAGGCGCGCGAGGAGACCGACAAGATGCTCGGGGTCTACGCCGACTTCGCCGAGAACTGGATGGCGATGCCGGTGATCCAGGGGCGTAAGACCGAGACCGAGCGTTTTCCGGGTGCCGTCGACACGTTGACGATCGAGGCGATGATGCAGGACTGCAAAGCGTTGCAGGCCGGTACGTCGCACCACCTCGGACAGAACTTCGCCAAGGCTTCCGGCATCAAGTACCAGAGCGAAGAGGGGCGTGAGGAATACGCGTGGACCACGTCGTGGGGCATGACGACCCGTATGGTCGGTGCCCTCGTGATGGTGCATAGCGACGATGACGGCCTGCGCCTGCCGCCGCGACTCGCTCCGAAGCACATCGTGATCCTCCCGGTGCTGCACAAGGAAGAGACCAAGGCGTCGGTGCTCGAGTACTGCACGAAGCTCAAGGCCGAGCTCGAGGCGCAGTCGTACGCGGGCGAACCGGTGCGGGTCGAGATGGACACGCGCGAAGGCCGCGGCGGCGAGAAAACGTGGGGCTGGGTCAAGAAGGGCGTCCCGATCCGGCTCGAGGTCGGACCGCGTGACATCGAGAACGACTCGGTCTTCGTGGCGCGACGCGACAAGGGCCCGAAGGAGAAGTACGGCCAGCCGCGCGGCGAGTTCGTCGCGGGCATTGGCGATCTGCTCGCCGAGATCCAGTCCGGGATGCTCGACGCGGCGCGCGCGTTCCGCGAAGAGAACACCGTGAAGATCGACTCGAAGGAAGAGTTCTACGAGTTCTTCGGCGGCAAGGGCTCGAGCGGCTCGAAGGGCGGGTTCGCGTTCTCGCACTGGTCGGGCGACGCGGCGGTCGAAGCGAAGGTGCAGGAGGATCTCAACGTGTCGATCCGGTGCATCCCGCTCGATTCTCCGGACGAGCCGGGCAAGTGCGTGATCTCGGGCGAGCCGAGCGAACGTCGCGTGATCTACGCGAAGTCGTACTAGGCGATGGATCCGCTCTCGGTCGAGGCTCGGCGCAAGGCGCGGAAGATCGCCGAGATCGACCCGGCCGCGCTTGCGGCGCTCGAGCGAGGTGAGCTCGAGACGACGAACCTCGTCGAATGGCTCGCCATCGACCTACGCGTGCTGCTCGCGAACGTGCTTCCCGCGATCGACCTCGATCGCGACGCGTCGGCCCGGATCCTCTCGCGAGCCGAGGAGCTCGCCGACGAAGGCATCATGGATCGGCTGCGCGGCATCGGTACGGCCACGTTCGCGGAGGCCGGCGGGGATCCTGCTGCGAGCGTACCGCTCGAACAGATGGCGACGCACCCTTCGGACATGGTCCGGGTGTTCGCCGCGTACGCGGTCGCGGAGGACCCCGAGCCGTCCTTTCGCGAGCGTCTCGCGCGGATGAAGCGCTTTGCCGCCGACTCGTCGATGGCCACTCGGGAGTGCGCGTGGGAAGCGTACCGCCGCTGGTTCCGAAACGACGTCGAGGGAGGGATCCGCGAGCTGCTCTCGTGGGTGGGCGATGCCGACGAGAACGTGCGGCGCTGCGCGGTGGAGGGGACGCGCCCCCGAGGTGTGTGGACGGCCCACGTGCCGGAGCTCAAGGAGCGTCCCGAGCTCGCGTCGGATCTACTGGAGCCGGTGCGGTCCGATCCGAGTCGCTACGTGCAGAACGCAGTCGCGAACTGGCTCAACGATGCGAGCCGAACGCAGCCCGATTGGGTGATCGCGATCACGGACCGCTGGCGCGCCGAGAGCGAGACGCGGGAGACGGCCTACATCGTTCGCCGGGGGCTCCGAACCCTGCGCAAGGACGGCCGCGTCAGCTGAGCGTCAGCGCGAGCACGGCGACGGCGGTCCACAGGAGTGTCCGGGGCCAGTTCGTCCGGATGAGGCGTTCGATGACCGCGATGTCCTTCCCGTGGCGGTGCAGCCGATCGTGGCACGGGACCGACCATCCGAACGTCGAGACCCAGCATCCGATCACGAGGACGAGAATCACCCAGTCGAGCGGCCGCCCCTCGGCGAAGGCCCGCCAGCCGGCGATCCCGAGCTGCGAGAACATGAGCGGAACGACGAAGACTGTGATCTTCCCCGTGTAGACCTCGTGCCATCTCGGAAATGTGACCGGGTCGATGTGCCGGAAGCTCGGATAGATGATCACCTGCACGAGCCAGATCAGCACCAGCAATCCGAAGCTCGCGAGCTGAAACGCGAAGTCGAGTGGCATGGGTGGGGGTTCCGGACGACGGTTCGAGCGAAGCCGGGATTCTATCCAAAGGAACTGCACGCGACCAGTTGACCGGGACGACTGCGGCGCCGAGAATCAGGACGCGCCGGGCTCGTGGCGGCCCGGAGGACCGTTTCTTTCGAGGGAGTCTCCTTGGCGAGAGACTGGATCAACGTCGTCGGGGCCGTCGGCCTGTTCCTGCTGGGCATGACGGTGATGACGCAGGGGCTCCGCGCCCTGGCCGGGGAGACGCTACGCCGCCTGCTCGCGCGATTCACGCGCAGTCCGGCGACCGGGGCGCTGACCGGGGCGGTGACGACGGCGCTCGTGCAGTCGTCGAGCGCCACGACGGTCGCCACCGTCGGCTTCGTCAGCGCGGGGCTTCTCACCTTTCCCCAGGCTCTCGGCGTCATCTTCGGCGCGAACGCGGGGACGACCCTCACGGGGTGGATGGTCGCGATCCTCGGCTTCAAGCTCCGGATCGGGATGATGACGTACCCGCTCGTCTTCGTCGGCGTCATCCTCCATCTGTTCGCCGGGGGGCGATGGCGACACGCGGGCTGGGCGATCGCGGGCTTCGGACTTCTGTTCGTCGGGATCGAGGCGCTGCAGATGAGCATGGCGAACCTCGAGGGGGTCGTCACGCCGGAAGACTTCCCGCCGGATACCTGGCTCGGTCGGTTGGCGCTGGTGGGGATCGGCCTGGTGCTGACGCTGGTCACGCAGTCCTCGAGCGCGGGAATGGCCGCGGCGCTCGCCGCCATCGGTGCGGGCACGATCACGTTCCCGCAGGCCGCCGCGCTCGTCATCGGGATGGACGTCGGCACGACCTTCACGGCGGCGCTTGCCACGGTCGGAGGTTCGGCGGCGACGCGGCGCACCGGTTTCGCGCACGTGATCTACAACGGGATGACGGCGGTCATGGCGTTCTTCGCGCTCGACCTGTACGTCGTCTCGGTCGAGGCGGCCGTCCCCGACATGATCGCCGACAACCCGCAGACGTCGCTCGTGCTCTTTCACACGGCGTTCAACTCCGTCGGCGTCCTGCTCGTGCTTCCCTTCGCGGACCGATTCGCCGCGTTCATGACGCGACTGGTCCCGGATCGGGGGCCGGAGCTCACGCGTCACCTCGGGCGCCGGCCGGGCCGCGATGTCCTGGCCGCGACCCTCTCGCTCGCCACGACCGTGCGTGAAATCGGTCTGGCGATCGGGGGGTTGCTGCTCGATTCCGTGCGCCGTCCGGGCGCGAGCGAGGTGGCGCTTCGAGCGGCGCCGATCCAGCGCGCGCTCGAGACCGCGCGAGCGTATGCGAGCGACATCCGGAGCGGGCCCGACGACGAGGCCGCGCACGGGCGACTTCTCAGCGCCATGCATGTGCTCGACCATCAGCTGCGCCTCGTGCACCGGATCGAGCAGGTCGGGCGTGCCCGCGTGCTCGAGACCGATCCTCGGTTGCGCCGCCTCTCGGGCGTGCTCGCGACGGAGCTCGAATCGGCGCTCGACGCGATCCGGCGCGGCCGGACGTCGGAATCGGTGAACCGCTTCGATCGTGTCCGCAGGATCCTCCGAGAGCAGCGCGGCACGTATCGGCAGCGACTGCTTCGTCGCGCGGTCCGCTCGTCGGTAGGGACGGACGAGACACTCGCCCAGCTCGATGCATTGCGCTGGCTGCACCGCGTCTCGTATCACGTATGGAGGATCCTCGCTCACCTCGCGGTTGCCGAGGGGATGGGTGCGGCGAGCGAGGAGCCGATCGATCCGGACGGCGAGCTCGACGAAGACGTTCGAGCGTCAGGCGAGGGGGCCGGGCTCTCCTAGCCGCCCGAGAGCGCCATCATGACTTCGACGCGGTCGCCGGTCTTGAGCTCGGCGTCGTCGCTTCCCTGCAGGACCATCTCGTCGTTCACCACGAAGTTGTACGACTCCTGCTCGAGCACCGCGGCGAGTCCGGGGTACTGGCGGTCGATCGCCTTCTTGAGGTCGCGCACGTTCGTGACCGCTTCCGTGATGACGAGGCCGCCCTCGGGCACCTGTTCGAGATGCGAGGGCAGCTTCACCGAAACCGCGAAGCCGGCCGCGACGCGCGCGAGCTCGCGGCGGAAGTCGAGGTCGGGACGGCCGTCCGGGTCGAGGCGCGAGAGCTCGTAGAACTTGGTGAGCATCTGATCGAACTCCTCGCGGTCGATCTTCTCGCCCTTGAACGCGCCCCACTCCATCTCTTCCTCGAACCACCGGCGGGGGAGCGTGTCGTCTTCGCGGCGCACGCCGAGCGCGTAGTTGATGAGGCGCTCCATGCCGATGATGTTCAGGCCGACGGCGCGAAGATCTTCGGTCGAGAGCTCGATGCCCGTGACGTTCTGAACCTGCTCGCTGAACTGTTCGATACCGGGGAGCGACGGGCTGTTGAAGAGCTTCGTCGTGAAGCGGCACATGCCGACCGAGTCGCCGACGGCGTAGGTGTCCTCGCAGCGGCGCACGGCGACTTCCTTGCCGACGTAGCTGTTCGGCTCGGGCGCGACGTCGCCGCCGTAGAGCGAGCGCTTGAAGTCGGCATCGTCGTTGATGCGCGCGTTGATCTCGAGCGTGACGCGGTTGCGCAGGTGATCCATACCGCGCGTGGCGACGGCCAGGCCGAGCGCGAACGCCTTGAGGATGCGCGCGTCGTGCGGGTCGGACTGCATCAGCCCCTTGACCGCCATGCGGTAGTCGAGGGCTTCCTTCGGATACTTGCCCCCTTCGACGGCGCGCGCGCTCCAGGCGATCGTGTCGCCGAAGCCTTCCCGCCGGGACGTCAGGAAGAACAGCTCTTCGACCACCTCGTAGTTGCCCCACGTCAGATCGAGGCCGCCCGTGTCTTCCTTCGTGATGATGCCGCGATCGTAGAGCTCCATCGCCCACGAGATCGACGAGCCGAGCGAAGCGGTGTCGAGCCCGAGGTCGTTGGCGATGTTGTTGAGCCGAATGACCTGCTTGGGATCCTCGATGCCGATCATCGGGCCGAACTTGCCGACGGTGACGTACTCGGGACCGTCGCCCGCGTCGTAGCGATCGCCTTGACCGTCGCCGGTCATCGTGAGGTCGTTCAGCGGCCGGCAGTTGACCGGGCACCGGAAGCAGCCGTCCATGCCGGGACGGTTGTCGTCGAACTCCTCGGCGTCGAGCGCGTCGGTCCACGTGTTCTTCTGGTTGTTCAGCGTCCCCATCGCGCCGAGCACGCGCGAGGGCTTGTAGAGGAACGGCGTGCCGCGCTTCTTGAGCGCGTTCTTCACGACGCTGGTGTCGAGAAGCTGCTTGGCGATGATGCGGTTGTAGGGCTTCACGTCCTTCGGCTTGTCGCCGGCGACGCGCTTCGTGTCGATTCCCTGAACGACGACGGCCTTCAGGTTGAGCGAGCCCATCTTCGCGCCGGTTCCGCCGCGTGCGTAGATCGCCTTCGGCCCACCCATGATGCCGGCCGAGAGCACGCCGTTCTCCCCGGCGCGCGTGATCGACGCCATGGCGATGTCGCGCGTCCACTTGCCTTCGAGGTCCTGCTCCATCTTCTCGCGGAAGTCGATATTGTCCATGCCGACGTACGGCGTGGCATCGCGAAACTCGATCGTCTCGCCCGAGATGTAGAGGTAGGTCCAGTCGGACGCCTTGCCGTGGATCACGAGGCGGTCGTAGCCGGTGAGCTTGAGGAACGACGGGAAGTAGTCCCCGCAGTTCGAGTCCATCAGCACGTGCGACTCGGGCGACCAGCTCGAGACGTTGCCGCGCGCCGCCGACGGGACGATGCCGGTGAGCAGTCCGCTGCCGAAGATCAGCGGCACTTCGGGCGAGAGCGGCCCGCCTTCCACCGTCGGGTCGAGCAGGTTCTTCAGGTAGAACATGTTCGCGCCGCGGCCTTCGAGGAACGTCTCGACCACGTCGCGGGGCGTGTAACGAGCCCGCGTCGTTCGGTTCTCGAGATCGACGAACAGCGTCTTCCCCTGGGTCGGAAACTGCGGCTCGGTGGCAAGTCGGTCGAACAGTCGGTCGAAGGCGCTCGGCATGATCTCGCTCTCGGCTGGAAAAACTCGCGTACATGTGGTGGTGTAACGAGTTGCGAGTATACTCCCTCCAGATCCGGGCCACAAGGAGAGCCCGTGGGCGTGCGGCGACGCCTCTCGTAGACCTGCCGTGCGGGGCCTGGGTTACGACGACGTCTCGGGAGGATACCGCCGCCCGAAGCCCTTGGCCCAGGGGTTCGCGGTCACGCCGTGGGCGACGATGCTCAGCACGACCGTACAGGCGACGACCGTGGACAGGACGCCCCCGTTCGGCAGACCGGCGTCCATGACGATCACCCCGAAGACGATGCTCGCGAGGCCGCGCGGCCCGAACCAGCCGATGAAGAACTTGCCTTCCCGGTTGGTCTCGAGGCCGGTAAGACACAGGTACACGGGGAGCATGCGGATGAGGGTCAGGCTGAGGACCGAGTAGAGAAGGATCGGGCCGGTCACCAGGGGGGCGAACTTTCCGACCACGGCGGCACCGAATGCGATCCAGGTGAGCATGGCGAGGGTGTCGCCGATACCCTCGGCCGCGTGCAAGTACTTCTCGCGGTCCGATCCCAGAAGCGAACCGAAGAGCATTCCGCCCACGAAGGACGCGATGAACCCGCTGCCGCCGAGCGCCTGCGCGGTTCCGAAGCTCAGGAACGCGGCCGAGGCGACGGTGATCGTCGTCCACGTGGGAGACAGCCAGTCGCGATCGGCCGAAAAGCGGACCAGGAAAGCGGCCACCGCGCTCAGCGAGAGCCCCGCGATCAGCCCGATCCCGACGTCCTTCGTCAGAAGGTGAAGCCCGATCTCGAGCGGGCTCTCGTGCCCACTCTTGCCGGTCGCGAGTGCGAGAAAGAGAAACAGGACAGGGACGCAGATACCGTCGTTCAGTCCGCTTTCCACGTTGAGCCCTTGGCGCGCACCGCGAGGAACGGCTTCGTTGGAGACGACGGCCTTCCCGAGGGCCGCGTCGGTCGGAGCGAGCATCGTGGCGAGGAGCGCGACCTCGAGAGCGGAGAGCGCCCCGAACAGGAGCATTCCGGCCCCGAATCCGAGAAGGATCGTCAGCGGAAGTCCGATCGCGAGGAGGCGTACCGGGAGCCGCTTGAAGCGCTTGAGAACGCCGAGGTCGGCGCCGGCCGCGTCGGTGAAGAGCACGAGAGCGAGCGTGAGCTCCGCGAGCGTCTTGATTCGCTCCGGGTCCGTGTCGAGCCCGATCCAGCCGAGGCCGAGCGGTCCGAGTGCGAGGCCGAACACGGTGAAGATAATGGGGCCGCTGATCCAGGTGCGCTCGACTCGGCTCGCCACGACGCTGTAGAGAAGGGCGAAGCCGGCGAGGACTGCCAGGGTCTCATACATGCGTCAGCCTCCGTCCGAGACGTGCTGCGCCGAACTCTGTCCCTGCTGCAGGTAGACGTGCTGAACCGCGGCGATGATCAGTGCCGTCGTCCAGCCGAACATGATGATTCCCGTTGCGGCTTCGATGGAGGCGAAGACCCGCCAACCCTGCGCGACCACGATGTCGCCGTAGCCCAGCGTCGTGTAGGTCACGATGGAGAAGTAGAGGGCTTTCTCCAGGCCTTCCTCGATCGCCCCGCAGGTCAGGTAGGTCATCGCCCAGAGCCCGGCCTCGAGAACCGAGGCGATGAGCATGATCAGCACGAGCGAAGAAATGGCGAGGGCGCGCGTCGTCCCGCCTTTCTGGACCCAGGGCTTGGGCTTCACGATTCCGACGTGGCGGATACAGAGGATCATCGCCGCCGCGTGGATCATCGTCGTGGCGAGCACGAGCACCGCGATTACCAGGATCTTTGTCAGCACACCGACTCTCCTCCGAAGGCGTATCTGCAGAGACCGCCCTCGAGTAGTGCGAGATCGTGGCGGGGATTCCCTCACCGAATTCCCCCGGCCTTTGCGGCCGGTAGAATAGCACGGTTGCGTCCGGCTCACTCCACCTGCATGCGCGCCGTGAGATCGAGGAGTGCTTCGGCGTCGGGATACTCGTCCCGGCGCGCCTCGACGAAGTCGATGACCGGGTCGTCCATGTCGACGAGGTCGACGGGTTCACCGGTGGCGACCGAGCGGTGGAAGTACAGGGCACGCAGCGCGCGGATCGCCGCCGGTTCCGCTCCTTCGCGAGGCTTGGAGCGCCGGATCTCCTCACGCAGGAACTCGAGGCCGCGATTCCACGGGCCCGGTTTGCCGAGTGCATGCAGGGCGGCCGCGCTCGCGAAGTACGCGTTGGTGTCGCGGAGGAAGGCGCCCTTGCCGTCGACCACCTTCCACAGGATGCGTTGACCGACTTTGTCGCCGCGGAGCGCGAAGTAGCACGCGGGATAGATCTGTTGCTCGAGCTCGGGCGAGCGTGAGCCGACCCATGTGCGTAGGCGATCGATCGCGAACGGCACGTCACGCGACGCGAGCCGCAGGAGCAGCTGGTCGTCCCAGAGCTCCGGGTCCTTGAGCGATACGGTCTGGAGCATGCGCTTCACCCAGGGGTGGGGATCGTCGAAGAGCAGCAGGTACGCGCGCATCCGGTTCTTGGGGCGCTCGTCCTCGAGAGCGCGGAGCAGATCGGGTCGCGAATAGTCCCAGCGTGCCGTTTCCTCCTCGAGGAATCCGCGGAGCGCGGCGGCGACGGCATCGGCCTCGTCGTCGAGCTGAAGAAGCTCGTCCGATCGCTCGGGGAGATCGGGTCGATGCACCAGAAGGCGTTCGAGGTCGACGTCCAGGCGCCGTCGATCCTCGGCGCGAAGCGACGGCCGCGCGACGGGATCGGCGCCGGTCCAGCCGGAGATCTCCGTCGCCGGCGAGAGATCGAGCGGTCCTGTTTCGAGTCGGGCGACGGCCTGCCCCGAGTGAAGCCGTGCGATCGCATCCCGCATCGACGAACCGACGCGATTGAAACGGGCTTCGAGTCCGTCGCCTTTCTTGCCGCGTGCGTAGTCGGTCTCGTAGATGCGGATCTCGATGCGGGCGCGGGCGCCGGGCTCGAGCTCCACCGTGCCGAAGGGAAGCTCGATGAGAAGCCGCGTGCGTCCGACCTCGATCTCGGTCGCGCCGGCCCACACATCCATCCAGACCGAACCCTGTCGGCGTTCGAAGGTCGCCATGAACTCACCATCCGCTCGGAGCTCGGATCCGCCTTCCAGCGTGATTCCGAACGTCTCTTCTGCGGAAGGCGCGGCGATACGATCGCCGGGCTCGAGCACGTGAGCCGTGAGCTCGGCCGGGGCGCCGTCGGATACCGGGCGAAGAACCGGAACCGGTCGATCGGCGAGCGCGAAGCGGGCCTCCGGCGCGAGGGGCGCGGGAGTGTCGACGCCGGGACTTTCGCCGCGCTCGGGGACCGCGTCGCGATCGGACGGGGCGGAGCGCTCGCGGTCCGCGAGCCGGTCGCGGTCGTCGTGTGCCGGGTCGCGATCGACGAGGAAGATCGCGGCGAGCGAGGCCGTGATCAGGAGCGCCGCGGCGGCCGGGAGCAGGAGGGAGAGGCGACGAGTCGCGCGCGGGGCGTCGATCGCGGGGCGCGGCACCTCGGTCGGACGGACGCCGGGTCGCTCGCGATCGGCGGCGGCATCGAGGATCTTCGCGGTGAGGTCCGGCGGGGCGGCGTTGCCCACGGCCTCTTCCAGGCCGATTTCGAGGATGCGTTCTTCCGCGTCCGTCACGACGGCATCCTCCTCGTCACGCAGTCGCGGAGCATCTGGCGGGCACGGCGCATCAGCGACTTCGTACCGTTCTCCGTCATCCCCAGCTTCGTGGCGATCTGCACGCGAGACAGTCCTTCCCGGAAGCGCAGCATCAGCGATTCGCGGGCTTTGTGCTTGAGGTGGCCGAAGCACTCGCGAAGGGTCTGGACGTAGTTTTCCCCGCCGTCTTCACGGGCATACCGCGACCACACCCGGTCCGCCGCCTCGAGATCTTCGAAGACGGGCGCACGGGCCGACTTGCGCAGCGACATCAGATAGAGGTTCCGCGCGACGCGCCTCAGGTACGCGGCCGTCGACACGTGACTGCGGTCCTCGAAGGGCCGCTCGAGGATCGAGAGGAACGTCTCCTGGACGATGTCGTCGACCAGGGCCGGCTCGCAGCCGAGAAAGCGGAGGTAGCGCCAGATCTCCGCCTGGTGCGCCCGGACGATTCCCTCGAGGTCGAGCCCCTCAGAAACGCTCGGTTTCATCATTCCTGACATTGCCGGATGGGGGCGATTCGGGTTCAAAATCCTCGGGGAAAACGAGTTGAGCTCGACGAACGTTTGGCCATCTTCGCCGTTCGGGAGCGGCCGATCCCTTTTCGCGTCGTTCGGATTGTGCCATATTCTATTTCATGACCGATAGTTACCGATTCCAGATGCGCGTTCCCGAGGGAGACGACCGGCCCCGCGCGGTCTGCGACGATTGCGGGTTCGTCGCGTACGTGAATCCGAAGATCGTCGTCGGCGCGGTGTGCACCTTCGAGGGGCGGATCCTCATGTGTCGGAGGGACATCGAGCCCCGGAAAGGCTTCTGGACGATCCCCGCCGGCTTCCTCGAAGAGGGAGAGTCGGCCGAGCAAGGCGCGATCCGGGAGGCGGCCGAGGAAGCGCTGGCCTCCATTCGCATCTCGTCGCTCCTCGGCGTGTACAGCATCGCGCACATCAGTCAGATCTACCTGGTGTACCGGGCGGAGCTGGAATCTCCCGAGTTCGGCGCGGGAGACGAGACGCAGGAAGCGAAGCTCGTCCACCCGGACGACATTCCGTGGGACGAGCTCGCGTTCGAGAGCGTCACCTGGTCGCTCGAGCGATTCCTCGAGAGCGCGGCTGACGCGACGTCGCCGACGTTCAGCTATCCGCCGCTGCCGACGTCGGGCGGAGCGCGCTAGGCGATGTCGCTCGAGGAGTACCACAGGAAGCGAGACTTCGGCCGGACGCCCGAGCCGAAAGGCAAGCGCGCGCGACGTCGCAAGAAGGGCCTTCGCTTCGTCATCCACAAGCATGCCGCGACGAGCCTGCACTACGACCTCAGGCTCGAGTTCGAAGGGGTGTACCAGAGCTGGGCGGTGCCCAAGGGGCCGAGTCTCGATCGCAAGGAGAAGCGGCTCGCCGTGCACGTCGAGGACCACCCGATCGACTACGGCGACTTCGAGGGCGTCATCCCCGAGGGCGAGTACGGCGCGGGCACGGTCATGATCTGGGATCGCGGCACGTGGACTCCCGACGTCGAGCCGGACGAGGGGATGAAGAAGGGCGATCTCAAGTTCACGCTCGCCGGTGAGAAGCTCCGCGGACGGTGGGTACTCGTTCGCCTTCGCGACGGGCTGCCCGGCGACGAGAGCAAGAACTGGCTCCTCATCAAGGAAGAGGACGACTCGGTGCGCTCGCTCGACGCCGGCGACATCCTCGTCGAGCAGCCGCTCTCGGTGGCGTCGAGTCGCTCGATGGACGAGATCGCGGCGCGACCGGACTTCTTCTGGAACATGCAGGAGGGGCG
>CAZQZX010000216.1:0-12146 GCA_964597885.1 uncultured Planctomycetota bacterium
CGTCGGTCCCGGCCTCGTCTACGGTGGATCCGTCGACGGCTTCGTCGCCAAGGTCGAGCGAGACGGTTCGGGATTCGTCTACTGCGGATACGTCGGTTCTTCCGGCTACGAGATCGGCACCGACATCGCCGTCGACTCCGAAGGGCACGCGTACCTCGCCGGGAACACGAACGCGGACGAGTCGGTGTTTCCCGTCACCGTGGGCCCCGACCTCACGTACTCAGGACGCGGCGACGGTTTCGTCGCGCAGATCGCGCCGGACGGAACGGAAGTTACGCGACTCGGCTACATCGGCGGCTCGAACGGCGACATGGTCGAGGGCGTCGCCGTCGACGAGGACGGTCACGTCTGGATCTGCGGGTACACCGAGTCGCGCCCGCAGGACGGCTTCCCGGTGCGAACCGGCCCCGACCTGACCTACAACCGTGGCTTCTACGACGCCTTCGTCGCGCGCATCGAACCGTCCGGTCGAACGCTCGATCTGTGCGGCTACATCGGCGGCGACGAGGAAGACCGTGCGTACGGCATCGCGGTCGCGCCGGATGGCGGAGCCGTGATCGGCGGGGTCACCTACTCGACGGAGGCGACCTTCCCCGTGCGAGGCGGGCCCGCGCTGACGCACAACGGCGCGTCGGACGGATTCGTCAGCCGGCTGCTTCCTCCGCTCGGTTGCGAGGCCGGTCGCGTGAACATCGCGAACGGCGGGCCGAGCCAGCTCGTCCTGAAGGTCAACGGCCGGACGTCGAGCCACTGGCAGCCCCTCACCCTCGGCCGTTTCGAACCGATCGTCGTGACACATGCCGCTTCCTCCGCGGGACCGAGCCCCGGACCGTTCGCCATGTACGCCTGGCTCGACTTCCCCACGGAGCTCACCGTCACCCGGCATCCGCGACGCCTCGGGACGATGTGCTTCCCGTCTTTCTGGAGCGGTGGTTCCCCCGTGCCGACGGCCATCTGGAACAACATCGGGCAGAACGGCGCTCTCGGGCCGCCCGACTACCCGTCGACTCCGGCGCCGTCCACGGTGATCAACCTGCCCTCCGGGGTCGACATGCCGGTCCTCTTCACGCTGCAAGGTTTTCTGGCGGACGACGGGTCCGGTGCCGGGGTGCCCGCGAGCATCACGAACTCGGTGAGCGTCCGGGTGCAATAACGACTCGAGCCGGGACCTCCAAGACGCAGAAAGTTTCCGCGAAACCTGCGGCGACCTGGCGTGATCTACGCCCCGTCCGTACGAGAAGGTCCTCGGCGGCGCCACGACAACAGGCCGACATCCGGCCGGAGAGACACCGACATGAAGCACCGCATTCGACTTGCGCTCGCTCTGACCACGATCGGGATCGGGCTCGCATTCGCGGCCGGCCCCGCGCAGGCGGCCGACGATACCGTCGGCTCCACCGCCCCGGCCGGCATCCAGTGGTTCGGCACGTGGGAGCAGGCGAGCGCCGAGGCGAAGCGGACCGGCCGTCCCATCCTGCTGACGTCCGCGGCGCCGCAATGCCGCGGGGTCTCGGGGCACTGGTGACCGGGCAAGGTCCGAGCGGACGAGGACTACTGGTCCGACGCCACGGTCGTGGCGGCCTCCCGAGAATGGATCTGTGTGCGCCTGGCAACCTACGAGAGCGCGAGCGAGGGTAAGCTGATCCGGTCGTTCTTTGCAGGCAGGGGTGGCGGCCTGGAGAACACGACGACCGTGCTGCTTGGACCGGACGGGAAACAGCGGCTCAGTCGTAGCGGTCGCGGACCCTCATGGCTCATCTCCGGAGAGCCTCGCGGCCGAGGAGCGGCACCGACTTCGGACGGCGCCCGTCGTCTCGCCGACCTGCTCGCATCCAAGGCGAAACCGTATCGCGCCAAGCCCGAGCCGACGGCGCTGCCGGTGAGCCTCGACTTCCGCCGAGCCCTGAACGTCGCCGCGTGTGACGGTCGGCCGCTCGTCGTCGTAGTGGCCAGATCGAAGACCACTCGAGCACAGATCGAGAAGCGCCTCGCGAAGCTCGCCTGGACGGACGATTTCATCGGAAGGCTGCACTATGCCCTCGTCGCCGAGCGAAGCGAGCTCGCGAAGATCACCGGCGTCCCCAAGGGCGAAGGGATCGTGGTCATCGAGCCGGGACGCTTCGGGCAGGACGGCCGCGTGGTCGCCACCGCCGCCGCAAGTTCCACCGATCGCGCGCTCGGCGAGCTGCTGCGCCTGGGCCTCACGAAGACGACGGTCCTCGACAAGAGTCAGCGCCAGCACGTGATGGCCGGTCAGCGCGCGGGTGCCCGCTGGGAGTCCGAGATTCCGGTCACGGACCCCGATGCGGTGCGCGCCGGACGCGGGGGACGCCGCTAGCGTCGAACTATTGCCCGCCCGTCTCGTATGGAAGCCCATGCCCGAGATGAGCGACGCAGATCTTCTCGACCGGTTCGAGCAACGCACCCTCCCGCACGAGGAATGGAACCACCGCGCGCACGTCCGTGTCGCGTTCCTCTACCTGCGGCGACTCGGGCTCGACCGGGCGATCCGGACGCTACGCAGCGGAATTCGCGCATACAACGCAGCGGTCGGGATCCAGGAGTCGCCGACGAACGGATATCACGAGACGATCACGAAGGCGTTCGCGACGATCGTTCACGCCGCGCTCGCCGACCTCGACCCGACGGAGCTCGAGCGGATGTCTTCCGACGAGTTCTGCGACGATCACCCCGGGCTTCTCGACAAGCATGCTCTGAGCGCCTACTACAGCTCGGAATGCCTCGCGCAGCCTGAAGCGAAGAGAAGCTTCGTCGAGCCCGATCTGGCCCCGCTTCCGCATCCGGGCCGCACCCCAAGACCCATGAGGGGCGAGACTTCGCGCTGAGCCGGTCAGGTTTCGACCGGGATCCCCGGGTTTCGGGCATCGCACTCTCGCGCGGATCCGGGGGATTTCGTAACCTTGCGTCCGAAGGAGTCCTCGGTCGTATGTCGCGACGGACCTCACCTCCCCCCGCTCGCTCGAGCAGCAACCACAGGAGTAACGTTATGGTCAGCTCGTCGAAATCGCGATGCCTCGTCCTCACTGGAGCCGTCGTCGCGTGCCTTCTCGCGATGGTCTCCGGGGCCACGGCGCAGAAGCCGAACATCCTCGTCATCTGGGGTGACGATGTCGGTGCGCACAACATCAGCGCGTACAACCACGGCATCATGGGCTACGAGACCCCGAACATCGACCGCATCGGACGCGAAGGCGCGATGTTCACGCACTACTACGCGCAGCAGAGCTGCACGGCCGGTCGTGCGTCGTTCATCCTCGGCCAGCACCCGTTCCGCACCGGCCTGCTCACGATCGGTATGCCCGGCTCGGATCACGGCATCCCGGATTGGGCGCCGACCCTCGCCGACCTTCTGAAGGACGGCGGGTACATGAGCGCGCAGTACGGCAAGAACCACCTTGGCGACCAGGACAAGCACCTCCCGACGGCTCACGGGTTCGACGAGTTCTACGGCAACCTCTACCACCTGAACGCGGAAGAAGAGCCGGAGACCTACTACTATCCGAAGGACCCTGAGTTCCGTAAGCGATTCGGTCCGCGTGGCGTGATCCGCAGCTCGGCCGACGGCCAGATCCAGGACACGGGCCCCATGACGCGCAAGCGCATGGAGACCGCCGACGAGGAGTTCCTGAAGGCCGGTATGGACTTCGTCGATCGCTCCGTCAAGGCGAAGAAGCCGTTCTTCATGTGGTTCAACACGACGCGCATGCACGTGTGGACGCGTCTCAAGGAAGAGTCGCTCGGGAAGACGGGCGTCGGCCTCTACCCGGACGGAATGGTCGAGCACGACAGCCACGTCGGGATGCTCCTCGACCAGCTCGACAAGCTCGGAATCGCCGACAACACGATCGTCATCTACAGCACCGATAACGGCGCCGAGAAGGTGACCTGGCCCGATGGCGGTACCACGCCGTTCCACGGCGAGAAGGGCACGACGTGGGAAGGCGGCATGCGCGTGCCGTGCCTCGTTCGATGGCCGGGCACCATCAAGCCGGGCTCGAAGATCCACGAGACCATGTCGCACGAGGACTGGATTCCGACGCTCATGACGGCGGCGGGTACGCCGGACATCGTCGGCAAGCTGAAGGCGGGACACCAGGCCAACGGCAAGCAGTGGAAGGTCCACCTCGACGGCCACGACTTCACGCCGTACTTCAAGGGACAGGCCAAGAAGGGGCCGCGCGAAACGATCTTCTACTTCGGGCAGGGCGGCGAGCTGAACGCGGTCCGCTGGAACGACTGGAAGGTGAACTTCGCGGCGATTCTCGGCAACATCGCGACCGGTCAGCGCATCGAGACCAACTGGCCGCTGATCACCCACCTCAAGGCCGACCCGTACGAAGAAGCTCACGAAGAATCGGATATGTACATCCGCTGGTACGCCGACAACATGTGGCTCTTCGTCCCGATCCAGACGAAGGTCGCGGAGTTCATGGCCACGCTGGACGACTATCCGTTCCAGGAGGGATTGGCGCTCAACGCAGCCGGCATCAACTACAACTCGCTGCGAGCCATGAAGGCGCTGAAGACGCTCGAGCAGATGAAGGACGCCGGGTTCCCGGTCAACCGCTAGTCTGCTGCATCGGTTCCATCGCGTTTCCCACGGGCCGCGGGGTTTTCCCCGCGGCCCGTTTCTTTTTGATCGTGAGACCTTCGCGCGTCAGTCCAGATCCACGTCGAATCGGATCGCCGCTCCCGCCGGATCGGCTTCGAGCACGCGAATGGAACGCGAGACGCTCCGACCCGACCCGAGCATCGCTTCCACCGTGTACGCTCCCGGCGGCAACGCGAGATCCAGCAACTGCGTCGCACCGTCGACGGCCTCGCCCGAACGCGGACGGCGCGCGCCCGCGTCGTACCTCACGACGCCGCCGGACTCGCGGACGATAACCTGAAGCCCGCCCGAACCGGAGTGCGGCGTCCGAGAGAAGAAGCGAAGCGACACGGGCCGTCCGACCGAAGGCGCGATCTCGAGGAAGCGATCCGAGTCGGCTTCGATCTCGAACTCGATTCGCTCGGCCGCTGCACGAGACCCGTGAACCTGCAAGACGTACGGTCCCGGCTCGAGGTACGGCGTGATCCACGTCGTCGGATCCGGCCTCGCGAGCGATCGGAGCGTCTCCTCGCCACGCGGCGCGAAGTTGAGCCGAAGCCCGGTCGCCTCCTCGCCGAATCGCGAGAGATCCGCTCGGATCGAAACGCGTCCCGCCCGCGCGAAGATCAGATCGCCGACGTCGACCTCCTCTCCGGCCGTGAGATCGAACACTTCGCTCTCGACCGGCGGACGCCTCGGGGCTGAGGCAAGCACGACGTAGCGGCCGCTCGGTAGTCGATCGAGCGAGAACGCGCCCGTCGAGACGTCCGGCCTCGTCGTCTTCGGAGCGGGATACTCGCCGTCTTCCTGATAGAGGGAGACCTCGGCCTCGATCACGGGATTTCCGGCGACGTCGACGATGCGGCCGCGAACGCCTCCGCTCGGGACGGCCGCGTCGAGCACCTGGATCGTGAGCTCCGCCTCATCCGGGATCGCGCTCCATCGACCGGCCAGCGGAAAGTCGGGGAAGCTCTCATGGATGCGAACCCGGTACTCGCCCCGCTCGCGCACCGGAATACGCACGCGACCCTCCGCATCCGTGAACTCCGCGGCGGTCTCGGCGGGACCGTTCGACGGCATCGATTCCGTCACGTGGACCCACCACTCGCGAAGCGGATCGCCGCGCTCGTCCACGACTCGAGCTCGGATCCTCGGCACGTCCGTGGAAAGCACGGGGTCCCATCGAATCGTCTCCTCGTCGATGAGCTCGACTCGCCCGCTCACCGTGAGCTCGCCGTCGCCCTCCGCCTCCATCTCGTACCGCGCCGCAGACAGCCCGTCGATGCGGTAGTCACCGTTCGCATCGGTCCGCGCCTCTTCGGTGATCCAGAACGGCCAGAGTCGAGAGTGTCTCGTCGCCCGCACCCGGACTTCCGGCATCGGCTGACCCGTCTCGTCCGTACAGCGACCTTCGATCACCCCCCCCACCGAGAGGCTCACGTCGATGTACGCCCCCACATCCGCGCGAACGTCGATCGCTCCCGTCGCAGGAGCCCACCCGGACGCCGTGATGCGGAAGAGCGAGCGACCCTCTCGCGCGCCGAAGATCTCGAACCGTCCCGACGATCCCGTGACCGCACGGCAGGCCGGTGGAGCATAGGCCCAACTTCCGTCGGCGGTTCGTTCCGACGGCGTTCGATCCGCGAGATCGAGGGCCACTTCGGCGCCGGCCACCGGCTCCCCGTCGGGATCGCGCACGAGGCCGGTCACCCGCGGAGCGGCCGACCCGAGGACGAGGCGCGCGAATCGCGTCCCGTCCTCATTCGCTTGGAGGCCGTTCGTGGGGAGGAGCTTGGATGCAGTATGCTCGCGCGTGACCGCCCCGAGCGCGTGAATCGAGCCCAGGCAGCGAACGAAGAACCGACCGTCGACGTCCGACGTCGCGATGTCGAACGGTGGGATCAGAACCCCCGGGCTCGACACTCGAACGGTCGCACCGCCGACGGGGTCGCCGAACGAATCGACGACGAGGCCGCGCACGTCGACACCTCGCTCCACCGCGATCTCGACGTCGACCGTCCGCCCAGCGCGTACGACGGCCTCCGCGTTTCCGTACTGGTGCGTCCGAGCCGAGACCCTCGCGGCCGGAAGCGAATCGAACCGGGCGATACCGTCGCGATCGGTGACGGACTCGCGAACCTCGACTCGCGGGTCCGAGCCTGTCGGCGAATCGAGCCGAATCCCCACCCCGCCTGCCGGCGATCCATCGTCGGCGAAGACCGTTCGAACGACGAGCCCTCCGAACGCCGCATCGGGATCGGCCGTCACTCCGGCAGCGGATTCCACAGGCGTTTCCTTCGCAGACGGCTCCGAGTCGGGCGCATACTCCGGAAGCCCTCGTCGACCGGCGTCGTCTCTCTCGATCGACGGGATCGCATCCTCGGTCGGCACGAATCCCGGGCCGCGGAACAACACGAGCAGCAACACCACGACCGTCGCGATCGCGACGATGCCGGCCGCCGCGGCCTTCGCCGGTGCGACCGCCAGCAGCAGCCCGGACGACGACGTCGCAGCACCCTTCACGCCGCCGACCGTGGCCACGGAGGCGGACGACGTCGTCGCTGCCGCAGATCCCGCGGCTCCGGCACCCGCCAGGAAGAAGGCGCCGATCGAGGGCAGCCAATCGCGCGACGTCTCGGGCCCGCTGTCTCCACCGGCGAGCTCGCCGCGCAATCGCTCGATCGCCCGGTAGAGCCTCGTTCGGACCGTGGCCACCGGGATGCCGAGATGACCCGCGATCTCGCGCGGCGGAAGATTCTCGTAGAAGCGGAGCAGGATCACCGTGCGGTACGGCTCGTCGAGGGCGACGACGCGATCCACCACGGCACGCTGCACGCGCAGCCGCTCGACGACCGAATCGGTCGACGGGATCGACTCGGCCCGAGCGGATCGCACCTCTCGCGTGTGGCGACGAGCCTCCTCCCGATACATCCCCGAGACCACGCTCGACACCACGGACCGAAGCCAGCCGCGCAGGGTGCTCTTCGCCCTGGGGCCGCCGCGTAGCGCCCGCATCCAGGTCTCCTGGACGACATCATCGAGATGAGCGGAGCTTCGCACGAGGGGAAGCGCCAGGCGCCGGACGAACGCCTCCTCGGCGAGCAGGTCTTCGATCGTGACGTCAGTGTCGGGCGTACTCATGGGATCTCCCTGATTCTAACCGGACGGCTCGCGGGGTCCGTCGGGAAGACGTCGCCGTTTCCGGAATCGCTTCGACCTTTCTTCGGGAATCCTCCTTGTCACATCCGGGGCTGGTCGCTCGTCCTTGTTTCTGAGTGGCGAACGACGTCGCTCACGGATGACCGCAACGAAAGGAAACGACGATGAACACCACCGAATCCACCCAGAAGCAGCAGCTCGTCGAGTTCGGGCAGACTTACGACTACGACACGAGCTACCTGGTCGAGCTCCTCGAGGCGTCACCGGGCGCGTTCGCTCCGTTCGCGGCGGCCCAGGGCATGGCCGAGTATCGCGGCCGCCTTCCGCTGGACGCCCATTTCGTCGCGCGGATCTCGGCCATGCAGTCCGAGGATTGTGGCGCCTGCGGGCAGCTCAACCTGCGGATGGCCGCCGAAGCCGGCGTCGATCGGGATCTGCTGCGGACGCTCATCGAGGATCCCGCTCGTCTTCCCGGCCCACTCCGCGACGTGCGGGACCAAGCCCGTCGATCCGTGGCGGGAGGCTCCCCGGACCCGGAGCTGGCCGACCGCCTCCGCCGGCACTACGGCGCCGACGGTTTCGCCGAGCTGGCGGTCCTGATCACGGGGTGTCGCATCTACCCCGGCCTCAAGCGGGCCTTGTCGACGCCGACTTCATGCGAGATGCTGACCCTGGACTTCTGATCGGAGCCTGCGCACCGTGACCGATATCGACATCTTCGAGGAACAGCGCCCCCGCCTCGTGCGGCTCGCGTACCAGATGCTCGGCTCCGTCGCCGACGCCGAGGACATCGCGCAGGAGACGTACCTGCGATGGCAGCGCGCCGGTGAGCCCGCGCTCGATCGCCCGCAAGCCTGGTTCGCACGAACGTGCACGCGCCTGTGCCTCGATCGCCTGAAGTCCGCGCAGCGTCAACGGGAACAGTACGTCGGCGAGTGGCTCCCCGAGCCGCTCGCCGACCGCCCCGCCCCCGGCGACGAGGTCGACGACAGCGTATCGATGGCGCTCCTCCGGACGATCGAGCGGTTGCGACCCGCCGAGCGAGCCGCGTTCCTGCTCCACGACGTGTTCGGGTACGCGTTCCAGGATGTGGCGTCGATGCTCGACCGCGAGTCCGCCGACTGTCGCCAGCTCGCGGTGCGCGCCCGTCGCAAGCTCGCCGCCGAACACCACGCGGCGGCCGAGCCCCCGACCGCCGAGTCGGTGCGTCGTCTGGCCGACGCGTTCTTCGAAGCGGTCGAGCAAGGCGACGACGCGGCGCTCCGCAACGTGCTGGCCGAAGATGTCGTCCTCTACGCCGACGGGGGCGGTCGCGTGCCCGCGGCGAGCCGGCCGATCGAAGGCTCCGAAGCCGTGGCGCGATTCTTCGTCCGTGTGCTCGCGGCCAGCGGGTCGATCGAGCGGCGTGGGGTCTGGTTCAACGGCGCGCCGGGACAGCTCGTGCTCGAGGACGGCGTACCCGTGTCGGCGTTCCAGTTCCACGTCGTCGACGGCCGGGTCGCGGGCGTCTATGTGCAGCGGAACCCCGACAAGCTGAAAAGGCTCGCGCGGGCCGACAACGCGTCTCGTTAGCCGGCCCGCGCGGTTCCATCCAACCCGAAGCCTGCGCTCGATCAGGGCTGCTGGTTGCCGATGCCGATCTGACGCCCGGCGAGAACGCTCGCATCGAGCAGGATCACCGGCTTGCTCGTGCCCTGGTTCTCCTCGTCGAAGCAGGTCTTCCACCATCCGGTCGTGATCGTGTAGTCGAAGCCCGCCGAGAGCGTGTACGTCCCCGGCTGCAGCAGGATCGAGAAGCGATAGCCGTCCACGCACTCCTCGAGCGGGAACGTCCCGAGGCCGGACAGAGTGAACCACGCGTCGAAGTAGTCGAACGTCTCCAGCCCGACGCATCCGAGGATCGTGAGATCGACATCGACCACGACCTTGGTGGGCTTGCAAACGTTGAACTCGATCGACACCGAGAACGGGTCCGTCGTCTCGCTCCCGGTGTAGGCGCTCGCACAGGGGAAGTCGGTGTTGCAGCAGTCGCCCGAGAACCCGCCCGAGAGCTCCGGGATGTGGAACGCCCCGTGCACCATGGAGACATTGACGGACTTACTCGTTCCGTAGGCTTCGTAGTTCCCGACGATGTCGACATCGGCACGCGCCGTCCCGCCGCATGCGCTCGTTTCCGTATCCGAAGGGCTCGCGAGCAGGATCTCGTTCAGATAGGCCGTGCACTGCGACGACGCCGATCCGAGCTTGTCGATATCGAACGTGCGGCTCATCGCCCAGAGCTGTTCCTGCTCGGGTACGGCGACGATGCCGCAGGTGTCGTCCGAGCTCGCGACCGCATAGGCGCGAAGCGATCCGTTGATATCGATCGTCGGGAACAACGCGAGAGGATCGTAATAGAACGGATCGTCGTCGCAGGGACACGAATCCTCCGCATGAGTCGGGAAGGAAAGACCGAGCAACAGGGCGATTGTGAGCATCCACAGGGCGGTACCGATCCGCTTCTTCGTCGAGATCATCGTGGGCCTCCGGTGTCGTTTCTGGGTGAGCGCGATCGACGTACGGATCCCGTCCGCGCGTACGCTCCGCGCAAGCGCCTCGGCCCCTTCGGCCGAAGAGTCTTCGTACTCCGTCGATGCGATGCGACGGTGTCTTCCGTCCACCCGTCACGAACGAATTGTCTCGCGAAAATGCGCAACGCTTTCTTCGATTCCGTGTATGCTGGACATCCGCTCGCAACCTCATCGGCGCTCCTCATGACCTCACCACGACAGACCGAGCCTCATTCGCTTCGAGAGAACACGACGCGCCTTCGCTCGCTCGACGACTGGTTCTCGGACGTCTACGAAGCACTCCACGAGACCGCGGCGTACTGGTTCGGCGCCCAGCCTTGCGGGCACACGCTGCAGCCCACCGCCATCGTTCACGAAACGTACGTCCGCCTTCACAAGCGGCTGCCGACATCGATTCCGAATCGAAAGGCGTTCTTCGCGCTCGCGGCTCGCGCGATGCGTCATGCTCTCGTCGATCACGCGCGACGACGCAACGCCGCGAAACGAGCGACCGCGTACGCGACGATCGATCTCGATGCCGACGTCGAAGGATCGCCCGGGGACACGGTGGGAGTCGTAGCGCTGCACGAAGCCATCGACCGCCTCGAAGCTCGCAATGCTCGAGCGGCACGCGTTCTCGAGCTCCGCGTGTTCGGCGGACTCTCGATCGCCGATGTCGCCGATTCCTTGCACGTCTCCCCACGCACGGTCAATCTCGACTGGCGTTACGCACGAGCCTGTCTCCTGCGCGACCTCGGCGAGAGCGATGAGAAAGCGACCGACACCACCGAACCCATCTGAGATTCCCATGCCTCACGACGTAGCCCGCGAGATCTTCGGAAAGGCGCTCGAGCTCGACGAAGAACGCCGCATCGATTTCGTTCGAGAAGCCTGCAAGGGGAATGACGCGCTACGAGCCGAGGTCGAAGCGCTCGTCCGGCTCGACGGCGAGGCGTCGGCACTCGAAGACCGGATCCGAATCGAGACGCCGATCTCCCTGAGCGAACGACGCAGCGACGTCGAGGCCGCCCCGCCCGGTGCGCCGCGCTGGAGCCTTCCCGGCTTCACGGTCGTCAAGAAGATCGGCGAGGGCGGCATCGGCGTGGTCTACGAAGCCCGTCAGCACACTCCGGCCCGTCGTGTCGCCATCAAGGTGCTCCGCGACGACGTCCGATCCGAACGCGCGCTCCGCCGATTCGAGTTCGAAGGACAGGTTCTCGCGCGGCTCAATCACCCGGGAATCGCGCGGGTCTTCGAGACCGGAACCGTCGATGTGGACGGAGGTCGAAGGCCGTATCTCGTGATGGAGCGGGTCGACGGGATTCCGATCACCGAGCTCGTCACGCGGCGAGGTCTGTCGATCGAGGATCGCGTCCGCCTGATGATCCGTGTCTGTCACGCCGTGCAGCACGCGCACCAGAAGGGGGTTCTGCACCGCGATCTCAAGCCCGGCAACATCCTGGTAGACACATCCGGGCAGCCTCGCATCGTGGACTTCGGCACGGCGCGCATCGAATCCGCGGAATCGAAATCCTGGCACACCGCGACGGCCGAGATCATCGGCACGATCCGCTACATGAGCCCCGAGCAGCTCGAAGGTCGATCCGGAGAGATCATCGATCCCCAGTTCGCCCGCCCGACCTCCTCGGCCTCGCACCCGGCGAATGCGTGGCCGTCTGGCTGCCGGACGGCCCGGGCTTCCACGTCGCGTTCCAGGCGACGGAGCGGGCAGGACTCACGTGTCTCGGGCTGGGCGCGCGCTGCGGCGAGCGGGAGCTCGTCCATCTGCTCGGACTCTCCGGCGCGCGGACCCTGGTGAGCGCGCC
>CAZQZX010000217.1:0-12033 GCA_964597885.1 uncultured Planctomycetota bacterium
TTGGGGACCTTGATGTCCGGGTCGAGGAAGAGCTCGACCGGATCGTAGCCCGGCTTGCGGTGGATATCGACGCAGCGCGCAAAGTCGGGCGCTTTGTCGTCGTCGAGCCAGTAGTAGTACGTGTACCAGCAATCCGGATCGGCCATCAGGATCACGTCGCCGCTGCGCTCGTGGTCGAGGCCCGCCTCCGCGATCGCGTCGCCGTGAAGCACGCGCCGCGTACCCTGCGTCCCCTCGAAGAGCTTCACGACGTCGGGGATGCGCGAAGGATCCTTCACGTACACGTGTGCGATCTGATGATCCGACACCGCGAAGGCGTCGCACTCACCCGGTTCGAGAAGCTCGAACCCGAGGCTCGGCCGCACCGTGATCATCCCGGCCTCCCGCAGGATCCGATTGGGGTGCACGTGCCGCTTCACGTCGGTGATGCCGTACTCCGACACGAGCATCACACGAACGTCGTGGTTTTCGTAGAAATGGATGAGCTCGCTCACGACGTCGTCGATCGCCAGCAGCTCGTCCTGGAGCTCCGGCGACGACGTGCCGAGCTTCTGGAGCGGGTAGTCGAGATGCGGCAGGTACACGAGGCTGAGCGTCGGGCGATGGCGCTCGTAGATCCACTGTGCGGAGAGCGAGATCCACTTCGACGACTGAATGCCGGATCCCGGTCCCCAGAAACGCTGGAAGGGGAACGGCCCGAGCTCCTCGACCATCGCGGCGCCCATGTCCATCGGCCGCGTGTAGACGTCGAAGACCTTCTTCCCGTCGGCCGGGTAGTGGGGGCGCGGCGTCACGCTCCAGTCGGCGCCCGAGTACATGTTGAACCACCAGAAAACCTTCGCGCACGTGAACGACGGATCGCGTCGCTTCATGGCGTCGTAGATCTCTTCGGTGAGGACGAGGCCGTTCGACTGCTTCCAGAAACCGACCTCGGCCGAATCCCTCGAGTACCAGCCGTTGCCGACGATTCCGTGCTCGCGCGGCTCGGTGCCCGTGAGCATCTGTACCTGGCTCGTGCACGTGACGGCCGGGAAGGGCTCTTCGAGCGGGACCGCCCAGCCGGACTCGACGAACTTCTGGATGCCGGGCGTCCAGGCGCCGATGAGCGACGGCGTGAGGCCGACGACGTTGATGACGGCGACGCGGTTCATGAAGAGGGCTCTCCTGCGACGCGCGATGCGGCGAAGCGCGCGGTCTCATCCGCGAGCTCGCCAAGCACCTCGGCGTCGGTTCGTCCCGATCGCTTGAGTACGTGGAACGAATGGTCGGCGCCTTCCACCACGTGGAGCGTGGCGGTGTCGCCGAGCTGGGTGCAGACCGGCTCGAGAAGGGAAAGATCGGCCAGCGCGTCGCGCGTCCCCTGGAGGAAGAGCATGGCGTGGCGCACGTCGAACAGATGGGCCCCCCTCGTGTCGGAGGGCTTCCTCGGCGGGTGGAGGGGGAAGCCGTAGAAGACGATCCCGCGGACGTACGGGAAGTCGCCGCCGTGCTCCGAGAGCAGCGTCGAGGTCATCCGTCCGCCCATCGACTTCCCGCCGGCCAGGATCGGCAGTCCGTCGCCCACGCTTCGTGCCGTCTCGATGGCGGCGCGGACGGTCGCGGTCAGTCGCGGCGGCCGGTCGGGCGGGCGACCCCCGATCTCCATGTACGGGAACTGATAGCGGAGCGTCGCGATCCCGCGGGCCGAGAGCTCCGTGACGAGGCTCTCGAGGAACACGTGCCGGATGCCGGCGCCGGCGCCGTGCGCGAGGACCAGCAGCGCGGTCGCGTCCGCGGGGCGGCACAAGATGGCGGAGACGTCGGTCGGCGCGCCGTCGACCTCGAATCGGAGATCTTGTCGATCGCCGTCCTCGGTCATCGCAGCTTCCGGCGTACGAGCGTTCCGTCCTCGCCGTGGTGCGACACGAGGATCGTTCCGGGAGATGCGTAGCGGTCGAAGAGCTCGTAGTGCATGGGCTCCGTTCCCGGCCAGGGGAACACGAAGATCGTATCGAAGTCCTCGATGCGAAGGTCCATGTCATCGTACGCCGAAGCGCCGGGGATGACCGAGAGAATTCCCTCATCGGTCATCGAGACGGTCTCGTCGTAGCCGTCGGGGACGTAGCTCCCCTGGTGGATCTCGACCGAGAGATCGTGGTCATCGAGGAGGTCGCGTGCGTACTCGACCAGCTCCGGATCGAGCTCGACCCCGTGGGCATCGTGCCCGAGGAGCGAGGCGATCCCCGTGATAACGCCGTATCCGCTTCCCCACTCGCAGAAAATCCCGGGATCGAAGCCGAGCTCGATCAGGCCGGCGAGCGTGTGGTAGACGGACGGGTAGTCGCTCGGGACGAAGCCGCCGATCGGCCGATCCGGATGGCGCGCGAAGAACTCGCGGATGCGCTCGTCGGCGTCCTCCAGGAACGACGCGAACGGCTCGGGAATGTCGATTCCCGACGGCTCCGGGATGGTGAGGTCCTCGTGTGACATGCCGCTACCAGCCTCCTACCGAGCCGCCGCCGAAACCACCGCCGACGGAACCGCCACCGAACGAGCCGCCGCTGAAGGTCGTCGTGCCGAGCCCCGCCCCGCCGGGCGTGTGCGGCGAGGTCGCGAAGCGCGGCACGAGCACCCATGGCGCGACGGCGCCGCCGATCCACGCGACAGCTGCCGAAACCGACTCGGGGTTCTCGGTCTCGCCGTCCGTCTGTTTCACGAACCACTCGAGAGCCGACGAGCGCTGCTCGGGGAACGCCGCGAGCCACGTCTCGTGGACACCAAGGGCGATCGAGAACGGCAGGACTTCCTGGAAGTGCTCGATGGGCTTGGCCTTCATCGATTCGGCGGTCGCCGACTGGATGTAATGTTCGAGCCCCTTCAGGGCGGCAAGCGTCGTGAGGCCGAGCCGCGTGCACGAGGGCATCACGCGCGCGAGCCGCCACGCCGCGATCACGCACACGACCAGCGTCACGGGGAAGAGGAACGTGAAGCCCATCACGAATCCTGCGGCGAGGACCAGGAACGTGAGCATCCCGATCGCGTAGCGCCATCGGCTCGTCACCTCGCGCGGGCGCTCGGTGTAGAGGCCCTTGGTGATCAGGCTGTCCTGCAGCTTCTCTCGGATCCCGAGCAAGGCGTCCCGCACGGGCTTCGAAGCCGGGCAGGGTGTGGTCTCACGCGTCTCATTGTCCGGGAAGAGGATGCGGAGCAGAGCCTGTTCATGGTGGGGCAACTTGGCTTCCTCGGAGGGCGAGAGGCCGCGCACGAACGTGACCGGGCCGTGCTCTTCCTTGTCGAGCCGGAACGTCAGCGCTCCGCGCACCGCGAGGGCGACGAACTCGGCAACGACGTCGCGGGGGTCGAGGTGGTCGTCGATCAGCACGCCGGCTTCGGCCGGGCTCAATCCTTCGGGCACGCGATCCGTCGGGACGACGCGTCCCGGGTCGATCTGGTCGCGTCCGCGGAAGAACCACCACGCGAGCATGAGCAGCAGCAGGAACGCGGGGATCGCCGCCGGGGCGTGCGGCAGGAGGATCCACCCGATGCGCTCGCCCCATTCCGGAAGCGACACGTAGCCCGCCGGGAACGACAGCAGCACGGTCAATCCCTGGCGCGGTGCGAGGCCTTCGATGGAAGCGACGAACGCACCCTCGGTGGCCGTCCCGACGGGAACGGTCGTTCCCGAACCGAGCGGGCCCCGGTAAGCGGCCGTCGTCACGGAGGCCGCCGGAAGCGTCTCGGGGAGTCGAACCGTTACTTTGGCGGTGTCGACGCGCACATCCGACTCGGCGCCGATCGCGTTCCAGTACAGTCGGTCGACCTCGCCGGCGCGACGTACGACGTCCTTCGCGCGGTAGCGGATCGTGATCTCGTGGGTCGTATCTTCCGCGTCAGGCACACGGATGCGCAGACGGACCCAATCCTTCGTCGAGTCGGCGTGGAACTCGAGCGGCTCGCCGCCTTGAAGCACCTCGAAGTCGGAGAGGCGCAGCGGTCGCCGCGCCACCGATCCGTCACCGGCACGGATCGGAAGCGTCCGGTAGATCCCGTTCCACGATCCCTTGAAGCGCACGCGGAGGACTTCCTCGACCTCGACCCTTCCACCGGCGTCGACGTCGAGCGTGACCTCGCACGACTCGATCCGAAGCGATCGTTCCTTGGTGAGATCGGGATCGGCGTACGCTCCACCGGCGGTCACGAACAGGGCGGTCGCGATGAGCGCGAGTCTTGCGAGAGCGATCATGGCCGGCAGCCCTCGCGTTCGGCGACCTCGTCGAGGACGGCGCGGACGGCCGGCTCGAGGCGTGCACGAACGTCGGCCCCGGCGTAGGCGATGAACCCGACGTCGAGATCGTTCTGCATCGGAGAGTCGAAGTCCGTCCCGTCGAGGTTCGTGACCTCGACGCCGGCTTCGAGCGCGATGTTGAGCGTGGCGACGTCGTAGGGGTGGCAAGCGATGCCCGTCGAAAGGCCGCGCTTGCGCCGGATGTCGAACAGGAAAGGCCTCAGATCGGCCACCATGGCGTATCTTCCCGTCGCGAGGCAGTGGAACTGACCGCCCGTACTCAGGTACTGGTCCTCGAAGATCCTCGACGTGCCCGAAGCGGTCGGGTCGGTCGCGCTCCTCTCGGAGTCCCCCGTGCCCGATTCGCGTCCGACGCGTTCGAGGATGTCTTCCTCGATCGAGGCCAGGAGCCCCTTACCCTCGGGGAAGAACTTGTTGAAGATGACGAAGGCGTGGTCGGTCTCCCCGTCGGCCGGCAGGGCGAGGGGGTGGGCGTCGATCGGTCGGTACCGTCGGACGTCGTGTCGCTCGATCACCGGCCTTCCGTCGCCGAGAGTGTACATAGTCTCGGCGATGTCCTGCTTGCGGGTCGGGATCTCGCTCTGGAGGGCCACGACGGCGTCCCGCAGCGTCGGTGGAGCCTCCCCGGGAGGCGGCTCCACGGCCACGGCCGAGAGGGTCCAGGCCGGGCGCAGATCGCGCAGAAACACGCGTGTGCCGTCGATCGGGTCGACGATCAGCCGGAGCCGGACTTCCTCGGGGCGCGCCTTCTCGGGGTACACGCGGACGGACTCCTCGGTGACCACGCGCAGGGGGCCCGCTGCGGCCGCCCATTCGCGGGCGAACTCGTCCACGACGCGCTCGGCGTCGAGGTCCGGCGCGAAGGCGAAGTCGTGCGTGCCGGCCCCGTCCACCGGGCGCGTGGCGTAACTTCGATCGGCGGTCACGCATCGAAGGATGCGGTCATGCAGATCGCGGAGGCGGTCGAGGCAGTCTTGTCGGTCGGGTTCCATGCGGGTCTCGTCTCGATCAGGCGCCGAGATTATAGCGCGCGCGGGCCGGCCGTGTAGGCCCGTCCGGGTTGCTATGCTGCGCGATCCCCAGAATCCTCCAGGAGCCAGAGACATGAGCCAGGAAAGCCTGAAGCGCGTGGCGGTGGTCGCCGGCGCGCGAACGCCGTTCGTGAAGTCGCGGGGCGCCTTCGAGAAGCTCGGCCCCCTCGAGCTCGCCAAGCACGCGACCCGAGGTCTCCTGGAGCGCTCGAAGCTCGATCCGGCCGACGTCGAGGCCATCACGTGGGGGGCCGTGCTCCCGGAGCCGGGCAAGCCCAACCTCGCCCGCGAGATCGTGTTCGAGAACGGGATGCCCGCGTCGGTCGAAGCGCAGACGATCTCCTCATACTGCATCACGGGTCTGCGGACCGTGTCGTCCATTGCGGACGCCATCGCGACGGGCCGCATCGAGGTGGGCATCGCCGGTGGGTCCGAGGCGCTCTCGGGCGCGACGATGGACACCTTCCGCGAACCGTCGACGGGGCTCACCATGGGCGAGCACATGGAGCTCACGGTACGCGAGCGCAACGTGTCGCGGGAGCGCGCCGATCAGATCGCGCTCGCGAGTCATCAGCGTTCGGTCGCGGCCCAGGAGAAGCTCGCGTCCGAGATCGTCGCCGCCGAGGGAGTCGATGCCGATACCGGTCCTCGTGCCGACACTTCGATCGAGGCGCTTTCCGGGCTGACACCGGTGTTCGACGCGGAGAAGGGAACGATCACGGCCGGCAACGCGTCGCCGGTGACCGACGGCGGCTCGGCGATCCTGCTGATGAGCGAAGAGCGAGCGAAGGCCGACGGACGCGAGCCGCTCGCCTACATCACCGCGCAGGAGTACGCCGCGATCGATCCGAAGGACGGACTGCTGATGGCGCCGGCCGTCGCCGTGCCGCGACTTCTCGAGCGAACGGGTATCGCGCTCGGCGACATCGACCTCATCGAGATCCACGAGGCATTCGCGGCGCAGGTCGTGGCGAACATCGACGCGTGGGAAGAAGGCCTGCACGGCAAGCCGACGGGCTCGGTCGACCTCGACCGCGTGAACGTCAACGGCGGTTCGGTGGCCATCGGGCATCCCTGGTCGGCCACGGGCGGGCGCATCGTTTCGAACCTCGCGTACGAGATGGCGCGACGCGACGCGAAGCGAGGGCTGATCTCGGTGTGCGCGGCCGGAGCCATGGCGGGCGCGTTCCTACTCGAGCGGGATTGACGGCGCCTCGCGACCTCGGTGCTCGTGAAGATCGGTACACGGGGCGGCTCATCGAGTACAATGGGGCAGGAGGTGAGTCATGAGAAGGCCTGCGACCCGCACGTCACGCCGTGGTACGTTCTTCGGAAGCTCGACGCTGCTGATGGCACTCGGGCTGGCGGTGGCTCTCGTCGTACCGGGCGCCGTCGCCTCCGCCTCTTCGGGCGACTGCGGGGGCCAGGGCAACGCGCAGCTCACGCTGGTCACCGACGCACCCGCGATCGGAACGCGCCTCGAAATGACGCTCGTCGGCCAGCCGCTCGCTCGCTTCTCGCTTCTCGCCGACACCGGCCCCGGCCCCTCCGTCCTGCCTCGCTACGGAACCCTTTGCCTCGATCTGGGGTCCGGTCTTCGCGTGATCGCCGATGGTATCCGACAGGGCTCGCCGAGGCTGGACGGCGACGGCCGCTTCGAACTGCGCGCCAAGGTTCCCAACCGGCCTTCCTTCGGCGGTCGGACGTTCTACGTGCAAGCGGCGATCTTCGATCGATCCGCCCCGAACGACACCGCGATCTCGAACATGGTTCCGGTGACGCTTTCGCCGGCCGTCGTCGAGAGGTTCGATTCCACCGCGCAACGCGACACCTCCGGTACGAATGCGATCTGGGCCGGAGACGGACAGGTCGTCGGAACGTTCCGCTCGACGCAGCGCGTCCACACCTATGCACCGCAGGACTCCGGCTTCAGCCTTCCGCAGCCGCTCATCGCCTGGAACGACCCCAACACGACGGGCTGCCGCTTCCAGATGAAGTTCTCGTCGGCCGAGACGGGCGCGCGCCCCGGGGAGTCGATCGTCGGGATGGCCTGGTCGCCGCGATCCGACACGATCTTCCAGGCGACGTATCGAGACATGACGCTCAAGCTCGGGCAGTTCTGGCGCTCGGCGACGAGCGATCTCGACTCGCGCTTCGACCGCAACTACGGCATGGGCGAGTCGGGCACGGTGATGTTTCAGGGCGACTACGCGCTTCCCGATGCCAACAACCGGCCGTGGGTGGCCTGGCCGTCGTTCCAGACGCGCTACCAGGCGAGGTACGATGAGCCGCTCATCGTCGAGGTAGACTTGCCGGCCGGAGCCGAGACGTTCCAGCTCTTCCGCAACCGTTCGACGAGCTCGGCGCCCCGCAATCGGATCTTCGGGGACGGCGGGTCTGAGCAATCGAGCCCGGCCCGCGAGAACACGACCTACCACACGCAGTTCACCTACATCCGGGATCGTTCGATCGCGCAGTCGAAGTACTACTACGCGAACAGCAACCCCGATTACCGCGACGCGATCCTCACGGTTCGCGATCGCCCGAGCGGCACCGGTCTGCGTCTCGAGTTCCAGGGGGCCGCGGACTTCAACGGCGACATGCAGCCGGATCCGAACTCCGAGACGGCCTGGGTGGAGCAGATCGACTCGCTCGACGGGCAGCCGCTGATCCGCTTCCGGATCGTGCTGGCCGCAGATCTGAGCACGGGCGCGGTTCCCGTGGCCGGGTCGGTCGTCATCCCGTTCGACTAGGCGCGGCCCCGAACGCTCGACCGGCTAGCGCTTGCCGAGCTCGGCCGTGGCCCGCTCCAGGTAGTCGATCCTCCAGCGAACTTCCGCCTTTCGATCGGGGTTCGCCTCGAGGAACGCGTCGTAGTGCCGGCGAGCCTCGCGTGTGATCTCCTCGATGCGGGACGCCGCCGCCGTCGGGATCGCGCCCTTGCGCATGCGGTGGACGAGCCACAGGTGCTCATCCCCGGCATGAAGGAGAGCCCGATCGATGCGGGGCGGGTCGGACTCGTCGCAGCGGATGTCGGCTTCGGTCGCGGCGGCGCTCGTCGGGTCCTCGAGTGCTTCGACATAACCGAGCGCCTCGAGCTGCTGGCGTTCGCGATCGCCGATCGCGGAGCTTCGCGCGTCGTCCTCCGCGATCGCCCTGGCTCGCGCCGCCTCCTCGATCCGGTCGCTCTCACGAAGCAGCGCAGCGAGCCGCTCGGCATCCGGGTCGAGACTCGCGGTGACTTCGGTTCGATCCTCTGCGATGTCGTAGGCGCGATCCTCGCACGCGATCACGCCGCGGAGTCCCAGCGCGTCTTCTTCGGTGTCGTAGCGAGACGGCTTCATCTCGCGGAGCTCGTCCTGGTAGATCACGGGATGGAACGGTCGGAGCTGATAGCGGATGAACTCGCTGCGGTCGCGTCGGATCCCTTCGACCAGCTTGCGGTCATCGGTGACGAGGTAGTGCTGCGAGCCTGCGTAGGGGTTCACTCCGTAGGCGTGATCCTTTGCGAATGTACCCGTCTCGATTCCGGCGACGAGGTCCTGTCCGTCGTAGGCTTCCGGGACGTCGATCCCGAGCGCGCGAAGAACCGTCGGCGCGATGTCCACGCTTTCGACGACCTGTTCGATACGCGTCCCGCCGTGGCGGTTCCCCGGGAGCTTCATGAGCAGCGGCACACGATTCACCTCTTCGGCGATGTTCTTGCCGTGTCCGAGGAGGATGCCGTTCTCGAGGAGCTCTTCGCCGTGGTCCGAGGTGACGATGAAGAGCGCGTCGTCGAGACGTCCCTCGGCCTCGAGAAGATCGAGCAGGCGACCGATCTCGTGGTCGACGAAGCTCACGCAGCCGTCGTACTCGTCGACGACCGCAGCCAGGTCTTCGTACTGCTCGAGCGAGAAGTAGCTCTGGCACTTGAGCTGGCTCGCGGCCAGAAGCGATGCGTCGGGGAGGGGTCGTCCCGCCGGCGTGCCGCGGAAACGCTCGGCGTATCCGTCCGGGGCCTCGAACGGACCGTGGACGTCGAAGGTGTGGACGAACACGAACGTGTCTTCGCCGGCCGAGCCGTGCAGGTACGCGTGAAGGTCGTCGGCAAACCGCTCGAAGCCGTTGTCGATGTGCTCGGGAACGCGGTCGTCGTCGTACACGTCGAAGCCCTGCTCGAACCCGTACGATCCCGCGACGAGACCGCCGTCGGTGAAGGCGGCCGTCGCGAAGCCGGCGTCCTGGAGCACCTCCGCGAGCGTGACGACTTCGTCGGCGAGCCGTGTCGCGCGAGACTTGTCGTCGGCCCTCACCGGCAGCAGCATGGCGTGCGCCTCCGGGTACAGGCCGGTCAGCATGCTCATGTGCGACGGCAGGGTGTACGTGGCCTGCGCGTACGCGCGATCGAACAGGACGGCGTCGGCGGCGAGCGCGTCGAGCCTCGGGCTGGTCGGGCGATCGTACCCGTAGCATCCGAGGTGATCGCGCCGCAGGGTGTCGACGGAGATCAGCACCACGAGGCGGGACGCATCGGGCTTCGAGCATCCCGCCGTGAGGGCGAGGATCAGCGCGACCGCCGCCACCAATGTTCGGAGCGGAAGCCGAGCTCCTGGCGTCGCGAGCCTCATCGCGCGTCGTTCCCGGAAGTGAGCGCGTCGGATACGAGATCGATCCGCGTCACGCGATGCTCGTCGGGCGCCAGCCGGATGAACAGGAATCGCTCGTCCTCGGTGACGTCGAACGCGGTGTGGAAATCAAAGCCGGCCGTCAAGTCGAGCTCGCGAAGCGAGAAGAGCCGCGACTCGTCCTCGAATCCGATCGAGCCGTCGTCTTCCGGAACGACGTTCACCGAGCAGAGGTTCTGGTCGGGGTCGATGTAGTAGAGCGTGCGGCCGTCCTTGCCGAAGCGCGGGTACTTGCCGCCTTCGAAGGTCGCGCGCCAGCGGCGTTCGACGTTCCCGGTCGAGCGCACGTAGACTTCG
This sequence comes from uncultured Planctomycetota bacterium, assembly GCA_964597885.1. GTDB lineage: Bacteria > Planctomycetota > JACOTG01 > JACOTG01 > JAUIME01 > CAZQZX01. The sequence continues at coordinate 10,281 of CAZQZX010000217.1, forward strand.
GAGCGTCCGGTGTCGGTGGCGCTGTGGCAGAACCAGTTGCCGTCGGGCGAGTAGTTGCCGATGGAGTCGACGTTGCCGGGGAGCTTGCGCGGTGCCGGTCCGGTATCCGGATCGATCGGGAGCATCCAGATCGCGGACTCGCGCGCGACCTTGTCGAACTTGTGCGAGAGCACGACCCGGCCATCGGTCGAGACCGCCTTCGGAGCCGTGGCCAGCTTGTCCTTCCGGCTGGAGTCGATCTCGGTCTCGGTGTCGCTCCCGTCGGCACGACGCACGCAGATTCGCGTTTCGCCGGGCTCGCCGAGGCCTCCGTACACGATCCGCTCTCCGCCCGGAAGCCATCGGGGTGCGAGGCCGGGCCCGGGAAGCTCCGCGGCGCGGCGGCTGTCGCGATCGTAGACCCACAGCTCGAGCCCACGTTGTGCGTTGATGACCGTTACGGCGACGCGCTGCTCATCCGGGGAAAGCTGGGGCTCGCCGTGGAACCACATCGATGGGGCACCGATCGGGTCGATGTTCCCGTCCCGGTCGACCAGCACGAGCTCGCGATTGCGGACATCGCCCGGCCCGTGCGTGAAGAACAGGCTGCCGTCGCGGGTCGTCCCGAACTTCGGGAGGCTCGAGCTGACGCGCAGTTTCGGCGCGACGACGAATGCCGCTCCGGTGGCTTCGAGGCTTCCGAGCTCGAAGGGGGCAGCCAGGATCGCGTTGTCCCGGCAGAAGATCAGATGTCCGGTCTCGACGTAGCGGGCGAAGAGCGAGTTCGGCATGAGGTCGCGCGTCTCGCCGGTTTCGATGTCGAGGATCAGGCTCTTTACGTCGAGGCCGCCGTTGTGCTCTTCGGCGCGGGAGAGGATCACGTGACGACGATCGGGGAGCAGCTGGGGCTCGTAGTAGCCGGCCGTCACGACCGTGCCCGAGAGCAGGTCGCGCACCTCGCCGCCTTCCGCTGGCAGCGTCGCGACCCTTCCGTAGTCGGCGTAGACGAGGAGAAGCGTGTCCTCGACGTCCCAGCGGGCGATGATCGGGCCGGGAAGCGACGGCACGAGCGTGACCGGCTGCGGATCCTCGATCGGCGTGCGTCGCAGGGCCAAGTCGTCCGACCCGGCTTCGGTCGGCGTCGAGAACAGGAGCTGCCGGCCGTCCGGCGAGAACGCGACGTCGGTGGCGCCCTCGGTCCCGGCGACGATCTGCGGCTCGACGGAATCGAGCTCGCGGACGTAGATGCTCGGGACGCCGTCGTCTCCCTCGGTTCCGAGGAACGCGATCCGCCGACCGTCGGGCGAGACCGCGAGGCCGCCGCTCCAGGGCTCGTCGAAGAACGAGATGCCTTCGGTCAGCGGGATCGACAGGTGTCGCGGCAGCGGGGCGTCGGTCGTGGAGTCTCCCGGCTCGCGCATGAGCACGTACTGCAGGACGAGGACGAGGATCGCTACGGCGGCCACGGCGAGGTAGCCGCGTGCCGAGCCGGTCGGTGGCGCCGCCGATGCGGACGCGACGCCGTCGTTGTCGGCTTCCGGCGCTTCGAGCGCTTCCTCGAGCTCGATGCGCACGTCGGCGATATCGTGATAGCGTTGCCGCGCGTCCCGTACGAGGCAGCGCCGAAGCGCCCGGCGCACCCCCTCGGGAGTGCCGGCCGGCAGGGCGTCCCAGTCGGGCGACTCCCGAAGGATTGCGGTGAGCACATCGGACGGCGTCTGCCCGCCGAACGCGGCTTGCCCGGTGAGCAGCTCGTAGAGCAGACATCCGAAGG
>CAZQZX010000218.1:0-12003 GCA_964597885.1 uncultured Planctomycetota bacterium
GCTCGAGCGAGATCATGCGCCTGTTCATCGCGCGTGAGGCTCTCGATCCGCACCTCAAAGTCGCCGGCGACGTGCTTAACTCTCGGGCTCCCGCGGGCAAGCGCCTCGCGGCCGCGCTCAAGGCCGGCACGTTCTACGCGGGGTGGTATCCGAAGCAGTGGATGCCGTTCGCGTCGGGAGGCGGCGTTCCGGCGCCGATCGCCGTCCACGTGTCCTGGGCGTCGCGCACGTCGCGCAAGCTCGCGCGCCGACTCTTCCACGCGATGGCCCGATTCGGCCCGAAGCTCGAGCTGCAGCAGCCGCTCCTCGGACGCTTCGTCGATATCGGCACCGAGCTCTTCGCCATCTCGTGCACGTGCAGCCGCGCCCAGCTCGACCTCAAGAACGGTCAGGACTGGGACGAGACGGTCGCGATCGTCGACTTCTTCTGCCGACAGGCGCGTTCCCGGATCGCCGGGCACTTCCGCGCCATCCGGAAGAACAATGACCGCAAGGGCTACAAGCTCGCGCAGTCGGTGCTCGACGACAAGTACCGCTGGCTCGAGGAAGGCACGGTCTAGGTCCGCGGGGCTGGTCCCTCACGGTCCGTCGAGTCGACTCCTCTACGCCTCCCTCGGTCTGTCTTGCCGGATCCGCCGATTCGCGGCATAATGGGAGCTGGATCAACGGTGGACCGCGAGGAGTCGAAGTCCGGTTCGGCTCGCGCCCCTGACGCCGCCCCGCTGGGCGGGCGGAACCCGAGCGCGGCCAGGGTGTGAGCCACATGCGACCGGACGGAAAGGTTCGGGTCGTGTCATGCCTTCGTACCGCCGTGAGCCCTCCAAGCGTCACCATCCTTCCCTTCTCGCCTTTGCCGTCGCCGCCGTACTCCTTCCCGCCTTTCTCGGCCTGCTGCTGGGCGTCGAGCTCCGCGCCGGCGGATCCAAGAGCGTGTTCGCACCCGCACCCTTCCAGAACCTCCCCGGGCTCGCCGAGCGCTCGTGTCATGACGGGCTCGACGACGACGGCGACGGGTTCGTCGACTGCGACGACCCCGATTGCGCTCGCCGCAACAGTTGCCGCAGCCTCGGGCTGAACGAGTACGTCCTCTCGAACACCGAAGCCGCCTACCGTTTCGTGCGCGGACCGTTCGGGCTCGGGCTCGAGAGCGTTCGCGAAGTGTCCTCGGCTCGCACGTTCCCGGTCCTTCCTGCGGCGCTCTGGCGGGTGACGCTTCGCGCGCCGAACGGCGACAAGACCGACATCGAGCCGGGCGATCTCCCCGGCGTCTTCTACTTCGACTGGCAGATCCGTCCGGGCCGCGCCAAGGCGCTCACGATGTACTGGCGCGACCTCGAGGTCGACGCGACGCGGCGGCTCGACGTGACCGCGCACTTCAAGCTTCCGGCCGATTCGGCGCTCCTGCAATGCCGCATCGACGTCTCGGGATCGCTTGGCGGCGCGAGCCTGTTCGAGATCGAGTTCCCGCGTTTCGATATCCCGACGCTCGGACCGGAGACGAAGCTCCTGTACCCGTCGCGCAAGTCCGGTGGCGGGCTCATCCGCACCCCGGAAGCGGTCGTGCGTGAGAACGCGCTCGCGTGGCCGACGAACTTCCAGCTCGCGATGACGGCTTACTACGACGAGGTCGCGCGCGCCGGGCTGTACTTCACCTGCGACGACGGCGACGGCTGGTACAAACGCTTCCTTCTCGAAGGCCGCACCGATTCGATGTTCCTCGGGATGGAGAACGTCCCGAGCGACAACCTGACCGTCACGTCCTACTCGCAGCCCTACCGGCAGCGCTTCGGACCGTTCCTCGGCGACTGGTTCGACGCCGCCACGATCTACCGCGAGTGGGCGCTCGAGCAGGACTGGGTGCCCGAACCGCTCGAGACGCGGACCGACGTCGCGGACTCGCTACGGCATCAGCGCCTGAACTTCCTGCTGAAGGCCGAGGTCCCCACGGTGCCGATGGAGTTCGTCCAGATCCTCGAGGCGTATCGGGATCGCTTCTCGCTCGAGAGCACGATCGCGCTCTTCCGCACGTGGGACACGGTCGGCGACGCCACGGGCCGCTATCCTCCCGATCACTTCCCGCCGAAGGCCGGCTTCGGCCAGGTGGTCGCGGCCGCGCAGGCTATCCAGGGCATGACCGTACGCGTGGTTCCGGACACCGGGAGCATCAGCTACGATCCGAGGACGCCGAGCTACGCCGCGGAGAACGCCGAGCTCTACACGTACAAGGACGAGGATCTGCAGCCGATCGATCGCGGCATCTTCGTGCAGATGAACCCCTGCACCCAGTACTGGCAAGACAAGCAGAGCTCGATCCGGATCCAGCAGCTCCAGCTCCAGTACGGCGCGGATGGAGGCTACTTCGACAGCCTCGTCGTGAACCGGGAGAGCTACGACCCCACGCACCCGCATCCGGTCGGGGGCGGACGCTACATCCACGAGTGCATCCGCGAGATGGTGGGCAACCTGCTCGCCGAAGGGCGCGCCAACGACCCGGGCTATTTCTCGGGCGAGGAGCCGCCGACCGAAACACTGATCGATCTGTTCCTCTTCCGCGAGGGTTACTTCTGCGTGGCGCCGCTCGGACAAGCCTTCGAGAGGCACGTGCCGCTGTTCCAGGCCGTATACCACGAGGTCGCCCCGACCGTGATCTCGAGCCGCCTGAAGCGCGAAGAGCTCGACGACGGCACCTACACGCCGCTCGACGCCGACATCTTCCAGGCCCACGGTTTCGTGATCGGATCGCGCCTCAACGTGGTCGAGGTCGTCCAGTCGGAGACAGAGGGCGCAGCCGGATGGCTCATCAACCGCCCCGACATGCAGGGCCACTACACGTACCTCGAGAAGCTCGTCGAAGCCGCCGGATACGCGCGGAAATACCTGACGTACGGACGACTCCTTCGGCCGCTCGAGACGACCGTGACCCGCGTCGACACCGGGCTCTCCCCGGCCTGCAACGGGCTGCACGAGCTGCCCGTGGTCGAGAGCTCCGTCTGGCGCGCGAGCGACGGTCGCGTGGGGCTCGTCTTCACGAACTGGACCGACGCGCAGCAGACGATCCCCTACACGCTTCGCCTCGCCGACTACGGGCTCGACGCCGGGGACGGTCTCCAGCTCTACCGGCTGACCGCGGCCGGATCGAGCGTGATCGGATCGGTAACCGGGGATCTCGTCCGCACCGAAACCCTCGACGCGAAGAGCGTGCTGATCCTCGAGATCGCCACCGGCCCCTGAGCGGCAAGGCTTCCGCACGGGTGCGACGCGCCTACCAGCCGTTGACGCGGTCCCAGAGATCGACGACCACGGCCGAGCGCCCTTCGACCACGTGGTACGTCTCGTACGCGGCCGCCGTCATGCACGAGTGATTCGGAAGCACGCGCACGCGCGACCCGATGGGATACTTCGCGAAGTCGATCGGCTCGGCGCTCTCGACGAACCCGTGCTCCTGGTTCACGTCCCGAACGACGAGATCGCCCGAGATCGGCTCGCCCGAAGCCTCCACGAGGAGCCCGTAGCCGAGTGAGCCCCCGCTCGGATGATCCGCGGTGCTCCGGTCCTTCGACAGCGCGAGCCCGCCCGCGTCGATCAGCAGGCGATTGAAGCGGGGCGCGTGCGAGATGACGGTCGCGAGCACGCTGACGGCGATCTGGTCGCGGTGACAACACCCGAGCAGCCACTGGAACAGATCGAAGAAGACGTAGTTCCCGGGACGCATCTCGGTGACGCCTTCGAGGTGATCCGCGAACCGGGCGGTCGGCGTGGATCCGACGCTCACCGTCTCCGAGGGGATCCCCGCATCCGCGAGGCGTCGCGCTGCGGCCACCGCGCCGTCGCGCTCCTCGCCTGCGATCCGACGGATGTCGTCGGCGCTCGTCGCTCCGTACGAGTTCCCCGCGTGCGTCAGCACTCCCTCGAACCGGACATCGGGCGCCTCATGAAGGATCCGCGCCGTCTCGAGCAGCAGCGGATCGTCGACGGCGAGCCCGGATCGGTGAAGCCCGGTATCGATATCGACGAGCGCCCGTAGCGTCACTCCCGCATCGGTCGCATGGCGCGCGATCTCGCGGGCGACCCCCGGGTCGTCGACGAGCAGGCGCACGGCACATCCACCGCGCTCCAGCTCGGCCACGCGTGCGAGCTTCCCGGGCGTGATGTTGACGGCATACGTCACGTCCCGAAAGCCGCGTTCGGCGAAGTACTCGGCCTCGGCGAGCGTCGACACCGTGATCTTCCGCGGGCCACCCTGCGTGACGAGCTCGGCAACCGCCGCCGACTTCGCGGTCTTCAGATGCGGGCGAAGCTCCACGCCCAGATCGCACGCGCGCCGTGTCATCGCTTCTGCGTTCGCGGCGACGACCGAGTGGTCGAGCACCAGCGCGGGAGTCTGGACGTCGGCGAGCGTCGGTCGATCGTCGATGGAATCCTGGCCGCTCATGCGCGCGCCCCCTCCCGGCGCCGCACGAGATCCGAGACGATGATCTCGGCGTGGGCCCGGCTGTTCTCGATGAAGATGCGCCCCGTCTGACGCCCTGAGACGACCGACCCGCCCACGTACAGGCCCTCGATCGGCGTGCGATGCGTGTCGGCGTCGTACTCGGGGACGAGCGAGTCCTCGGGCACCGAGACCCCGGCGCCGCGAAGCAAGTCGGGCGACGGGTAGTAGCCCACGAGCAGCAGCACGAAGTCTGCGGCGAGGGTCACGGGCTCTTGGGTCCGGCTGTCCGTCAGGTCGATCTCGCGCTCCCGGATTGCGCTCACTTCCGTTTCGAAGCGCGCGCCGATCTCTCCCGAGGCGATCCGATGATCGAGGTCGGGCTTCACCCAGTACTTGACGGTGGGCTTGAGATCCGCGCCCCGGTGCACGAGCGTGACCTTCGCGCCGTGGCGGAAGAGATCGAGCGAGGCCTCGACCGCCGAGTTGCCCCCGCCCACGATCACGACGTTCGTCCCGGCGTAGCGGTACGGGTCGCGATAGTAGTGCGATACGTGCGGAAGGTCTTCCCCGGGCACACCGACTCGATTCGGCCAGTCGTAGTAGCCGGTCGCGAGCACGACGTTCCGCGCTCGGTAGCTCGCGCTCGATTCCGACGCTCCGACCTCGGCGCTCGTCGTGACCTCGAAGCCTCCCCCGTCGAGCGGTCGGACGCTCGTCACCTCGGTGTAGAGCGATATCGCCAGATGGTGGCGCTCCACGACGCGGCGGAAGTACTGCAGCGCCTCCTCGCGCGTCGGACGCACCGAGGTCGTCGGAAACGGCAGCTGATCGATCTCGAGCCTCTCGGGCGTCGAGAAGAACGACATGCCCTCGGGGAAGCGCCGGATGGAATCCGTCAGCGCTCCCTTCTCGAAGATCCGGTACTCGAGGCCCGCACGACCGGCTTCGATTCCGCAGGCGATCCCGCAAGGCCCCCCGCCCACCACCGCGAGGTCGAGGGGCGCGGGCGTCGTTCGGTCACTCGTGATGTCGGATGAATTCGGCTCCATGGCTCGAGGATTCTAGCTTCCGGAAGAACGGAATCCCCGCGAGCGTGATGCCGAGACCGACGAGGGACGCCTCACGACTGCTCCAGATCGCGCCCGCCATCACCGCAATCGACAGAGCCGCGAAGATCGTCGCCACCAGCGTGCCGCACGGGGCGCGAAACGCGGGAGCCTCGCCCCCACCCATCCTCCGCAGCCGCAACAGCGCCAGTCCCGCCAGCCCGAAGAAAAGCCAGTCCACGAAGACGACGCCGTCGAGCACGAAACCGAGCGTATCGCGCGATCCCTGCCCGAAGCCGAGATGCGCGAGCAGCAGCAGGCCGATCGCGGCCAGCCCCTGCACGAGGATCCCGAAGGAAGGATTCCCGAAGCGCGGATGGAGGGTCGCCGCTCGGCGGAAGAAGAGCCCCCGGCGCGCCATCGAATGCAGCACGTACGGCGGCGCGAGGCAGATCGTGTTGAGGATGCCCATCGCCGAGATGGCGACCATCGCGCCGACGAGCCGACCGGCCAGGTCCCCGACCCCGTGCGGCTCGAGCGCCTTCCGGCTGGCGTCCACCGCGATGGTGCTCGACGCGGCCGCGCCCTCGAAGCCGAGGATCGACAGGAACGCGAGGTTGATCGTCAGGTAGCAGGCGACCACCACCGCCACGCCCGCGAGGATCCCGATCGGAAGGTCTCGCTGCGGGCGTCGTGCGGCACCTGCCACGAACGAGCCCTGCTGCCACCCGCCGAACGAGAACAGCACGGGAAGGATCGCCCCCGAAAGCGCGAGGAGCCATCCACGGGGCTCGGCGCTTGCCGCGGCCGCCGGCGCCTCGGAGCCACTGCCCGCGGTCGTCACCGCCAGGAGCACCAGCCCCGCGATGAGGCCGACCTTCAGAACCGTCAGCGAGTTCTGCACGCGCTTCCCGACGCGCAGCCCGAGTAGGTTCAGCGCCACGAAGATCGCGATCGTGACCGCTGCGAGAAGAACCTCCACGTCTCCGCTGAGCGAGGCCTCACCGGTCATCGCGACCGAGAGGTTCTCGATGAGGATGAGCCCCACGATCCCACAGGCGCCGGCCTGGATGAAGAAGCAGTTCGCCCAGCCGTAGAGGAACGCCGGCAACCGCCCGATACCCCGCTCGATGTAGACGAACGTGCCGCCGTGCCCGGGTACGCGACAGGCGAGCTCCGCGAACACGAGCGCTCCGAGGATCGCGATCGTGGCGCCGAGCCCCCACGCACCCATCACCTGAGCCGGCCCGTCGACCTTGGCCGCCACCTTCGCCGGCGTGAAGAAGATACCGACGCCGACGATCCCCCCCACGACCACGCAGCCGATGTCGAACGGCCCGAGCTGTCCCGCCTTCTCGCGGCCGCCCTTTGGAGTGCGACCGGCGTCGCTCACGAACCCTCGTCCCCGGGAGCGGGGTCGGGATAGGTGATCGCGGCGAGCAGCGTCCGCCCGTAGCGGCGCCAGAGATCGGCCGTCGAGCGACGCTGATCGCCGCCCCGAAGCTCGAGCGTGATGATCGGGGTCGCGAGGTTGCCGCTCACAAAGGAGCCGAGCGAGCCGTCGCGTCCGCCGAGCTTGCGCAGCGGAAGATCGCCCGCCTCGCTCATCGCCCGCGCGAGGTCCTCCGCCGGGCCGTCCCAGTCGACGCAGGCGAGCGGCTGATGCACGCTCACGATCCGATCCGGGCTGAAGCGGACGATCGCGTCATGGATCGCGCGGCTCTCGGGCTCCGACAGCGGCTTGTCGCCGTGGCGTCCCTTCGCGCTGAAGTTCGCCGCCGGGAAGTTGCGGTTGAGGTCGACCCCGTTCACGTTGCCCCGGCTCTTGTTCGCGTAGCCGTCCGGGTTGGCGACCGGGATCAGAACGACGGTCTTGTCGCGGATGAGCTCCGGGCTCCCGGCGAGCACGTGCTCGAGCTCGCCGAGGAGCGGCGTACCCGCAGGCTCGTCCCCGTGAATCGTCGCGAGAATCATCACCGTCTCGGAGCCGCGGCCCATCACGCGCGCCTCGATCGGCCGGCCCTCGACCGAATAGCCGAGCGTGTGGAGATCGATTGTCGCCGCACCGCCTCGCACGGGAACCGGCTCCGGAAGCGGCTCCACCGGTCGCGGTGTGCCGGCTTCGGACGGAGTCGGTACCGGCTCTTCCTGCACGGCCCGCGGGGTGTGGCAGCCGATCGGCGCCAGCAGCATCGCGCCTACGAAACCGAAGATCGCGGCGCGCCCGCCAAAACGGACGCGCCGCGTGGTGTCTTTCTTCGTGCTCAAAGTCGATCCCTCCCCTTCCTGGATGTTCGGCCCGAACGAGCGCCCTCTCGTTCGGCCGTCTACTCGTCGAGACCCGTTCCGACCTCGGACGGCGTGCGCAGCGCGCGAAGCATCGTGAGCACGAGAATGCGATCCTTATCCGAGAGACCCGCAAAGTTGTCGCGAGCCGCCTGCGCCTCTCCACCGTGGAGCAGAATCGCCTCGGTCAGCGTCGTGGCACGACCGTCGTGGAGATAGGGCGCCGTATCGGCCACGCCCCACAGACGCGCGGTCGTGAAGAAGCGGTCGAGCTCGCTGCCGAACGACTCGGCGAGCGCGTCGCCCATGTCGTGCCGCTTCAGATCCGCGAACAGGATCACCGAGAGGCCGCCATCCTTCGTCTCCTTGAACCCGGTCGGGTCCTCCGAGAGGTCGACGCGGTAGAACTCGTTTTCGAACGGACGCTCCGGGATCTCCGGGAAGCAATACGAGAGCTCCTTGCGGCGTGTCTCGAGGATCGGCGTGTGGCACTCCGCACAGCCGATCGACTGGAAGAGCTTGAAGCCGGCCTGCACTTCCTCGGTCACCTGCGTCTTGCGCGGACGCTCGAGCGTCGTGTTGAAGATGTGCATGGCCGAGATCTCGCCGGCCGTCACCTCGTCGAGCACGCCGTCGCCGTCGTCGTCGATGCCTTTGCCGACCACCTCGGACGGCTGCATTCCGAAATGGAACGCGAGCGCCTCGAGGTCGAAGGCCCGAACCGTCGGGAACTCGCCTTTGCGGCCGAACGGCCGCACCACGAGGTCCTCGTCGACCCCTTCGATACCGTCCGTGACGAGCTTGCCGTCCTGGAAGCGGATCGTACCGAAGTCGACGCCCTTCGTCAGCAGCTCGACGTCCTGCCCCGGGTTCGCCTTCGCCTCGGCGAGAAGCGCCTGCAGATCTTCGGTCATCTCCTTGCCGAGCAGCTCGATGCCGCCCGAACCGAAGAGAAACGGCGGGTTGATGAAGCGGCCGTTGAAGCTCGCGTACCCGACGCCGACCTCGTCGTCCACGTCGATGTCGGTCGGCTGAAAGATCGCGTTCGCGGACGCCGCGCCGATACCGCCGACCCCGAACGTCGCCGGGATCGTCGCGTTCGACACGATGGAGTGACACTCGAGGCACGTCTGACCGTCGAGGCCGTTGACGCGCAGGAACGTGCCGTTGTCCTGAAGGCTCGGTCGGCCTCCCGGGGACGTCGGGTCGTTCTTGTTCATCGGACCGTCGCCGTATCCGTCGAGCTTGTTGAAGGGCGTCGAGAACACGCGCCGGCCTTCACGTCGCAGCTCGGTGAGCGACAGGTCTCCGCTCTCGACCTCTTCCTGCGTCAATCGGTCTCCGAGCGCCGGCCCTTCGCCGGGCGGCTGCGCCGAAGCAACCGGAGCGACGACCATCCAACTCGCGAGGGCGAGTACGGACGCCAGCCCCAGGCGTACGAGCGTGGTCTTTCTCGATGACACTGACATGATGACCCACCTCCTCTCGATGGCCGAACGTGCGTGGTACCCGTGCCGGACCTCGGTACCCCCAGGAGCCCCAATGGTAAACCTCCGGGAGGCCCCGGAAAAGGGACCACTCCTATCCCCATTCGCTGCCTGCGGATCGAGTTTCCTCGATCAGCGGACGTACCCGAGGGCCCGAAGACGTTCCTGGTCGGCCGTGCTCAGCGTGTCGGGCGCGATCCGGCGGGGCTCGAGCGTGCGATCGGCCACGGTGGCGTCATTCACGAAGACGCGAAGCGCCGCCCGGAGATCCAGAAGCGGCGTGCCGTCCGTGGGCGCATCGCCGAGGACGCTGGCCTGTTCTCCCGGCTGGAGCGCCCCGTGGGGAACGTCCTTCGGAAGCGCCGGAGCCGGGAACGGTCGGTTGGCGCGGTTGTATCGATCGCGCCTCAGGTACAGCCCGTCGCGGAAGGCGACATCCTGCGCCCAGCTGTTCGCGTATCCGGTGCGGCCGTCCACCGGCGCCCCGTCGTGCACCGCGGCCCACAGGCTCTCGCTCTGCTCGACGGACGGCCCCGACTCGATCCCGAGCGCCTCGAGCGCGGTCGCGAAGATCGCGACGTTCGAGACCGGCGACGAGATCGTGCGGCCGGCGCCCACGCCCGCTCCGAAGAACACGAGCGGAACGCGCGTCTGATCGAGGCCGAGCGAGTGGCCGTGTGCGAAGTAGAAACCGTCCTCGCCGAACGCCTCGCCGTGGTCGGCGGTGACGATCACGAGCGTGTCCTCGAGGAAGCCCCCCTCTTCGAGCGCCGCGAACAGCCGCCCGAGCTGCTCGTCGAGATACGCGATCTCGAGGTCGTAGCGTCGCTCGTACTCGCCGAGCGTCCGCTCCTCGCCGAAGACCTGGTACGGAGGGATCGCCCCGAAGCCGTCGATCTTCTCTCCGATCTCGAGCCTCAGGTCTTCCGCGCCGCCCGACGGCTTCGCGTCGAAGCGCGCGGAGTCGGGAGCGCTCGGCGCGTCGTACGGACCGTGCGGATCCTGGTAGTGCAGCCAGGCGAAGAACCGATCCCCGCGCACGCGCTCGAGCGCAGCGATCGCCTCGTCGGTCGTGTTCTCCGCGACCTGCTCGGGCATCTCCCGGTTGAGCTCGCGGTCGGGGAAGCCGTCCTCGTAGACATCGAAGCCCTGCGCGAGCCCGAATTTTCGGTGCAGGACGAAGTTGCTCACCACCGCTTCCGTGCGCAGACCGGCCGCACGGCAACGCTCGGCCAGCGTATCCGCACCGGGGTGCAGCACGTACTTGGCGTTATGGACGCCGACGGTGTGGAAGCGCGGGTACTTGCCGGTGAGGATGGAGGCGTGCGAGGGCGCCGTCTGCGAGCACGCGGAGAACGCCCACTCGGCGCGCACTCCCGTGGCGGCACGCTCGTCGAGACGCGGCGTGGTGGCGCGCTCGTATCCGTAGCACGAGACGTGATCGGCGCGCAGCGTATCGATCGTGATGAGGAGGACAGAGCCGACCTGGCCGCTCGACGAACCGCCGGAGCAACCCGCCCCGAACAGGATCACCGCGAGCCACGCCGCCGCAACGCCCACCCTCGCCCTCACCCGATCCGACGGCAGAAAACGCAAGGATTTCACCTCCTGGTGATGGAAGCCCTCTCGACGCGCATCACCCTATCCTCCTGCCCGATGGGCGTCAACGCGAACGAGCCGGTTGCGCTGCGTCGAGTCGGCGGGTATCTTCCCGTCATCCGGTCGAGCGAGGCCCCGATGCACGTCGAGCATCCCGATTCTCCGATCCAACCCGATGAGGACGCGCCTCGTCGAGCGGCATTCGTTCGTCGAATCCCGCCGGCCGTGTGGGTGCTCCTGCTCGCGGTCGTCGTCCTGTTCGGACTGCGCGCGACCTACCTCGCCAGTCGCTGCATGGTGAACCCCGACGAGGCCATGCACTTCCTCGCGGCGAACCAGAAGAGCTGGGTCGAAACGTACGACCGCTCCCGCACCCTCGCCCACCCGCCGCTCTACATCCTCGCCCTGCGCGCGACGATCCTCTCGCTCGGCAAGAACGAGCTCGCGCTTCGCATCCCGAGCCTCTTGCTGGTGGCCGCCTCGCTGGTCTTCGCGTTCCTCTGGATCCGTCGGCATTCGGGGATATGGGCCGCGGCCGCCGGCGTGACGTTCCTGGCGCTCTCGCCGGCCGTCATCACCGCAGGGAGCGAGGTGCGGCAGTACGCGCTTCTCCTCTTCTTCGTAACGGCCTCGCTTCTCCTGCTCGAGATCGCACTCGAACGGCGCTCCGCGCTGGCCGTCACGGCGATGAGCCTCACGTTGATCGGCGCGATCCTCACCCACTACACGGCAGCCTCGTTCGTGCTGGCGATCGGAATCTATGCCCTCGTTCGGATCGCGCGGGCGAAGCCCTTCCCGAAGCTCTTCGCCGCGACGTGGGCGGTCGGGCAGCTGGCGGCCCTCGGTCTCTACGTGACCCTGTACATCACGCACGCCTCGTGGCTCGAAGATCGCCAGATGCACATCGCGACCGAGGGCTATCTCAAGAACTCCTACTACGTCGCCGGAGGGGAGCGTTCGCTCCCGCGCTTCGCGGCCGAGAACTTCGCGGCGACCTTCGAACATCAGGTGGCGGGCGTGTGGTCGAAAGAACGGCTCGGGAAGCTCGGCCTCATCGCGGTCGCGCTGTTCGGGCTCGGTGTGGCCTCGTCCTGGATCCCAAGGCGGCGCAACCCCGCGCACGGCGAGCCCCTCGACCTCGATCCGATCCCCG
>CAZQZX010000219.1:0-11965 GCA_964597885.1 uncultured Planctomycetota bacterium
CCCGCTCGGCATCGATCCACTCGAGGAGCATCTTCACCGGATCGGGCGGCTCCTCGGGAGTCTCTTCCTCTTCCTGGTTGAGACGGTCGAGGATCTCCTTGATGCGAATGCGCACGACTTCGAGATTGTACGCGGCGTCGAGATCGTCGTCGGCGCGCTCGCCGCTCCTCGATTCGGCGTCACGCTGCTTCTCGATGACTTCGAGGTAGTAGCCGGCGGCGTTCTCGAGGATCTCGAGAGCCTGCTCGGGCTCCGCTTCGGCGGTCTCCATTCCTCGCCGGAACAGCGTGTTGCCGAGGTTGTAGAGAACCTTGCGCTCGAGCCCGGCTTCGCCGCGGAGGCTGCGAAGCGCATCCTGGAAGTACGTCTCGGCCTCATCGTGCTCGCCGAGCTCGTGGGCGACGTTTCCGAGGTTGTAGTAGACGATCGCGGAATCCGGCAGATCGACGAGCGCTTCCTGGTAGGCATCGCGCGCCTGATCGAAGCTTCCGGCCGAGAAGAGGTCGTTACCCTCGGCCAGGCGATCCGCCGCCGAGGTGGCCGCGAGCGCGAGCGCCGCGAGCACGAGCACGACCAGCGCGCCCCTTCCGAACGACGTCACGGTCATCGTGAAGCTCCTCATCGCACGCCTCCCGCCGGTCGGCTGCCTTCGGTCGCCATGGCGAGCCCCGGTCTCGCCACGATACGCTTTCGCTCCGAGACGAACCACTCCACCGCGAGGAGCAGGATCGCGAGCGCGAGGGGCGCCTGATACCACTCGCTCCATACCTTGGTCTCGCGCGACTCGCCGTCACCCTGCTCCGCGGTCGCGATCGACGCCCGGTAGAGCTGCCCCAGATCCGCGCTTCCGGTGGCGACCTTCACGTAGCGTCCCTCGGGATGCGTGAACGCGATCTCGCGCAGCAGATCCTCGTTGAGCCCCGAGATGACGACCTCGCCCTTGTAGCGCACTCCGCGAAGGCGCGTGCCCTGCGGGTTGCCGAGCCCCACCGTGAAGAGGCGGATGCCCTGGCGCACGGCGTCCTCCGCCGCCTGGACCGGGAACGAATCCTGGTCGTCGCCATCCGTGATGAGAATGATGTCCTTGTACGAGCCCTCGACGCCGCGGTACAGACGCTCGGTCGCGACGCGGATGGCATCGCCGATGTTCGTGCCGCCGCGCGCGATCGTGTCCACGGTGACGCGTCGGAGGTGCGTGCGGAACGCGAAGTGGTTGTGCGTGAGCGGACACCGGAGCGACGCCGAGCCCGCGAACACCACCAGCCCGACCCGGTCGCCCTCCATCTCGGACACGACGTCCTCGATCATGAGCTTGGCGCGCTCGAGGCGATCGGGCACGAGATCCGTGGCGAGCATGCTCTTCGAAACATCGAGCAGAAAAACGATGTCTCGCCCCTTCGCCCGCACCTTCTCGACGGTCGGGTTCCCCTGCGGCCGCCACAGCGTCACGACGATCGCGAGCACCGCCACCGTCACGAGCGCGCCCTTCAGGATGCGCCGCCCTTCGCTGGCCCCTTCGACGATCGATCGCAGGGTCTCGAGCTTCGCGAACCTCTCGAGCGCGGTTCGGCGACGCACCAACGAGTAGACGATCAGACCCGCGACCGGAAGGAGCGTCAGCAAGAGCCACGCGTTCCGGGAGAACTGCTCGAACTGGAGGATCTCGTCCATCAGGGCGCCCTCCGTAGCCACGTCGCCGCGAGCACCACTTCGAGCAGAACGCACACGAGCGCCGCGAGCACCGGCCAGTGGAACAGCTCGTGGTAGCGGCGGAACGTCTGCTTGAAGTCGGTCCGCTCGAGGTTGTCGATGTCTTCGTAGATCTTGCGCAGCGAGTCGCCGTCGGTCGCCTCCCGGAAGAGGCCCCCGGTGCGCTCCGCCACTCGCTTGATATCGGTCGTGTCGATGCGGTCCTCGAGAAGCGCGAAGAAGCCGCGGCGCTGATCCCGGCCGCCGGTGATCGCGACCGAGTAGATCTTGATGTCGTTCTCCTTCGCGAGATCGGCAACTTCCGCGAAGCCGTGCTCCTCGATTCCGCTCTGCTGTTCGCCGTCGGTCAGCACGATGATGACCTTCGAGAGGATCTTGTACTCGTCCTCGCGGCCGAACGTGTCGCGGACGTAGTCGTCGGCGACCACGAGCGACAGGGTCGCCTGATAGAGCGCATCGCTGATGTTGGTCCCGTTCTCGACCTGCGTCTGCGCGTGCGTGAGGTTCTCGATGAACCCGACGAGATTGCCGTGGTCGAGCGTGACCGGGCACTCCTCCTCGGAGAAGCGCGCGAAGGTCGTGAGCCCGATCATGTCGTTCTTGCGGCCGCCGAGGTCGCCCTCATCGCCGAGCACGAACTGCTTGAAGATCCGCTTGACGACTTCGAGTCGCGGCATCGACTGGCCTTCGAAGCGCATCTTGTTGTCCCACATGCTCGACGAGCGATCGACCACCATCTGGATCGCGATGCCCTGCGTCTGGACCTCGGTGTACTCGTCGCCCTTGCGCGGGCGAGCGAGCGCGACCAGGAGCAGGATCAGCGCGAGGATGCGAAGCGTCGGAACGAGCCCTCGCAATCGGTGGCGCAGCGGACGCGGAAGATCCGCGAAGGCCCCGGTCGACGAGAACCGAATTGCCGGCGTGCGCTGCTTTCGTCGCGCGACCAGCATCGTCGGAAGCAAGAGCGCGAGCGCGATCAGGGCGACCAGCGCGGAAGTCGGATCAAACTCCACGGCTCGCCTCCTCTCCGGCAGGTGTGCCCACCGCGGCCGTCTCGGCCGGGTCAGGGACCGTGCTGCTCTCGACGAAGCTCCGCGTCACGGTGACCGTCTTCTGGATCTCGTCGGCGGCCGGCGCGTACTTCGCGAACTTGACCTGATCGCAGTGCTCGAGGAACTGCCGAAGGAGCTCTTTCGTCTCCTCCGAGAAGCGCGGCTCCGCGGCGAGGTCCCGCAAGAACTCCTCGGTGGTCTCCTCGGCGGCTCGAAGCCCGAACTGCCCTTCGATGAACTCGCGCAGGATGAGGCAGATCTCGAAGTAGAACTGCTTGATCTCGCCGCGCACGAGCAGCTCCTTGGCTTCGAGGCTCGCGAGCGCTTCGAGCGCGATCTCGCGAGGCGTGCGCACGCGCACCGCGACCTCGCGATGCTTGCTCCGGCGCGCCAAGAACACGATCGCGACCACGGCGGCGATGAGGCCGGCGGCGATCGCCGCGAAGATCCACCACGGCAGCGGCTCCGCCGGTGCCTCGGGAAGCTCGGCCTGCGCCTTCAGCGGGCGGATATCGAGCGCCTCGGAAGCTTCCCCGGTGAGCGACGTCACCGCGAGGGCAAGCGGCCCGACCTCGACCGAGAATTCCTTCGGGTTGCCTTCGTCGTCGAGCTCGCCCTCGATCGTGAATCCGATCGACACGGGACCGACCTCGTACTCGCCGGACAGGAACGGCTCGAGGCGCGCCGTGATGGCGCTCACCTGACGACCGTCGTCCACGAGCCGCGGCTTCTCGGTATCGAAGTCGCGGATGGTGAACGGCTCGATCGGGATCTCTTCGGGCTCCGGAAGGAGGATCGTGACGTCAGCGTCCGCCTCCACGTCGATCCGGAGCTCGGCGAAGTCCGCGATCGAAAGCGTGCCCCGGTCGAGGCGCGCGGTCACATCGACCGGCCCCTTGCGAGCGCTCGCCTCCACCGAGACCTGCGCGGCGTCCTCGGCAGCCGGAACCGCCTCCGGAGCGCGGCTACACGCGATCGCCAGGACCGCCAGCAGCAGCAGAAGGCCCGCCGTCACCGCGGCCGACCGAAGCGTCCGCTCGAAGAGAGCTCGTCGCGACGCCATCAATGTCGTCGCTCCCGATTGCGGAAGAACTGGTGGAGGGTCTGCAGGTACGGGTTCTCGGTGTCGATCTCGATGAGGTCGACGCCCGCCTTGCGGAACTCGTCCTGGCGCGAGCCGCGTACCCGGGCCGCACGCTTCTCGAACTCAGCGCGGAAAGCCCGGCTTCCGGTGTCCACGACCACGCGGGCCCCGGTCTCGGAGTCCTCGAGCTCGAGGAGCCCCATCCCGGGCAGGATCTCCTCGCGCGGATCCGTCACCGCGACGGCGACGAGGTCGTGACGCTTGGCCGAGAGGCGAAGGTCCTGCTCGTAGCCGTCCGCGAGGAAGTCGGAGACGAGGAACGTCACCGTCTTGCGATGCGTGACCTGGTTCAGGTACTCGAGCGCGATGCGGATGTCGGTCTTCCGACTCACCGGCTCGAAGAACAGCAGCTCGCGGATCACGCGCAGCACGTGGTTCTTGCCCTTCTTGGGCGGCACGAACTTCTCGACGCGATCGGTGAACAGGAGCAGCCCGACCTTGTCGTTGTTGCGGACCGCCGACAGCGCGAGCACCGCGCAGAACTCGGCGATGAGCTCTTTCTTGAGCTTGTCCGTGGTACCGAACGTGCCCGACGCCGACAGGTCCACCACCAGCATCACCGTGAGCTCACGCTCCTCGCGGAAGCTCTTGATGTAGGGCTGACCCATGCGCGCGGTGACGTTCCAGTCGATCGTCCGGATCTCGTCGCCGGGCTGGTACTCGCGCACCTCCTCGAATTCCATTCCGCGTCCTTTGAACACGGAGTGGTACTCGCCGGCGAGCGCCTCACTGACCATACGGTCGGTGTAGATCTGGATACGCCGTACCTTCTCGAGAATCTCCTTGGGGATCATCGGAACACCCTCGTCGCGCTAGGGGACCTTGATCTCGCTGAAGATCTTGTCGACGACGTCCTCGGACGTGAGTCCCTCGGCCTCCGCCTCGTACGAGACGAGCAGACGGTGCCTGAGGACCGACATGCCGATGCTCTTCACGTCCTGCGGGGTCACGTAGCCGCGTCCCTTGATGAACGCGTACGCCTTGGCGGCCGCCGACAGGTAGATCGAAGCGCGAGGCGAGGCGCCGAACTCGATCAGCGGCTCGAGGTCGAGCCCGTAGTCGGCCGGGTTTCGCGTCGCGAAGACGATGTCGAGGATGTAGTCGCCGACCTTGTCGTCCATGTAGACGTTGCGCACGACCTCCCGCGCCTTCAGGATGTCGGCCGGCGTCACCACCGGTCGCACCTCGGGCGGCGATCCCGCCGACATGCGCGACATGATCTCCTTCTCCTCGGCCTTGGTCGGGTAGCCGACCTTCAGCTTCAGCATGAAGCGGTCGACCTGGGCCTCGGGGAGCGGATACGTCCCTTCCTGCTCGATCGGGTTCTGCGTCGCGAGCACGAGGAACGGATCCTCGAGGTCGTACGTGCCGTCGCCCAGCGTCACCTGGCGCTCCTGCATGGCCTCGAGGAGCGCCGACTGGATCTTGGCCGGCGCGCGGTTGATCTCGTCGGCGAGGACGATGTTCGCGAAGATCGGACCCTTCTTGGCCGAGAAGGAGCCCGACTGCGGGTTGTAGATCATGGTCCCGATCAGGTCGGCGGGCAGCAGGTCCGGCGTGAACTGGATCCGCTTGAAGCTCGTGTCGATGGCCTGGCTCAGCGTGCTGACCGTCAGGGTCTTCGCGAGCCCGGGCACCCCCTCCAGCAGGACGTGCCCGTCGGCCAGAAGCCCCACCAGGAGCTTCTCGACCATGTCCTCCTGCCCCACGATGACCTTACCGATCTCCTTGGCCAGATCGAACACGAAGCTCGACTGCTTTTTCACCTCTTCGGTGATCAGGGAGACGTCACTCGTCATGTCTGACTCACACCTCGAATCCTGGGTTCCCGTTGGTTCTTCGGGGCCGTCCCCCTCGCGGCGGCCCCCTCCCGTGACGCTCAGAACATCGCAAAAAGGCGTCAATTGTAACAGTACGGAGGAGAGCCGCCGGCGATAGAGAATCTGTCGGGGATCCGAGGGTGGCGTGGCGGAGGTCGGGGAGACAGCAGCAGCGGAAGGCAGGTAGCGGAAGGCGGACGGCCTGGATCGGGCCGGCGGAGAACGGGACCCCTCGTCGTTCCCGCCGGCCCGAAGGCCTGAGCGTGAGTCGGCGCTTGGGGGCTCGGGGGCGCGGCGCGGACGTGGCGTTCCCAGGTCACCCGTCGGCGACCGCGCGCGTGAGCCGTCGGCGGCTCGGTCCCGAAGCCCTCAGGATCCGAGCCCGCCTCTCAAGCGGCCTAGAGAGAGTTCAGATACATGTGGTAGCAGAAGACGCAGGCGTAGATGCCGAAGACCGCCTGGAAGATCCGCTTCACCATGTAGAAGCGCACGTGCATCAGAAGGAAGAGGAGGCAGCCGGCGGTGATTCCGCACTTGATGAAGAAGAACGGCTGCGGGCCGAGGACGAGGAACTGCGCCACGATGGGGTTCCACTCCTGGCCGCCCTGCTGCAGATGGAGCAGGGTGAAGACGGCGTCGAGCACGTTCAGAAGGAAAATGCCGACCACGAGAAGCGAGAGTCCGACCGGGTAGCGATCCACGTAGAGGTTACTGACCTCGCCTTCGCGGCGCCCACCCTGTCGTCGTCCTCCGAAGAAGCTGTATCGGCTGAACATCGGTGTCCTCCTCCTCCGTCGATCCCGTCGGCGACGTTCCTCGCCGGTCCAGGTTCGGTCGGTATCTAATGACTGTTGCGTCATGATCGGAGCAGGTTTCTTGCGATGGTTCGTGTGTTCGAGGCACATCTGACTAAGGCACCCTCCAGTTTAGCAAGGACCGTACCCAAACCGTTTCGCACCTCCCCTCGCGACCGTAACGAGGCTCGTCGCAACGGTGTCGAGAAGAACTGAAGCACGCGCGGTTGGCGATTCGGGAGCCGACGATGACGATCTCCCTCGACACCGGTGTCGCGTACGATCGACACGAACCACCAACTGCATTCGATTTCCGGGACTCGGGTGGGCAGACGGCGGCTCGGAGGGTCCTCTCCGGACAAGGGATGGTGTGTTCGCTCCCGCCCGAGAGCCGTGGGAGCGGAATTTGCGTCAAATCGAAGCGCCCGCGGCCCCTTCCTTCCAGAGGACCGGTGTCCGCCCGGATCCGCGATTTTCGCCTCTAGGCCCTTGGAGGTACACTAGTGCGGCGTATGGCTCGCCGCGCGTCGAGCCGCTTCCCGGAATCGGAGACCACCTTGAACCGAATCCCTCCGGTCAAGAGCCGACCTCCTGTCGTCGGCCTCGTCCTGGCCCTTGCGGTCTGCTTCCTGGCCTACGGGCCTGGCGCGCCCGCACGAGCCGACGAGAGCGCACGAGCCGGCGAAACCGCATCTTGCGGCCCCGCGGAGAGCCCGGCGGGCACGGCGGACAAGAAGCCGGTCAAGCGCTGCTACAAGTGCGGCGGCACCGGCAAGCTCGATCCGGCCGTCGATCCCCCGCCCGATTGGATCCTCCGCGACTCGCACTACTTCCGGACCGATCCCGACGGCGGCGTCGGATTCTCCCTGTGCACGCGGACGCCGAACCCCGAGGCCGAGGCCGAGTACCGCAAGATCCGCGACCGGAACGCAAAGTGGCTGGAGACCATCGACGAGTACGAGACGGTCACGGGCACCAAGGTCGTGGCCGTCGAGGGACGACACCTGAACGTCTACCTCGAGCTCCCGAAGCTCAAGATCGACGGAAAGCGGGTGGATCAGGCCCGCGGCGCCAGGCGCTACCTCGACCTCCTCACCCGGGTGAACGATCGCTACCTCGAGCTGTTCGGGGTCACCCGCGAGGAGGACGAGCGCAAGCATCCTCGCCACACCGTCTACATCCACAAGGATCAGGACACGTTCAATCGCTACCTGAAGCACCGCTACGGGCGCTCCTCGCAGGACTCCGCGGGCTACAAGTACGTGAGCCCCGGCGAGACCTCGTTCAGCACCCGGCGCCTCGGCGAGGCCGACATCGACGTCGAGCAGCGGGTCGTCTACAGCCTCGCGTTCCTCCTGCTCTTCAAGTACGATCGGCCGAAAGACGTGCCGCCCTGGCTGCAGCTCGGCTTCGGTTCGTTCCTCGAGCACGACTTCTACGGCAATAATCGCAACTTCACGTTCATCGAAGTGCCGCCGGACGATTCCTTCCGCGGCGCCGACTCGTGGAAGAAGAAGATCAAGCGCGAGGTGATCGGGGGCGACTTCGTGAAGCTCGTCGAGATCCACGATCGCGACAAGAATGCATTCGGCTGGCGCGACGCGGCGTACGCGTTCGGATACACCGCGTTTCTGATCGACAGCGACGTCGAGAAGTTCCGCGAGTTCGTCCGCGTGCTCAAGCGAACCGACAAGGACTCGATGGCTGCCATCCAGCAGGTCTACGGCTGGCTGCCGCAGGAGATCGACGACGCCTTCCGGGAGCACGTCCTCAAGCGTTTCTGATCGAAAGAACCCAAGCAGCTCGGAGTTGCCCGACATGAATCGCCCGCAAGCGGACCTCACGATGCTCGTCGCCACGCTCGTCTTCACGGCCGCCGCGATGGCCAGCGCCAACGACGCCCTCGACAAGTTCTCGAAGTACATCAAGGACAAGAACCCCGACGCCCGAGCCACGGTCGTGCGCAGCATCTCCGAGGTCGATTCCGCCGAGGCGGTCGATGCGCTCGAGCCGGTGCTCGGCGACAGGAGCTGGAAGGTGCGGGCCGCGGTCCTCGAGGTGCTCGGCGGCTACCAGAGTCCCGAGGCCGTCGAGGCGATCCAGAAGATCGCGTCCGGCAGCGCGAAGGGCGACCGACGCGCGATCGCGGTGATGGCGCTCGGGAAGATCGGCGACCCCACCTCGCTGACCACGCTCACCGGACTGGTCGAGGATCGCGACTGGGGAGTGCGACGCGCGACGGCCGAAGCGCTCGGTTCGTATCCGGGCGAGGCGTCCGCCGCCGCGCTCGTCACGCTGTCGACGGACTCCGAGGTCCCCGTACGAACGATGGCCGCCGATTCCCTCGGCCGCATCGAAGCCAAGGAAGCCGTCGAGGCGCTCATCGCCGTCCTCGCCGATGAACAATGGCAGGTACAGTCGGCCGCCGCGCAGGCCCTCGGAATCCTCCGCGACGCGCGCGCCATCGGCCCGCTGATCGAGCTCGCGGCCCAGGATGGTCGTATCAAGGACGACGCCACGAAGGCGCTCACCGCCATCACGAACATGAAGTTCGGCCTCGACGCCGACAGCTGGTCGCGGTGGTGGGCCCGGTCCGAGGAAGGCTACAAGGTGCCGCCGTCCGCGAAGGAGAAGGCCAGAAAGTCCCGTCGCTCGCTCGGCGCCCCGGCCAAGTCCGCGAACGAGCCGCCGCGCCCCAAGGCCGAGTACAAGACGCGCACGCGCTACTACGGCATCCCGACGCCGTCCGAGCGCATCCTGTTCCTGCTCGATGTCTCGCGTAGCATGAAGGACGAGGTCGAGATCGCCTCCCCCGAGCGGCTCGCCAACCGCGAGCTCTCCTCGGGCGTGAAGATGGAGATCGCGAAGTCCGAGCTCGTCCAGACCATCAACAACTACGAAGGCCGCATCCGGCTCAACATCATCGCGTACCACACCGAGGTGGACTTCTGGAAGAAGAAGCTCACCGAGATGACCGAGGGGAACAAGAGGAGCGCGATCGGCTACATCCAGAAGCAGAAGCCGCGCGGCGTGCGACAGAACAACAACCGCCGATCGGCGCGAGGCGGCACGTCGATGGAAGAAGGGCGCACGAACACGTACGACGCGCTGAAGGCCGCACTCCGCGTCTCGGGAACGGGCACCTACGACAAGCACTACGACACGGCCGTCGACACGATCTTCCTGCTCTCGGACGGAATGCCGACGGCGGGCGAGCTGACCAAGCCGACCGACATCCTTGAAGAGATGCAGCGGCTGAACAAGCTGCGGCGCGTCGTGATCCACACCATCAACTTCGGCAAGGATCCCGCCGGCGGTCGCTTCCTCGAGGCGCTCGCGCTCCAGAACGGTGGCAAGTACGTCGACCTCGTCGGCATCCAGAAGTAAGCAGCGCACCGTGAGCGAGCAACCGGAAGAAATCGAGCCCGAGGGCGACGAACGCCCCGATAGCGCCGCACAGCCCGAGGGCGAAGCGGTCGAGCCCGTCCCCGAGATGAAGGCGCGGCGCATGGTCGATGTCGGCTGGCTCCTGTGGGAGTCGGGAGACGTCGACGGCGCGCGCGACCAGTTCGAGGAGGCCGTCCACTTCGTCGAGGCGGAGTTCGGCCCCGACCACCCCGAGGCGATCAACCCGTGCAACATGCTCGGCGGACTCCTTCTCGAGTCGGGCGAGCTGGAGCGCTCGCGCGAGCTCTTCGAGCGCGCGCTCGCCATCGTGCAGGCCGAGTTCGGCGAGCGCGACGCGAGCATGCCCACCCAGCACCGCAACCTCGGCGAGGTTCTCGAAGCGCTCGGCGACCTCGACGCCGCCATGCGTCAGTACGAGCTCGCCCTCGAGATCGACGAGGAATCGTTCGGACGCAGCAATGAGGATGTCGCCGACGACCTCGAGCGCCTCGGAGGAGCCTACCTGCGCGCCGACGAGCCGGCGCGCGCCAAGGAATGCCTCGAGACGGCGGTCTCCATCCACGAGGAGCTCTTCGGCGAGAGTCACCCGCAGGTGGGAATCGCGCTCGGCGTGCTCGCGGCGGCCTGCCTCGAGCTCGAGCTGATCCTCGAAGCGCGCGTCCATCTCGAACGCGCCCTCGCCATCGCCGAGGAATCCTACGGCCCGGACGATCCGCGCGTGGCCTGTGATCTCGCCAACCTCGCGGTTGTGCTTCACGACTGCGGCGAGTCCGAGACCGCGAAACATCACTTCGAGCGCGCGATCGAGATCAACCAGGACGCGCTCGGCCCCGACCACCATGACGTCGCGACCGATCTCTACAGCTACGGACTGATGCTCCACGAGATCGGCGAGGTCGAGGAGGCACGTACCCAGCTCGAGCGCTCGCTCGCGATCTTCGAAGATCTCCCCGAGCCCGGGCACCTGGGCGGAGCCGCCGCTCACAGCGCGCTCGGCGTGCTTCTCGGCGAGATGGACGAGATCGAGGAAGCGACGCGTCACTTCGAACGAAGCCTCGCCATCCACGAGGCGCTCCTCGGCCCGGAAGAGCGCAAGGTCGGCCGCGATCTGGCCAACCTGGGAATGATGCTGCAGGTCGCCGGCCGCCTGGGCGAGGCCCGTCCACTGCTGGAGCGCGCCCATGCGATTCTCGTGCAGACGGGCGGTGAGGACGATCCCGATGCGCTCGAGGTGCGGGCCAAGCTCGACGGATTCGAGTGCTAGAGGGGGAAGGCGCCCGCAAGCGCAGGCCATAAAGCGAATCGAGGCCCGCCGCACCGGGTTGGACTCACCGCGCGACGAACCTCGATTCCTGGATGGCTCGATGTCTCAGAGGCTGTCGTCGGGTCGCTTCTTGCGCTCGATTCGACGGCCTTTCGGAGCGTCCTTCTCCGAGCCGGGCTTGCGTTCCCGCCCCTCGGCTCCACGACGCTCGAGGATACGGCGGAAACCCGGCGCGTCCGATCGCTCCGACTCGAGGTAGCCGCGAAGCTCGCGGATCTGCTTCTCGAGCATCTCGAGACGACGCTCGGCCGCTTCGCTGCGACGGTTCTCGCCGACCGACGGACCGCCGAGCGGTCCCCGCGGCAGACCCGCGCGGGCGCCGTCGCGATCGCGATCCCCGCCACGGGTGCCGTCCCAGCCGCGAAGGCCCGCTCCGTCCCTATCCATGTCCATGTCCATGTCCCAGCGGCGAAGACCGTCTCGGCCGCCGCGCCGGCGCCCTCCGTCCATGTCCATGTCATCCATATCCATGTCCATATCCAGGCGGCGAAGGCCGTCTCGGCCGCGCGGGCCCGAAGCGCCACCGGCGCGCCATTCACGCGCACGGCTCTGGAGACGATCGGCCATGGACTGCAGCTCGTTCGCGGCATCGTCCTTGCCGGCGGCTCGCATCCGGCGCGAAGCCTCGGACAGCGCCCGCGTGATGCGGCCGAAGTCGGGGATGCCGGCTCCGGCGCTTCCAGCGTCGGGGACGACTCTTGTGGGGCTTCGGC
>CAZQZX010000220.1:0-11716 GCA_964597885.1 uncultured Planctomycetota bacterium
CGTTCCTCCGGCGCGCCGGTCGCGAGCGTCCGCACCAGGGCGTCGCGGGCCGGGCCGCCGATCATGGCCAGCGCCGCCAGGACCGGATGCGATTCGCTCTCGGGCGGCGGAAGCTCGGCGAGCAGGTGCGGGACGATCGCGGGAGCCATCTTCGGTGCGGACGTGGCGACGCTCCTGCGCCGTTCGATCGAGAGCGTGTCGTCACCGAGGTAGCGGGCGACGAGGGCAGGATCTCGCCGGCCGACGCGCACGAGTAGCCGTCGCGCGTGGCGGCGCACCTCGGTATCGCCGTCCCGGAGGCCGCGGAGAGCATGCGGCAGGAGCTCGTCGGGCGGCTCGTCCGATTCACGCAGCGCGGCGTAGGCGAGCGAGCGGTCCCAGCCGTCGGTCGACTCTAGGTCGTGGACCCAATCCTCGGGGCCGGCGCCGACGACGAAGAACGCGACGAGAGCGAGAGCCGCGGCCAGAAGGCCGACGGTGCCGGGCTTCGCGATCCGACGCGCCATGGTTCTCGCGGCCTCGGCGGGAGGGGCCTAGAGGAAGAAGTCGGCGACGTCCATGGCCGCCGGCTCGATCGCGTCGAGCTTCTCGGGATGCGCGATCAGGTCTTCGATCCACCAGTTCGCGTGGTTGTACAGGCACGCCACCTCGCGGCACTGGTGGTGTGCGTCGAACGTGCGGATGAGACTCGCCGTCTCGTGCCGCGTGTTGTCGTGCGACGGCACGTCGGCGTAGGCTTCCTTGCTGCCGACCTTCCCGTGCGACTGGTTGCGGTACACGGGGCAGTTGTACATGCCGAGCGGGCTCAGCACCTGCCGGAAGAACTGCATGTGGCATTCGTGCGGCTGCTCGGAATACGTGGCGAAGCTCCGGTTCTCGAGCACCTTCAGGTTTGTCGTCTCGATGACGCGGAACGTGTCGGTGGCGAGCTTCTTCGCCTCGTTCACCGATTCGCGCAGGCGCGCGACGACGGCGTCGAAGTGCTTGTCCGTCTCGCTGATGTCGACGATCTCGGCGTTGTTCTCTTCGGCGCGCGTCAGGAACGGCTTGTACGCGATGTAGTCGAAGCGATAGCGACGGGCGCGCTCGGCCGCGTCGACGATCTCGCCGATGTTCTCGACGATCTTCGAGTCGTTGATGAAGGCGCCGCGCCAGGTGACGATGAACGAGAAGCCGATCGGGAAGCGCGGGTTGATGTCCTTGATGCCGGGGACGGCCTCGCAGATCTGGTCGAGCGTGATGCCGCGCCCCTTCGGCTTGTGCATCGCCTGGAAGGTCTCGTCGGTCGCCGAATCGAGCGAGAGGCGGACCCAGTCCTTCTCGTCGAGGAGCGGGGCGATCTCGGCGATCTTCTTCATGCCGGAGCCGTTCGAGACCACCGACACCTGGAGACCGAGCTCCTTCATGAAGGTGATCGTCTCGACGAACTTCGGATAGACCGTCGGCTCGCCGCCGCCGATGACGATCACGGAGCGGAGCCCGCGCTCGGCCATGAGCTTCAGCGAGTCGAGGAGCTTCTCGTGGTTGTACTTGATCCCCGTGTTCAGGATGTCCATGTCGACGCAGTGGTCGCAGGCGAAGTTGCAGGCCGTCGTGATGTCGAGGTTGATCGACACCGGCGCGTAATCGGGGACGCGCTCGTCCTTGGCGATCGGCTCGCCTTCGCCGAGCGTCCCGCGCAGGTGGGCCTGCCAGCGGACGTAGTCCTTGAGGCGGGGGAGGATCTCGGGCTGCCGGAGCTTGGCGGCGAAGTCGTGAATGGGGGTCAGCTCGACGTGCTTCTTCCCGCCGGTCGGTGAGGAAGGTTGCGTCTGCGTGCTCTCGTCCATTCTCTCGCTCCTATCCGTAAGAGGTCGCTCCGATGCCAGCCTGGTGGAGGGTGTCGAGGTGGGTGATGCTCTCGAGGAGGCACCGGCGATCGACCGGTTGCCGCGTCTCCACGCGCCGCAGGAAATCCTCGGCGAGCCGCTTGACGGGATCCTCGACGAAAACCTCCCTCTCGCCCGATGAAAAGTATATCCGGTAGCCTTCGGGGTCAATGCGACGCTCGGCGTAGCAGCCGTTGATTCCGTACCCCGCGGGACGGGGCGGCTCCGGGTGCGTGGCGAACCGGCACTTGGCCAGCAGGGTCCCGGTCGCGTGGCGGTACTGGAACGAGAGCGTCATGTCGTCGCGCTTGCTGCCCGGCGCGTAGGTCGCCTGCGGCTCCTCGATGATGCCGGGGCCGACCAGCTCCTGCAGCAGGCTGATCGGGTGCGAGACGGAGTCGAGGAGCATCTTCGGCCCCTTCGTCATCGGCGAGAGGAGCATCTCGAAGCTCTCGACCGGGCGATCTTTCTGCTCGGGGTAGAGCTCGTAGAAGCAGGGGAGGGTGAAGGGCCACTGCGTCACGAGGGAGAGGATCTTCCCCTTGGTCGCGAAAGAGTCGACGATGGCTTCCGTCGCCGCGAGCCGGTCGGCGGAGTCCCCCCACCACATCGGCTTCTCGCAGAGGCAGTCGCACCCGAAGGCGGCCACGGACGCGAGCTGGGCGCGGTGGAATCGGTAGGGCGAGCAGATCGCCACGATGTCGGGACGCTCTTCTTCGAGCGCGACGTCGAGGGAGACGTATCCGTGGGCCTCGATCCCGTACTGCGTCTTCAGGTTGGTGAGCGCCTCGTCGAGGGTGGAGGGCTCGGTACCGACGATCCCCCGGATCTCGGCGCCGCCGGCGTGGAGCCAGCGGGTGACGAACTCCCCGATGCCCTGCCGAGTGCGACGAGCACCGATAACGACGGCGGTTGGCATGGCGGATATCGAACCATCGGGTGGGCTCTGTGTAAAGCGTTTCCAGGCCGAGTGTCACAGTTGCGAGACGAAAAGGGTGCATTCGTTTGTCATCAACGGATCGTGGGGTATACTCGTTCGGGGCAAGGCCCGAAGCGCCCGCTTGGGGTCCCGCCTGTCCCGCCCGTTTTTCTGAACTGACCCCGTTTTCCTCGAGACGTACCCTCGCGCCGTGCGGCCTCCCCGGCCGTTTCACGATCGGTCATCCCGCTCGTACGTGGCGTGAGTCGTCTCCGTCCAACCGTCACATCCGTCCCACCTCAATCGCCTGACTCCAAGTGAATCGGACCTCGCGTTCCGTGAGGTCCTTGCCCATCCAACGCTGCCGGGCTCCACGTGGGGGGCTCGGCGTCCCATCTCATCTGCAGACTCCGTAGTTCTGCTCATCTCATCAGGGAGGTACCCATGCTCATGTCCCGCTCGACGCGCCAGGGCGGTTTCACGCTCATCGAGCTCGTCATCGTCATCGTTCTGCTCGGCGCCCTCACCGCCACGGCGGTCCCGATCTTCACGAACCTCCAGGATGAAGCCAACGTCGCGGCGGAAGAAGCCGTGATCGGTAACGTCCGTTCGGCGATCTCGCTCTCGTACGCCAACGCCGCCGTCAGCGGCAGCCCCGCGTTCCCGTCCACGCTCGACTCCGCCTCCGCCGGAAGCGCGGCCTCGGACACGAACCCGTTCTTCGGCACGGTGCTGGTGGATCCGATCGTCCAGGATTGGTCCAAGAACGCGAGCGGCCACTACGTCGGCCCGGCCGGCGAAGCCTACGCCTACGACAACTCGACCGGTCGTCTCACCAAGCAGTAAGAGGCCCCCGACCCGCGCCATCGCGGAACGCGGGCGAGGATTCAAGTCGTATGTGCACCGATTCGCCGTGCCATCCCCCTGGCACGGCTGATCCGGTTTCGTCAGAAGAGGTCAATCGCCGTGAGCGTATCCGTACCCAAGCGAGTCCTTCTCGTCGAGGATGATCTCCTCAGCGCCAAGATCGTCTCGAAGCTGCTCGAGCAGAACGAGTACGATGTGACGCATGCCGCTGATGGAGCTGCTGGTCTCTCCCTCGCGAGGAAGGAGAGTTTCGATCTGATCCTGCTCGACTGGCTGCTCCCGAGCCTCGACGGGTTCAAGATCTGCAAGCTCCTCAAGATGGACTCGCGCTTCAAGTCCATTCCCATCATCGTCGTCACGGGGCGCTCCGATCCCGCCGATCTGGAGCGCATCCGCGAGGCCGGCGTCGATGGCGTCGTCTCGAAGACCAAGCCCCCGACCGAGATCGTCGACGCCGTTCGCGGCGCTGTCGGCGTCTCCGGTTCGTAACCCCCGACCGCCCGACTACGATGGTTCAGTCGTTCCTACAATTCGGTGAGCGGCTCGTCTCGGCCGGTGTCGTTCGGTTCGAGCAGCTGGAGCGGGCGCTGGCTCACCAGCGCCAGAGCGGATCGCTGCTCGGCGAGAGCCTCGTCGAGCTCGGAATGCTCACTTCGGATCAGCTCGTCGAGCAGCTGAGCGAGCACTTCGGTGTTCCGCACATCGCGCTCGATGCGTTCGACCTCGATCCGGAGCTCGTCGACTCGTTCCCGGCTGAGATCGCCCGGCGTCACAACGCCGTTCCTCTGTTCCGCGACGAACAGACGCTCGCACTCGCGATGGTGAACCCGAACGATATCCTCAGCATCGAGGAGCTCGAACGGGAGCTCGGCGCGAGCGTCGAGGTGTTCTTCAGCCAGCCGGAGGAGATCTCCGCTGCGATCCACCGCAGCTACGGCGGAGACGACGTCCAGCGGCAGGAGCTCGCGGATCTGAGCGCCGAGTACGAGTCGACCGGCACGCCGCTCGACTCTCTTGAAGGCGATGCCGGCCTGCTCTCGCTCTCGATTGCGGGCGAGGCCGGGGACAGCGGCAGCCCGATCATCCGCGCGGTCAACGTGATTCTCGCCGAGGCGATCCAGCGCCGGGCGACCGACGTGCACATCGAGCCCGGCGAGGACTACCTGCGAGTCCGCTATCGAATCGACGGGTTCCTGCGCGAAGTTCCTTCGCCCTCCAAGCGGCTCCACGAGGCGATCGTCTCTCGAATCAAGGTCATCTCGAACCTCGATATCTCCGAGACGCGCCTTCCGCAGGACGGCCACTTCAAGTGCAGCATCGAAGGACGCACCGTCGAAATTCGAACCTCCATCGTTCCCACGGTGGTCGGCGAGAACGTGGTGCTCCGCGTGCTCGACAAGCAGGACAACGTGGGGGACTTCGGCGCTCTCGGCCTCATCGGACGCGAGCGCGCGCAGTTCGAGGAAGCACTCTCCGCGCCGTGGGGCATGGTGCTCGTGACCGGGCCGACCGGTAGCGGAAAGACGACCACGCTCTACTCGGCGCTCCACTCCATCAACGATCCTCGCCGGAACGTGGTGACGATCGAGGATCCCGTCGAGACGGTGCTCGCCGGCGCGCGGCAGATCCAGGTCAACGCGAAGTCCGGGCTCGACTTCGCGCGCGGTCTGCGAGCCGTGCTTCGACACGACCCCGACATCGTCATGGTCGGTGAGATCCGAGACGGGGAGACCGCCGAGATCGCGACCCAGGCCGCGCTGACCGGTCACCTCATCCTCGCGACGCTCCACACCAACGACGCGCCGAGTGCCGTGGCGCGAATGGTGGACCTCGGCGTCGCGCCGTTCCTGGTCGAGGGCTCGCTGAGCGCCGTGCTCGCCCAGCGCCTCGTCCGCAAGCTGTGCGACGACTGCAAACAAACTTGCGTGGTGGATCCGTCGACGGACGAATCGGCCCGCTGGTGCGGCGCCGAAGAGGCCTTCGACGCCTACCGACCGAGCGGCTGCAACCGCTGCGAGAACAGCGGCTACCGCGGCCGAACGGGAATCCACGAGCTCATGGTGCTCGATTCCGAGCTCCGCGAGAAGATCACGGCGGGTGTCCATACGTCGGGTCTGCGCAAGGCCGCCATCGCCGGCGGCATGCGGCAGCTCCGCGATACCGGGCTCGACAAGGTCCGGATGGGGATCACGTCCCTCGAAGAGATCGTCCGCGTGACCCGCGCGCACTGAGCCGGCTCGGTCCGGCAAGAACGTCATCATGCCCGAATTTGCTTACAAGGCTCGAGACACGAGTGGCTCGTCGATCGGCGGAACGCTGCAGGCGCCGTCGCAGATCGACTGTCTCGAAATGCTCCAGCGAAGAGGGCTCTCGCCGACCCGCGTGACCGAGGTCGACGAGACGAAAGCCAAGAAGAGCGCGGGCGAAGCCCGGGACGTATCCCTCAAGACGGCGGACCTGGTGATGTTCACCCGGCAGCTCGGGGCGGTCTACAACGCCGGCATCCCGCTCGTCGAGGGCCTCAAGCTCGTCGAGAACAACCTCGAGAACCCCGAGCTGCGTGCGATCATCGGCGCGATCTGGAGGGACGTCGAGGGCGGCGAGAGCCTGGCCGACGCGATGCGCCAGTTCCCGCGCGCCTTCCGCCCGTTCTTCGTCAGCGCGATCCAGGCCGGCCAGGCGTCCGGCGGGCTGCAGCAGGTGCTCCAGCAGCTCCAGGAGCTTCTCGAAGAACAGCATGCCCTCCGCAAGGAGATCATGAAGTCGCTCCGGTATCCCGCGACGGTCGTCATCGCGATCGGCATCGCGATGGTCGTGATCTTCGCCTTCGTCGTGCCTTCGCTCTCGGGGCTCTTCGATCGACTCGGCGACAACCTGCCCGGACCCACGCGCGGGCTGCTGTTTGTACAGAGCCTCTTCCAGGAGAACGTCCTCGAGCTCGTGGTCGTTCTGGTGCTCGGAAGCATCGGCGGGACGTACTGGTGGCGGAGCGGAAGCGGTCAGGCCGCCTGGGATGCCGTTCGCTTCAAGGTCCCGGGCTTCGGCAAGCTCTTCTGGTACCACGCAATGTCCCGCTTCGCCTCGACGCTCGCCATGCTGAACTCGGGCGGGGGAGCGCTGATCCGAAACCTCGAGATCACCGCCGAGGCGATGAACAGCAAGGCCCTCGAAGCCGAGGTCATGGGGATCCGCAACGATATCCTCGAGGGTTCGTCGCTCAGCGAATCGATGGCGCAGCGCGAGATGTTCCCGGAGATGATGGTGCATCTGCTGCGCGTCGGAGAGACGTCGGGTCGCCTCGACGACTTCCTCGAATTCCTCGGAGACCACTACGACGAGGAGTGTCGCTACCAGTCGCGCAACATCGTGCACTGGGTGGAGCCGATCCTCACCGTCGGGCTCGGAGGCGCCATCCTGTACCTCGCCTTCGCCATCTTCCTCCCGTACTGGAACATGATCCAGGCGTTCAAGGGAGGTTCGCCGTCATGACGCACGCGACGGACCACGTCCAGGGCTTCACGCTGATCGAGCTCGTGATCGTCATCACGGTCCTCGGGGCGCTGTCGGGATTCGGCTTCTCGATCGTGTTCGGGTCGGCCGAGATCCTGATGGACTCGGAGCGGCGTTCCGGGAGCTTCCAGGGCACGCGAATCGCGCTCGAGCGCGTCCGCCGCGACGTCCAGTCGATCGCCTCGGCGACGGCCACCGATATCACGCACATGACCGCGAGCCGTTTCCGGTTCCGGACCCACGAGGGCGTGTGGGTCGACTACGAGCTCGACGGAGCGGTCTTCGAGCGCAACGGAACGGCGTTCCTCGAGAACATCACCGCGTTGACGTTCACGTACTTCGGAACCGGCGGAACGATCGCCGGATCGGA
Organism: uncultured Planctomycetota bacterium; assembly: GCA_964597885.1. Lineage (GTDB taxonomy): Bacteria > Planctomycetota > JACOTG01 > JACOTG01 > JAUIME01 > CAZQZX01. Next base: position 7,535 of record CAZQZX010000220.1, read on the forward strand.
GGATGCGATCCGGCGCGTGGCCGTCCGGATCCAGACGCAGGACGGGGCGTACCCGGTGGATGTCACCGCCGAGTTCACCCTGCGGATGCCGGCGAGTTACGCGGCCTGGACGGAGCTGGAGTCGTGATGGAACGGAACCGACACCACTCCGGCTTCACGCTGATCGAGCTCGTGCTCGCGATGAGCATCCTCGCGGTCGTCTCCTCGTCCGTCCTCGTGGCGATGGGAGAGAGCGCGCGCCAGCATGTCGAGAACGAAGAGAGGAGCCTCGCGGTGCAGCTCGCGCGATCGCTCATGGAGGAAGTTCTCGCGCAGGCGTTCGAGGATCCCCACGAGACGGAAGGATCCTTCGGCAACGAAGAGGGCGTGCGGCAGCTGTTCGACGACGTCGACGACTACGACCTCCATGCCGAGACGCCGGTCGTGGACGCGATCGGGTTGGCAATCCCGGGCGCCACGGCGTTCACCCGCTCCGTCGAGGTGCACAACGTCCTCGAGGCGAACCCCGACGTGGTCGTCTCCGACGGCTCGACGGATTTCAAGCGCGTCACGGTCATCGTCCAGGGGACGACCGAGACCTTGCGGCTCTACGGACTGAAAGCGAAGTAGTCGTGAAGATACTGAAGAACAAGAAGAACCCGGCTCAAGGCGACAGCCACGCCTCGGAATACCGCCGAGGCGGCGAGGTCCGGGAGCGGCTGCTGGGCCGTGTGAGCCTGCGCAATCGCGCGGAGACCTGCGTCGGTCTCGAGATCGGCGCGCACTGCATCCGCGCTGCCGAGGGCGAGTGGCGGGACGGCCAGTTCCGTCTGCTGCGCGTCTTCGAGACCTGCGTCCCGGGCGAATGGGACGCCGACTCCGCGCGTGCTCATCTGCTGAACGCCGTGAGCTCGGGGCTCGGATTGCAGGGGCGCCGCGTGACGATGCTCCTCTCGGGCGAATCGGTTCGCGCGAAGGTGCTCTCGATGAACCGGCTCCCGCGAGCGGAGGTCCGAGACGCGGTCGAGCTGGCGCTTCGCAAGGCTTTCCCGGAGATGGGGGAGAGCGAGCAGGTCGTCGAGTTCGATTACCTCGGGGACGGACGCAAGCAGGACGTGCGATTCCTCGGCGTCTGCGTGCCCCGTTCCGAGCCGGCCGACCTCACGCGGGCGCTCATCAAGTCGCGGGTCGCCGATCCTCGTCTCGGCGTCGATCTCGCCGCAATCGAGACGCTCGTCTCGGCGGACCGCTCGCTGTGCTCCGATCGACCGACGGTCGTGCTCGAGTTCGGTAACGATGTGTCGATCCTGTCGATCTTCGTGCGAGGCAAGTTCGAGGATCGGTTCGTCATCAAGGTCGGCCGCCGGGAGCTCGTCGAAGCGCTCGACGAGGCCGTGACGCTCGCGGACGGCGGCAAGTACCAGATGACGCCGGTCGAGGCCGCCACGTTCTTCTCGCGTTTCTCGCTCCACGAGAACGAGACGATGACGGGCGCGGACGGCACCGAGGTCGACACCGAGCGTATCCACGCTCTGACGCGACCGGTGCTCGAGCGGCTCATCCGCGATGTGGCGAAGTGGATCCGCCATTACCAGGTGGAGTCGATGAGCCCGTCACCGCAGGGGCTCGTCCTGTGCGGCGAAGGCGCCCGGATCCTCGGGCTCGACGGATACCTCGAGAAGTACCTGTCGCTCGGCGTGCAGACGTTCGATCCGCGGAGCTCCATCCACGTTTCGAAAGAGGTCGACGCCGCGGCTCCCGGCGAGTCGCTCGCGGTGTTCGCCACCGCGATCGGCGGGGCGATGGAGGGCGCGCAGCGGTTCAACCTGATCCCGCGCGAGCAGATCGTCGAGGCGTACGTCGGCGTGGCTCGCAGGACGCTCCGGTACGTGGCGTGCCTCGCCCTCGTGCTGATGGCGATCTTCGCCATGGCCTCGAAGCGGTACGGCGGATCGGTTCCCGATCGTCTCGACAGTGCCGAGGCCGACCTCGCGGCGTTCCAGTCGCCGATCGCGATGGCGAAGACGCGCGGGCAGCTGGAGGTCCGCCGCGCGGAGCTGATCCGCGACCTGATCGCCATCGAACCGGACGACGCGCGGGGCTCGCTCGTCCTTCGCGATCTGGCCGCCAAGCTCGGCGAGGACATCCGCATCCAGGAGCTCGCGCTGTACTACTCGCAGGGACACGGCGATCTCGAAGCGCGCGGCGTCGCGCGAGGCGGAGACCGCGATCGTTCCTGGCGCAAGATCGAGTCGCTTTCCACGGCGCTCGATGACTCCCCGCAGTTCCGGGATCCGTCCTTCGACGTCGAGAACTGGGAAGGGGACGAGACCGAGTTCGAGCTGACGAGCCTCGTCGTCTTCCCCCCGTGCCGACCGGTCGAGTCTCGAGAGCTCGAAACCGGCGAGGAAGGAGGCTCCGAATGAGACGGACCATCCTCCGATCGTTCCTGACCGAGCTCGTGCTCTTGCTCGCCGTTCTCGCCTTCGGGGTGGTCGGCTTCGTGCTCCCGGTGCTGCGGGAGCAGGGCAAGATGCAGTCGAAGCTCCGCTCCGTTCAGGAGCGGCTCGACAGCGGACGCGAGCATCTCGGCGAGCTGACGTCGCTGACGTCGGAGCTCCAGACCCTCAAGGGAGACATCCAGGCTCTCGAGGGGCGGCTCACGTCGACGATCTCGCTGACGAGCCTCTCCCGCGAGCTGCGCGGTGCCGCGCGCGAGCGACGACTGTTCCTCGTCCAGGACGGAACCTGGACGGACGGGACGCTCGGGAGCGGATACCGCGAGCACCGCAAGGAGCTCGCCGTGGTCGGCAGCCTCGCCGGCATCGTGAGCTTCCTCGAGTACGTCGAGACCCGCGAGTACTTCCTCGGCTTCGACAGCGTGGCACTTCGTCGGACCAATGGCACCGACGTGGTGGCGCGATTCGAGCTGCGGTTCCGGAAAGCGATCCGAACGACCCAACCGTCCCCGCCCGCACTGGAGGATCAGGTATGAGCGAAAAGGGACGCATGAAGATGTACGGGATCCTCGCGGGCATCATCGTCCTCGTCTATCTCTCGACCGGCTCGATGCGTCGTCCGAAGCCCCGCAAGGCCGAGGAGGAAGCGTCGGCGGCTCCGGTCACGACGAGCGTGCAGGCGCCGGTCGTCCCCGAGACGGCGGAGGTGCCGAAGGGCCCGGCGATCGCACCGCTGACCCCCGAGGAGGTCGCGGAGCTGAACGCGTACCTCGACACGATCGAGCTCGGTCCGTTGCAGATCAACCCGTTCGCGGATCCAGCGGTCGCGTCCGACGGGGAGGAGCCGGTGACGGCCTCCGCGCCGGAGAAGTCCGACGACCTCTACGAGCCGCTCGAGTTCAAGATCCAGGGTGTCTGTGTCGATTCGCGCGGCGGTCGCGCCGTGATCGACCGGACGCTCGTCTCGGAGGGAGACACCTTCCGGGGCTACACGATCGTGTCCATCGGACGCGATCAGGTGGTGCTTCGCGATGCCTACGGGAAGAACCACACACTGACCATCGAACTCTGAGGATATTCCCATGCGGAATTTCATCTCGACCTTGATTCTCGTCGGCCTTGGAGTCGCCATCGTGGCGACGCCGGCCGCGGCTCTTTCGGAGCCGGCCCCGCCGACGGAATCCGAGCCGATGCTCGCGGTGCCGACGGCCACGTCCGCCGCGCCGGCCGAAGCCTCGTCCGCTCCGACGAAGGAACCGTTCTCGCTCTACCTGGCGCAGGCGGACATCCGTGACGTCCTGCACATGATCGGACGCCACTTCGAGCTGAACATCATCACCACGCCGGACGTGACGGGAGAGGTTTCCGTGTACTTCACGGGGGTCGATCCCGAAGAGGCGCTCGCCTCGATCGTCACCGCGAACGGGTTCGCCTTCGAGAAGAAGGGCTCGATCATCGAGGTCTATCGCCCGGCGTCCGAGGACTCCGAGCCGATCGAGATCGGGCCGTCCTTCGTGATCCGCGTCGTCGACCTCGTCCACGCCGACGCGGCCGAGATCGCGGCGACGCTGCGAGGCCTCATGCCCGAGGACCTCGAGACCGCCGAGACGACCTTCCAGACCGACGCGCGCAGCAACTCGCTCGTCGTGAAGGGGCTTCCCGAGGACGTCGACGGGGTGGTCGAGCTCGTGAAGAGCATGGACCGCCCGGTCCCGCAGATCCGGATCGAGGTCCAGATCATGGA
>CAZQZX010000221.1:0-11687 GCA_964597885.1 uncultured Planctomycetota bacterium
ACGCTGAGAAGCGCGGCCGCTGCGGCCCGCCCGGACCAACTGGAGTTGACCCGGTTTCGTGGACGCAGTGATGTTCCCTCGGGGCTTTGCGCGCATGGCATGTCGGAGTTGGTGGTGCTGATCTGAAGAAACCGGCTAGCCCGAAAACCCCGTCACGATACTCGACATCGACGCTTCGACCGTCGCCTACTGGCCGCCGTCTTTACCGAGACATAGTGTGCCGGAAATAATGATTATGTAAAGTCGAGCAGCCCTCATAGGTCTGCAGTCTGCGGTGAGTTCAAGGACGGATGCTTGAGGTGGCCGCGGCTGTGGTTGTCGGTCCCACAAAGCCAATCATGCCGAGGGGCCTCGAGGTGCTCGACGGTCGAACTCAGGCGGCGGAACTGCCACCGAAACCGGCGGGATGCCGGCAGCTCGCGCTTCGACTGCTTCCGGAGCAAGCCCGTTGAACGCTCGCCCAACGATCACCGGCTGGCCACCGAATGGTGGGTGGTATCGGGAGACCTGCTCGTGCTCGCTGTAAAGGCGGACGCGTAGCCTCCCCCAAGGCGGGAATGCATCTACGTCCTTGGGAGGTTCCAGCTCCTCGCCAATTCTCTCGCCTTGTCCCAGTGCCACGAGCTGAAAGTTCCTAAGGACGTAGGGCGACCGGTTATCAACGACCAGGCTGACGGCACGACTGGACCAACCGTCGAATGCGGTCTCAAGATCCTCGGAACCACTGTCGTGCGCGGAGTGGCTGCGTGCACCGCTCGGCGCAGAATTGGTCTTCGCTACTTCGATGCTAAGCGTGATGGGACTGGCTGGGCGCATGTGGGGCCCACGGACAAGTGCTGCAACGGTTCGGAACCCGTGCACGAGGACCTGCCCAACCGGTAGGACGACAACGGGGCCGATTACACCGACCGCCGCGCCGAGAACAGGCGACCATCCCCGCGACTCGCTCAGCGAGACCCCGCCAAGAACGAAGACCAACTCCACCACCATTAGGACCGGCGGACTAACCACCGGCCACCATCGGAGCGGCCCGACATCTTCGCGAGCCGCTGTAAGCCTCTGTCGAAGCAGGCCCTCCGTTGGCGGATGGCGAACAATCAACATCGGCGGCTCGATGCGCGGTGAGAACGCATGCCAAACGTCGCCGCTCCCACGCCCGCAGCAGACACTCCTCCCGTCATCGGAGGCGACCCACACTTGCCCGATCGTTGCGTGCCATCAGGCCAGTGTCGATCGCCGCCGGACGCGTGGTTCCAGTCTCGCGACGGGGCCGATGGGGACCCTGCCCTGCAGCGGACAGCCTTGCCACCCTGCATCCAGCGAGCGTTGGTAGACGGCCGCTCCCTTGGGTGGCGGCCGTGTCCTCCCTAGTCACAACTGTCGACGAATTCGACATCGCTCCCGCCGGCCACAACCTTTCCAGCGACCAGCAAGGCGCCGTCTGTCCCGGTCGAGACTTCACCGCAGCGGACTTCGTCAACGTTGGTCACGAGGCCGAATCCAGGCCCATCGTCCAGGATCTCCGCTGCACCGACCAGCGCGAGCACGAGCACACCAGCCGCAGCCAGCCCCCAACCAAGACCCGCCCCGGATGTCGCCGGTCCAGAACCCAACAGCCGTTGGTGCTGTGAATGCACCGCCTCGATGTCACGCTCCAACTGCTGCACGACCGCCACATCAAAGGGATCCTCGTTCTCCTCGGTCTGGTCCTGTCCCGTGTGCCATGCAAGCTGCAGCCCACGATGATGCTGCTGATAGTCAAGGTATGGCTCTGCCGGCGCTCCATCGTTGAAGAGGCCCGCACTGCCATCGATCAACTCACAGACCGAGTCTCCGATCTCGATGATGCGAGCCGCAGCCTCGAGCTGAGCGGCTGAGAAGCCGAGCGGTAGCTCGTCGACAGTGATCTCCTCGGCTTTCAGGGCTCGGTAGGCGACGCCCAGCGTCCCAGCATGCCGCACCATCCTCCACGGCGTTACGCCGTCGGGTTCATGGCTCGGCAGCTGTGCCCGATACGCGGACGCCTGGGCGCGCTGCGTTCTCATCGGCATGTACAACGTCCCAAGCTGCTCAGTTCGGCGCTCGAGCAACTTCGTCCACTTCGCCTTCTCGGCGTCGTTGCCCTTCTGGCGGGCCGCCGAAACGAGCCCGAACCCGGCCCCAAGGAACGCGCCTCCAATGGCGGTGAGGACTGGAATCGGGGCTATGCCCACAAGATCGCGCAAAGCGCTCATGGCTTTCGCGCAATCACGTTCACCCAACGACCGCCGATCGAGCCAGCCGCAACCTCAAGGTCCTCAACGCGTAGACCGCCCGCCTCGACAGCTGCCGCCACTTCCTCCGCTGTCATCGGGCGGAACCATCGGCGCTGCCCGGCTCGCTCGGTCCACCAAGGCTGCGTGCCCTCCATCGTCGAGAGACCGAGGGGAGCGCGTGGTGCAAGCACTCGAGCGAACTCTCCGATTGCTTCAAGAACGGCAGGAGTATCGAGATGCACCAACGACGCCATCGACCAAACTCCGCGCACCGACTCTGCAGCAAACGGCATACATCGCAGATCGGCCTGCACCAGAGGTCCGACGCCGGCACCGCTGGCCGCATCCAGTAGCCCCGAAGACAGATCGACGCCGACCGAGCTCACGCCGGCGTCGTTCAACAACTGCAGGTCGCGGCCCGTGCCACAACCGGCATCGATCACTATGCCAGGCCCCCCCGGCAATGAGCCTATAAACCGATTCAACAGTCGCTCGGTGTCTGCCTCGGAGTACCGCTTCTCGAAGTAGGTCGGGTTAGCGTCGTAAGCAGCAATCGATACCGCCAAGCTCGGCGGCCCACAGCGAGATCTCGCGATCAGCCCCATGCCGAGACCCTAGCCGGACCGTCTGACACCGATCAGTCGATGCCGGTCATCGCGAACGTCGAAGCGCCCCAGAGAGCCAGGAGCATTGACGCGCCGTTCGGGCCGATCAGACCTCTGCGATCACCGTCCAGAAGGTGTCTCGCACGAGCCTTCGTTCCATGTCTTCTAACCACCGACCTTGCGAGGTGTCTGCAAGCAACCTCGCGTCGAGATCGCGGCCTAGATACGGTCGTGATGCGAGCAGCTCTCCCCTGGCTTCTTCAGCGTTGGACTCAAGCCACGCCTCAGCGAAGTCCTCTGCCCGGGCGACAAGCTCCCCCACCGCCTCGACATCCACTGGCTCCCTGGCTGAACTCACATCATGGCTGGGCTCAATGGGCTGATCGAGCCAAGCAGGTCGCCGAGCCGGAGGCGGCGGGAGACGACGACCCGCTTGCGCAGGTCGTACCGGCGGCTCCTCGGCGGGACCCCGCTCGACCGCTGCGTCGACATTCGCTCCGGGCCCCGGATCCGGCACGATCGCGACGTCGGTTGGTTCCCGGTTCTGGAGATGCTGGACCCAAAAATCGGCCCCAAGGGTCTTTCGATTGTCGAAGGACCGAAGTAGTGGGTCAGCGATACCGCCAATCGGAATCTCTAGGAGGTGTACCCGCGTCCCATTGGCCTGAGCAGATTCGATCGCATCAAGAAGGTCCTCATCGCCGCTCACGACCACAGCGTCCTCGATCGTTCGGCGAAACGCGTGCGTGATCAGGTCATGGATGATCAGTCCGTCGACCCCCTTCTGCCCATCCCGAGCTGTGCGTCCAAGACGCAGCTTCACATCGCGCTGAAGCGCAACCTGATGCTGGTCCCCGATCGGCAGCCGATTCGGAGACCCGTCGTACCAATAGACCCGGAGCAGCTCGCTCGAGCTGGGCAACAAGTCCAGACCCTCGGCACACAACGCCGGAATCAACGCAGCCGGATCCCAAGCAATGTGCTTCCGGGGAATACGCCCACCGAACGCCGACGTCGACCCACCAGCAAACAGCCACCCGGCATCCACAAAGAGCGCCCACCGGTTCATACCCTCTCCCCGCTCACCCTACGGCCGGCTCCGAACTGCCGGTCATCGCGAACCTAGCGAACCACTCAGACACCCAGGCCCACCTACCACACACAAACCTGCCCGCAGAACCACGCTCAGCGAGGGCGCTTCTGCAGCGGAGCTCGCTGCAGCCATCTCGACCACCCTTTCACCGCGGCGGGTAGACGTCAATCCGCGCCTCGACCGAGCCGAGCGCGTCCTGGATCAGCCGTTCAACGTGAGGCCACGCCAAGCCGCCAAGACCGCAACCCAGAGCCGGCACCGCAACCGACTCCAACCCGTGATGTTCAATCGTCTTCACCAACGCAGCCAGACCCGACGCAACCCACTCGAGCCGCGACGGCCTGGCCCAGTGCTCCTTCGTTGGGAAACAGACGATCAGCCTCGGGCCGAGCAACAGGCCGGTCGGAAACGTCCACATCTCCCCAACCCGTACCTCGCCACCGGCACACGCAGCTGCGTAGCGGTCCTCCAAACCCTCGAAGCGCCGTGCACATGCCAACGCAACGCCCTTCCCCATGACGCCCTTGGTGTTCACGGTGCAAACGACGGCCTCTGCGTCGCCCTCGAGCATGTCACCGCCACAGATGTTGATCATCCCCCACCCCACAACACGAACATGCGTACGCATACTAGAGTCCTCAGGTGTCCACGAGCGACTTCGACGACCTCGACCAATGGGTCGCGGACCAGCCCGACGCAGCGCAGGACTGGATCCTCGGCGGCGACGAGCTGGAGCTGCCCGACCCTTTTCCTGACGAACCGTTCGAAGAACGGCTCGCGGACCTCTCCCATGAAGACGCTCCGGCCCCACCGAGCCGCCCAAGAGTCATCACGAGCGGCCAACCAACCGACCGACCACCTCAAGGCATCCCGTGGGCGTACCACCTGACCTCTGTCGAGAACCTTCGAGGAATCGTCTCAAACGGGGCGATCGAGAGCTCCCACGACCGGGCAGAACTTGCAACTGTGGGTGATCCGAACCTTGCGGAGAAACGGAAACTGGTCCGGATCGAAGCAGACGGCGGTAAGCACCGTCTGATGTCGAAGTACGTCTCGTTCTACTTCACCGCCAAGACGCCCATGCTGCGATCGATAGCGACCGAACGACCCGAAACGATCCGTGATCTCGTGATCTTGGCGTGTCGTCCAGAGCAAGTCGCTCAAGCGACCCCCATCGTGTTCACCAACGGCCATTCGCTCAGCGAGACCGTCCCGGTTCACTCCTTCACATCCCTGCACAACCTCGGCGCAGTCGATCTCGGCCTGATCAACTCCGGCACCTGGTACCACACAGATCAACAACTACGTCGCGAACGGAAATGTCGATACCAAGCAGAGTTCCTGGCACTCGGCGCCGTCCCAATCGCCGCCATCGCCCAGCTCGGTGCGCTCAGCCCGGCAGCCGAGGCAGCAGCCCGAGAACTCATGCCCAACACCTGCCGGGTCAGATTCGCCCGCCACGTGCTGGAATGGCTCCCGTCAAGCACCTAGGCATCGCCCGCCGAAGCTCCCAGCCAGCCAGAGTAAGGCATAGGATCGCCAAGCCGAGTCGCAGGCGGCGACACGCGAACCAAAACACGGGCACCACGTGCGAGAACTCCTAGCCGACATCGAACCGCTCTACGAGGTCCCCCAAGACGACCTTGCGGGCGAAGTGCTCATCCCAGCGCTCGGCGCCGCCAGCGAGGTTCGAGTCGCCGCGGGCTACTTCACGTCCCACGCACTCGCGAAGCTCGCACCCGGCCTCGTTTCGTTCATCGAGGACGGACGCGGCACGCTGCGCCTCCTTCTGAGCCCAAACCTCTCCAACGAAGACCTCGAAGCGGTCAAGCGCGGAACCCTCGAACCCGAAGCGGCCGTAGTCGCCGCAATCGAGAACGCGCTAATCGACTCCGCCGGAGCACTTCATGAGTCAGCAGTCAGCCGCCACGCCGCCACCTGCCTCGGCTATCTCCTCGCAATCGGCCGCGCCGAAGTCCGATTCGTCCTCATGCGCGCCGGCATGTTGCACAAGAAGCAATGGCTCATCGAGTCAGACGCTGACTGGCTCGCCGTCCACGGCTCAGGCAACGTCACCTACCACGGGATGTTCGTCAACGGCGAACAGATGGCGACAGACCGCAGCTGGACCGACGGCCCCGTCGCCGCCGCGCGCATCAACAAGATGGTCGCAACATTCGACCAATACTGGACCAACGACCGAACAGACGCACTCACGATCGACGCTCCACAGGCCCTCAGACTGATCGCCGACACCTCCGACCAACCGCCGACGCTCAGCGACTTCTGGGCCACATGGCGCTCCGACAACGAAGCCGGCCTCGAACCTGACCTTCCCCTCGGCGCCCCGAACCCACCCGCCATCCTCACGGTCCCGAGCTGGCTGGAGTGGCGCGACGGGCGCTACGCCCACCAAGGCCGCGCCGTCGATGCGTTCCTCAACAACGAAGGTCAAGGTGTCCTCGCCATCGCGACCGGCGGAGGCAAGACGCGAACCTCGCTCATCGCCGCCACGCAACTACAAGACCAGCGCCCCACCAGTGGGCCGATGCTGGTCGTGATCATCGTTCCCACCACCACCCTCGAACGGCAATGGGCCGAGGACGTCATCGAGTTCGGTCGACCGCCGACACGACCAAGCCAACTCAAGCGCGCTGACCGCGCCCAACGCATCGCCGAGATCGAAACCGCGCTCGCCACCGGAAACGAACGCACCGAAGTCATCGTCTGCACCCAACAACTCTTCGCCTCAGACCAGGCGCTTCGAAACCTCGTTGACCGAGCAGCCAACCGAGGCGTTACTACCATGCTGATCGGCGACGAAGCCCACAACCTCGGCAGCCCGAGCTTCATCGAGAACCCACCAAACGCGTTCCAACACCGCCTCGGCCTTTCCGCAACCCCCGTTCGCCAATACGACAGCCTCGGCACCGACGCCCTCTTCGAGTTCTTCGGCCCGCAGGTCTTCGAGTTCTCCCTCAAAGAAGCAATCGACGCTGGCTGTCTCGTCCCCTACGACTACCACGTCCACCAAATCCCACTCACCCATGACGAGATGGACCGCTACGCAGAACTCACCGACGAGCTCTACCAAGCAGGATTTCGCATCGATGACAACGGCCAAGCCGTCATCCCCAACTCCAAGGTCGAACACCTTCTCCGGCGCCGACGCGCCATCATCGAACAAGCCGACGCGAAGATCCCCGCTCTCGAACAGGTGCTCCGCGGCCTCGATCCACAACACGTGAAACGGACCCTGATCTACGCCTCGTCCAAGGGCACCGAGATGGCCGAACGACGCCAGATCAACGCCGTCAACCGACTACTGCAAGACCTCGGCATCGTCGCTCACGAACTGACATCCGCAGAAACCGCGACCGGACGCGGCCCAGAGATCCTTCAACGTTTCGGCGCCGGCGACTACAAGGTGCTCACCGCGATGAAGGTCCTCGACGAAGGCGTCGACATCCCCGCCACCGAGACAGCGTTCATACTCGCATCTTCGACCGTAGAACGCGAGTGGGTACAACGCCGCGGCCGGGTACTGCGCCAAGCCGAAGGCAAAACCGCAGCGGCAGTCCACGACTTCGTCGCCACCCCGCCCGATCTGTCAGAATCAGCGGCAAGTTCGGTGCTGCGCTCAGAGCTCCGAAGGGTCCGAGCGTTCGCCTCACTGGCCCGCAACGAATGGTCAGCAGGCGGTCCACGCGACATCGCGGCGGAACTCGAAGGCATGGAACGAGAGGCAAACGAGAAGTGATCGGCGGAAAGAAGCAACTCACAGCGGTGATCGACGAGTCCATCCTCGGGATCGACCGGCGATACGACGGCTACCACCCTGACCTGACCAAGGCGCTCATCGACATCATCAGCGTGCAAGAAGACACCGCCACTGACGCAGCCCGCCGAGACCAGATTCAGCGAATCGTCGAATCGCTTGGGTCCAAAGTCGCCGCGACCGACGAGGACTGACCGATGAGGATCGAACGAATCGAGATCCGCAACTTCAAGCTGCTCGAAGACATCCGGCTTGAGTTCTCCACCGACCCGGCCCGGCCGCTCACCCTCATCCGGGCCGAGAACGGCTCCGGCAAGACCAGCCTGCTCTACGCCATGCTGTGGGGCTTCTACGGTCGAGATGGGATGCCCGAGTACGCCCGCGACGCCCGACTCACGTCCAAGGCCAAGCCGGTCGGAATCCCCGTCGATGTCTCCGTCATGGTCGAGTTCGGTCACGACTCAGGCGGAGGTGACGGCCGCTACCGGCTCATTCGCGCCGTGAGCGAAACCCCCCAAGACGACGACGGCTTCACCAGCACTGACGACAACGTGCAGCTCTACCTACTCACCGAACAAGGCGAGAAACCCGTCGAACCCGCCGACGCCTTCATCGCAAAGATGGTTCCCCCAAACCTGAGCAAGGTGTTCTTCACCAACGGCGACGACGTCCAAGACTTCATGTCGGGCAAGGTCAACAAGGCCGAACGCCAAGGTCAGGTCCACAACGCAATCAAATCACTCCTTGGGCTCGAGCAGCTCTACGTCGCCCGCAACGACCTGAAGCGAGTCACGGATCGCGTCCGCAAAGCGCTCTCCGACGGCGGATCAGGAGAACTGCAAGAGGCCGCCGAGCAGGTCGCGGCCGCGAGCAAAGCCGTCGAGACCCTCGACAACGAAATCGCCGGGCTCGAACAGACCCTTGGCCGCATGCGCGACGCCAAATCCGACTGGGAATCTGAACTTGGCAAGCTGCAAGGCATCGGCGACCTCGACGATCTCAACCGCGAGATAAAGACCCTCGAGGCAGACCTTGCCGGGCTTGAGACCCAGCAAGCCACCCTCTTTCGCACAATGCGCGACAACCTCAAGTCGGAGTCGTTCAGCTGGGACGTCGCCGGGAGCACCCTCGGCGCCGGCCTTGAGGTACTCAGCGATCTCGCCGATCGAGGCGTCATCCCCGGCACTTCGATCGAAGTACTCCGTGACCGGCTCAGTCTCAAGAAGTGCATCTGCGGAATCGACCTCCTCGACGGCACCGAAGAGCGCGCCAACATCGAGCATCTCATCGAGCATCAGCTCGAGGTCAGCGAACGAGACCAGCGGATGACCGAAGCCCTTCACGTCGCACGAGTCGCTCACCAACAGCATCAGAGCCGTACCGCTGACGGCGACACGTTCACCAAGCGACGAACCGACGCACTTGACGCTGCCACCGCGATCGCAGACACACGCACCAACAAGAAAGCCGCACTCGACCGGGCAAAGGGCCGGCGCGACCAGATCGACGAAGAACGCGTACAAACACTCGTCGAGCAGATCAAGGAGGTCGAGCCCAAAGTCACCGAAGCGGACCGAGACCTCGCTCGCAAGGGTCGGGATCTCGAAATCGCGATAACCCGCCACAAAGAAGCCTCCGAAACGTATGCCCGGCTCGAGCGAGAAGCCGACCTGTCCGCCATGAAGCGGGCCCGCTACGACGTTGCAGGCGACCTAGCCCATCTCGTCGACCAGATGATCTCGACCCTCGAGTCCGACCACGTCGAACGAGTCCAGGAGCAGATGGGACAGATGTTCCTCGACATTGTCGGCTCCGACCCTGAGCTGGACTCGTCGGTGTTCGGATCGGTCCAGATCAACAAGGACTCCTTCGATATCGACGTCCGCACCCCCCAGGGCAACACCCTGGACTTCGACGCCGAGATCAACGGTGCGTCCCAACGCGCCCTCACCTTGTCGTTCATCTGGTCGCTCATGGAAGTCGCCGGCGTCGAAGCGCCCCGAACCATCGACACACCCCTCGGGATGGTCGCTGGAGCGGTGAAGAAGCGAATGGTTGAAGCCATCACAACCCCCAGCGCATCCGGCGTGCCATTCCAGCTGCTGTTGCTGCTAACCCGCTCAGAGATCAACGACGTCGAAAGCGAGCTGCTCAAGGCCGCAGGTATGTCGCGAACCATGACATGCAGCAAAGACGCCGGAGACCTCGCTCACCCATGGGGCCAAGACCGGCCCTACGCCCGCCTTTGCACCTGCGACATCAACACCACCTGCCGCATCTGTGCACGCACATCCGACTTCGAGCACGGACTCGCGTTTCGAGCAGAGGAAGCCGACGCCCGATGAGCATCGCCAACCCGTTCAGCAGCGCCGACATCGAAATCGCGAAAACCTACCGCGACCGGATGGACGACCTGCAATCACAAAGCGACCACGCCCGTCCGTTCCCCCGCATGATCGATGTCTGGTGGGCGGGCCTCTGCCTCGGCCTGCGCGAAGATCGACGATCTCCGCTCCCCGACGACAAAACCAAGTTTGCGACTGGCGTGATCTTCGACAGCGACCCATGGCGCATCGCCCACCTTCAGCTCATCGCGCTCGCGACGAGTGGCGCAGACGCGATGGAAGGCCCCGGGTGGGCCAATCGAATCGTCGCGACCGCGTCCGAGTACGCCAACGGCGGGCTCGGCTGGCTCTTCGACACCGTGTCAGGCGCGCCCAGCCCCGTGCTCGCGCTTTACCGGAACTTCGATGAAGTCCTCCACTAGACAGGCCGAGGAGCTTCCAGCCCCCCTCCTCATAGGTCGTCGAGAAACTGGGCGAGCTCACTGACGTGGCGAGACGGGGCATCGGCTGACTCGGATACGAGCAGGTCGATGAGATCATTCTCGTGTCGCGCCCTTAGCGCCCCACGGAGTTCGGTCGTCGCCACACCGATCGCTTCGGCGAGGGCCCGCTCGACATCGCCCCCTTCGCCCAGCCCAGTTAACGCGCGGAGTCGTTCAAGCCCGGCAAGCTCCTGAGGAACCACCCACGCGTGTGCCGTTTCTTGCACCAGATCGAACGCAACAACCAGGTTGTCATTGTGACGAGCATCGAGCGCCATCGCAGTGGGACCAAGGGAACCGATATCGGGGCCAGTCGTCGCGGAGAGGCGCCACGAGACCCGGATCTCCTGATGTTCGCCCGCGAAAGCCACAACCTCGCCAGGAGCGAGCCTGAGCTGACCAGCCAGTCCCGAGCTCACCGACTGCCCAGACCCGCGCAACACGTCTCGATCGACTTCGAAACGAGTGACAATCTCGCCTGATCCGACCCGGTAGACGCGGGGAGTGTCCGAAAGCTGTTTGACGGTCACGGCTCGTTCTGAGGCATCTCGCAGCCGAACATGACCGCCTTCGATCACGAACTCCAGGGTCGCTGCGTAGCTTCGGACCGAAGCATCAGAGACGTCGAAGAGCGAGACGAGTTCTTCCACGAGAGGGTTGAGCGGGGTTGATCCGCCGTCTCGTTCGATCCGTTCCTTGATCTCCTCGACAATCCCGGAGTACTCCTCCACGCCCCATCGAGCCAGCGCCCACGTGTGCTTGCCCGCCCGAATGAATCGGTCGTCGATCGCCAAGGCGTTCTTCACACTGGTGAGACTTCGCGTCGAGATGAAATGCGAGAGGAGGTCTTCTGCGGTGGCTGGCTCACCAAGCAGAGACAAGACCACCTCGGCCTTGTCGGGAATGGACCCGACCCAGCGCACCCATGCGTCACCGACAGGCCGAACGCATTCCAGGTCCTCGATCGCGTCCAGCGCTGCGGCGACAACGATGCCAGCGTCTTGGGCCATCGCCATCAGATGCGGCTCATCAAAGATGAACTGCTCACTGGATAGCACTCGTTCCTCCAACGCAGCGCGTGGGTCAGCGTCATCTCGACGGATCCAGCCCTCGTCTACGACGTATGGCC
>CAZQZX010000222.1:0-11674 GCA_964597885.1 uncultured Planctomycetota bacterium
CGCGACGTCCGCCGTCGCCGTAGCCGCTGCGGCCGCCGCCTGCAGCACCCTCGGCCGCGACCTCGCCGGTTCCGCCTTCGGACGCCGACGCCGGCTGGCTGGCCGCCGCTGCGGCTGCCGCCTTCTCGGCCGCTTCCTTCGAGCCGGGGACGTTCGCGACGCAGTACATGTACTTGTCGCTGCGGAAGAAGATCTCGCCGTCTCTGACGGCGGGCGTCGCGCTGAAGTCTTCCTGATCCGGCGTGACGCGGTTGCACGCGAGCTGCTCGAACTCGTCGCCGGCCTTCAGGACAAAGATGTTGCCGCGGCGCGAGGTGAAGATGATCTTGCCGTCGGCGAGGATCGGCGAGGCGTAGTCTGACGAGTTGAACCCGCCGCGACCGCCACGGCTTCCGCCTCGGCTGCTGCCGCCTCCGAGCGAGCGCGCTTCTCGCGATCCGCGCTGCGGGCGTCCGCCCGACGAGTCGCCGCCGGCCGCGGGCGCATCCGGTGCCTGCATGCGCGCCTTGTAGACCTCTTTGCCGTTCTCGACGTCGTAGCAGGCGACGATCCCGCCGCCGAACATGTAGAGGCGATCTTCGTGCACGATCGGCGTACCGATGCGGTTCGCCTGGCGACCCTTCCACACGACGTGCGTGTCGGTGACGTCGGCCGTGCCGCCGCCCTTCACCGCGATGCCGCCGCCGCCGCCCGGGCCCGACTCACCGATGTACAGGATGCCGCCGCGCTCGACGAGGCTCGCGCACGCCGAGTTCGTCTGCACGGTCTTGCTGAACCAGCGCATCTTGCAGACGAACTCGACGAGGCTCGCGCACGCCGAGTTCGTCTGCACGGTCTTGCTGAACCAGCGCATCTTGCCGGTCTCGGGGTTGATGCCCCACATCTCGCCGGGCACCGCGATGACCACGTCGGTGCGGCCCTCGACCTCGGTGAGGACCGGCGTCGCCCACGACGAGTTGAAGCCGGCCGCTTCCTGGCGCCACAGCTCCTTGCCCGTCTTCTTGTCGAGGCCGATGATGCCTTCGCACTCGGCCGTCGCGGTGATGATGAGCGTGTCCTTGTACAGGATCGGGCTCGAGGCCGAGCCCCACTTGCGCGGGTCGAGCTCGGTGCCGGTGTTCGCGTTGTGCCAGAGCTCCTTGCCGTTCATGTCGTACGCGACGGCGCCCGACTTTCCGAAGTAGCAGTAGATGTTCGTGCCGTCGGAGACCGGCGTGTGCGACGCGAAGCCGTGCTGCGCGAACATGCCGCGGTACTCGTCTTCGGGAAGGACCGGCATGACGGTCGTCTTCCAGATCTCCTTGCCGGTCTTGCGGTCGAGGCACACCAGGTGGCGGCGCAGCTGTTCCTGCGTGCCGGGGTCTTCCTGGCTCATGCCGTAGCCGCTCCAGCACGTCACGAAGACCTTGTCCCCGACGACGATCGGGCACGACTGGCCGTTGCCCGGCAGGGCGACCTTCCACTTCAGGTTCTCGATCGGTCCCCACGTGGTGGGAATGGATTTCTGGTCTTCGCTCACGCCCGAGCCGTTCGGACCGCGGAAGCGCATCCAATCGCCGGCGTCGGCCGAGCTCACGAGGACGAACGCCACGACGGCGATCATCGGGAAGAGGCTTCGAGACATGGACCCACTCCTCATCACTTGGGGTTTCAGGCTGGCTGGTGATTGGCCTTTGGATACCGGGAGAAAGAGACCGGTGAGGGGTGCGTCCCTCACGGCATCCCGGATTCTACTCGAACGCGAAGAGCTGTGACAACCGAGCCGCGGCCCGAGCCATGAGAGTCGCGCGCGCCCCGGATCCTTGCAGGGACGTCGTAAGTGCTTCTACCGCATGAGCCGAGCCCGGATAAGGGCCCGTGCCGGTTCGCTCTCGGATCGTGGCGACTCAGGGCAGCGGGCGCACGACCAGATTCCGGAAGCGGACCTCGTACGGCTCGCCGCGGTGAAGCTGGAGCGCGAGCGTGCGTCCGCGCGTGCGGTCGCTGCTCCCGTCGTCCTCGACGATGCAGGTCACCGTGCCGTCGATGCGGTGCTCGATCCGGTTGCCCCGGGCGAGCACCGTGTACGTCCGCCATCGGTCGGTCCCGAAGTCGAGCGGCGGGGGAGTGGCTCCTTCGAGATCTCGCGATTCTCCGGCGGCGTCGATCGCGATGCGCCGGCCCTGCTCGGCGAGGACCTTCCGCCCGCGCGTCTCGTACAGCGCGCCCTGGTACTGCGTCTTCGGGTGGATGTCGATCTGGTAGCCCGCCATCAGTCCCTTCTTGGTGGTGCGGGATCGATACTGCACGCCCGAGTTGTTCTCGCCGTCGAGCTTCACGTCGAAGCGAAGCTCGAAGTCGTCGGGGAGCTCGCGATCGAGGACGAGATACGAGCCGGCTTCCGCGGCATCGGATCCTTCGGTCGTGCGTCCGACCAGCACACCGTCTTCGATCGACCACGCGTCGACGTCGCTCTTCCAGCCGTCGAGGGTCGCGCCGTCGAAGAGCGGCTCGAACGCGGCGGCCCCGGCCGGCGCGAACGCGGGCGCCGACGGATCGCCGCTCGAGAGCAGATACGCGAGCAGATCGAGGACCTCGCCCGGCGCCATTCGCGTCAAGAGGTTCGGCATCATCGGCGATGCGGTCGACACGCGACGTTCCCGGATCCGGTCGGTCGGGATCTGAATCGTGACGTCGGGCTCGAGGAGGCTCGGCAGGATCGTGATGGACGTGTCGTCCTTGCCGACGACGCGGCCGACGTGCACGGTGTCGTCGACGAGCACGATCTCGTCCTGCGTGTACTGATCCGAGATCGTCCGACTCGGCCACAGCGTGCTCTCGAGGATGTCGCGCAGCGAGAAGCGCGTGGCGAGTGCTGTGAGGTCGGGGCCTCCGGCCGATCCTTCGCCCGCGAGGCGGTGGCAGTGGTAGCACAGGGCGCCGGCGTAGAGCTCCTTCCCGCGCTCGAAGTTCCGGTGCGTCATGCCGTCCTTCGCGAGACGTTCGATCTCGTCCACGGTCCACGCGCGACCGGGACCTCGCGGCAGGACCGCGGCGTCGAAGCCGGGGGGCGGGGTCGCGCCGAGGTTCTCGTAGCGGGCGCGTTCTTTCTCGGGGATCCGTTCGAGCGCGTCCTTGCGTATCGCGTCGAGGAATCCGGTGTAGCTCCTGCCGCCGCGCGCAGACTTGGCCTGCTCGAACCACAGGAAGTACCGCTCGCGAAGGTCGCGAGTCCACCCGACCTCGGCGTTGCGAAGTGCCAGCGCGTAGTGCACCTGCTGGAGCTGCGGAGGCGCGGTCGCCATCTGGAGGATGTCCGCGCCGTAGCGGTCGCTCCGGCTGAGGAGGTCGTCGTCGACGAGCTCGAGCGCGCTCGGATCCGCCCGCTCGAGCAGCGAGATCGTCTGCGCGACGACGCGCGGCGAGCCGAGGTGCACGAGCATGTCGCACAGCTCGCGATCGAGGCGGTCGTCGCCCGTCGGATAGACGTCTTCGATCCGACCGCTGAGCTCGCGACAGATTCCCGGGCGCGGCTTTCCGGTGCGAATCGACGTGAGGGCCCAGCATCGCATCAGCTCGATCTGTTCCTCGATGCCGAGGGACTCGTAGGGCATCGAGAGCAGGAAGTCGACGAGGGCGTCGTGGTGCTTCTTGCCGCCGACGCGCGCCAGGGCGAGGGCGAGCGCGAGCTTGCGCGGGACGCTCCTGGTGTCGGAGAGGCGATCGATCCATCGTTCGACCGGCTGGTGCTCGAGAACGACGCGCGCCGCGTATCGAACGAAGCGATCGCCGTGCTCGAGATGCTCCCATGCGAGCGCGATCGCCTCGGGCGGCGCGTCGGGGCGGTGGAAGGCCTCGAGCTCGCGTCGCACGAGCGACTCTTCGGTCGGGGCCGTCGGTTCACCACGGTCGTTCGTCGCTTCGTCGCCCACATACCGCACGCGATAGAGCGCCGACGCGACGCGTCGGCCGCCGAGCGTGAAGTACATGGCGCCGTCCTGGGGCCGGATGGCGACGTCCGTGAGCGGAAGCGGCTTTCCGGTGAGGAATGGCTCGTGTGTCGCACGGTACGTGGCGCCGTCAGGCTCGAGATGCACGGCGTAGAGGGTGCCGAACGTCCAGTCGAGCAGGAAGAGCGCGTCCCGGTCGCGCGCGGGGAATGCCGCACCGTAACCGAACGCGATCCCGGTCGGCGATCCCGGCCCGATGTCGAGCACGGCCGGAAGACTGTCCGGGTAGTACGTCGGCCATTTTCCCGAGCCCGAGCGCCATCCGAACTCGGATCCGCTCGTCACATGGTTGACGCGCGTCGGCCGATACCACGGCGATCCCATGTCCCATTCCATGTCCGCGTCGTACGTGAAGAGATCGCCCGATCGGTTGAAGGCGAGGTCGTAGGGATTGCGGTATCCGGTGGAGTAGAGCTCCCACGTCTCGCCGTCGCGGTCCATGCGAGCGATCCAGCCGCCCGGGGCCTGCTTGCCGACGGCGTGACCTCGCGGATCCCACAGTCGCGGCAGCAGATGGTCTTCGTCCCAGACGCGCGGCACCGTGGACTTCTCGGGCGAGGGCGGGTCGATGTGGTTGCCGACGACGATGTAGAGCATGCCGTCCGGCCCTTCGACGAGCGCGTGGTTGCCGTGCTCGGACTGGTTCCCCTCGAGGGCGCGAAGGAGCTTCCACTCGTCGTAGCGGTCGTCGCTGTCGGTGTCGCGCAGTCGATAGAGCCCCGAGCCTTCGGCGAAGTCGCCGTTCGTCACCACGTACAGGTCGTCACCGAGCGCGAGCAATCCCTGCGCGCCGCCGACCTCGGTTTCGATCGGCTCCACGACCGTTTCGGAAGCGGGGCTGCCGAGTGGCGAGGGCGTGATGCGGAAGAGACCTCCGTACTGGTCGCCGGCGATCAGTCGTCCGTCGCCGTCGACGGTGAGGCTCACCCACGATCCCTGATCTTTCGTGACGGTGTGGACGAGCTCGACCGCGTATCCCTCGGCAACGCGAATCGACCGGTCGA
Organism: uncultured Planctomycetota bacterium; assembly: GCA_964597885.1. Classification (GTDB taxonomy): domain Bacteria; phylum Planctomycetota; class JACOTG01; order JACOTG01; family JAUIME01; genus CAZQZX01. The sequence goes on from CAZQZX010000222.1 coordinate 4,994, forward strand.
GGTCCGTGCCGAGCAGGCCGGGCACCGAGCCCCAGTCGCCGCTTCCGTGCTCGGCCAGAATATCGGCGGGGCGCGGTTCGGCGAACGAGTCGTCGTCCGAGGCTTCCCACGATGCGTCCGACACCACGTAGCGCGTGTCGCCGTCCGGCGATGTGATCTCGAGAACCGCGATGAGACCGCCGGGGCCGCCGTCATTCTTCGCCTCGATGACGAGATCGAGGGAGGGCTGGCCTTCGTCCGGGCTCGTGTCGAGGGGGAGCTCGACGGTCGTGACGGATTGCCAGTCGTCGCTGCGGGCGACCTCTTCGCCCTGCGCCCGGACGACGGAGTGGTTGTCCGCCGTGCATCGAAGCACGACGCGAGTGCCCTCGGCGAGCGACGCCTCTCGATGACGAAGCCAGACCGTCTCGTTCTCACCCGGCTCCTCCGTGCCCCAGATCCACTGCGGCGTCGGAGGGGTCGGGAAGCTCACGGGGACGAGCGTGCGCGTCGCGGGCTCGGTCGGTGCGTCGGTGATCTCGTCGTCGGCCGGCTCGCTCGGCGCACCGTCCTCGCCCGAGACTTCCGACGAACGATCGGTGTCCGAACGCTCCGGCTCGGCCTGGCGGTCGAGAACCCCGCTCAGGACGACGCCCAGGACCATCACGACCATGACGAGCAGAACCGCGAGGATCCGCACGGACCCTTCGCATCGGGAAGAGCAGGGAATCGATTTCATGGCGGCATCTTATCGGCCCGGTTCGACCGTTCCAAGCGGCTGGCCGGTTCGACGGTCAGGGCCTGGCCGCGGTGTGGCGAGACGTAATGCGGGCCACATCGAGTGCTTAGACGACAAGTTGCCGTAGGTCGGGCCCGGCCCCATCGGTTATTTGTTGATTTCACCAGGCAGAAGGCGTTCAATTGGCGCTTAAGCCCCTGGGGCCCATGGAATCCCCCCGCGCGGCGATCGGTCCGCGCGCAACGCCTGCACTCCGACGTGGTGACGCGATCTGACCGGGTCGCGTTGGAAGGAGAAGCGTGATGCCCCGATGGTTCAATCGGGCGCACCGGCGGGGGGCGATTCTGGCCCTTGGAGCGGTGCTTGCCCTCTTCGTACTCCCCCTCCGTGGCTCGGATCCCGGCATCCGGGCGATCCTCCAGGACCCGCGCGTGCTGGACGCCGCGGCGCTCGAACGAGGCTTCGCGGCCGGTGAGGAGCGGGTTCCGGTGCTTGTGCACCTGGTATCCACACCGGAGATCGACGGCTTTTCCGGCTGGGGAGATCCGATCGCCCTCGCCGAGCACGCGCTCCGTGTTCGCGAGATCGAGAACGATCTTCTCGCGCGCGTCTCCGAGCCGCACCTCAGCGTTCGACGCCGCTTCGACAATCAAGCCTGCGTCTGGGCAGAGGCGACGGTCGAGGGATTGCGGCGGTTGCTCGCGGAGGGCGTCGTCGCCGCGATCGAGTCGGTGTACGAGCTGGAGCTCCACTCGGAGCAGGGGCTCGGTCTCATCGACGGACTGGGAAGCCGATTCGCGTTTCCGGGCGCCGGTGTCTCCATCGCGATGTGCGATACCGGAATTGACTACCTGCATCCCGTCTTCGGCGGGGCCGTGCTCGGCGGGAATGCCAAGGTGATCGGAGGGATCAACCTCGGCGATCCCGGCTCCGAGGATCCGATCGATCTTCAGGGGCACGGGACCGCGATGGCCGGCGTTGCGGCGGGTCTCGATCCACCGCCGGACTTCCTGCCGCCGCGATTCGCGGACTACATCGGCGGGACGGCTCTCGAAGCGAAGCTTTACGCGGTGAAGGTGACACGCGGCCAGACGCGGGTCGCTCAGACGGCGGCGGTGGCCGCGGCCTGGGACTGGTGCGTGACCCACATGTTCCTCGATCCCGAGAACCCGATCCTCGTCATCAACACGAGCCTCGGGGGCGGGCGTTTCGAAGAGACCTGCGACGGGTTCGTGCCCGCGCTCACGACGGCGGCCGCGAATGCGATCGATGCGGGGATCACGATTGTGGCCTCGTCGGGCAACGACGGCTACTGCGAAGCGATCGCACTGCCGGGGTGCCTGAGCGACGTCATCAGCGTCGGGTCGGTCTACGATGCCGACGTGCTCAACGTCGGCAAGTGCATCCAGCCGGGCTCGTGCACGCCGGGTACGGCGACGGGGCGATGTCCGGACACGCTGTGGGGATGCGAGGACGCCGCGACCGAGGGCGACATGATCGCCTGCTACTCGAACGTGTCCGAGCGGCTCGACGTCTACGCGCCCGGCGACAAGGCGATGACCGCCAACCTGTACTACCCGGACGAGAACATCGCGGCGTTTCGTGAGGTGGGAGGCACATCGGCGGCTGCGGCCTACGTGACGGGGATGGTCGCGGTCCTGCAGCAAGCTTCGCTCGAGCTGACCGGTGCCTACGTGGATCCGCGCGTCATGCGCGATCTTCTCGCGGCGCCGGGGCGCCTGCGCACGCACCCGCAAACGGGCGACGTGAATCCGCGCGTGCGCATCGCGCGGAGCCTCGCGACGATCGGGTCCGTTACGCCGTGCCAGGGGATCGAGGGCGTGAACGTGCTCTCGATCAACGGACTGCAGGGCATCGGCGAGGGCCAGAAAGTCCGGGTCGGCGCGAACGGCCCGATCCGCTTCTTCCTCAATCGGCCCGACAGCGGCCCGCGAGGCAAGTACGTCGTCCACCTCAACCGGGATGAGCCGAGCCCGAGCACGACCACTGTGCTTCCGTTCGAGCTCGGGGTGTCGTGCTTCCCGATGCTCACGTCGGACGGAGCCGACCCGGTCGCGGTCTTCAACAACCTCGGGCGGAGGGATGAGCTCGGCGAGAGCACGTACTTCGGCGCGCCGATCCCGGACCCGCCGATCGCGCAGCCGGCTCCGGCGAGAACCACGGTGTTCTCCTTGCCCGGTGGCGACCCACAGAACCTGCCGCCGGGCTCGGTCTGGACGCTCCAGGGGATCATTCTCAACCCCGAGTCGGAGAGCGGCACGCCGGTGAGCGTGACGAACGCGCTCCTCATGGAAGTGCAGTGATGCTGAAGGAGACAGGGAAGATGAACCGCACCACGTACCGAACGCTTTGGACGGTCGCTCTCCTGCTTCTCGGGATGGCGGCTTCCGAGATACAGGCGCAGCGAATCTGGCGAGACCGCGATGACTTCGAGGAGGGGGTCCTCGTCTCGGTGGGGATCCAGCTCAACGACGATGACGAGTTCAGTCGGCTGGAGTTGACGGAGAGAGGACGACCGCTCGAGTTCCTGTGGGTTCCGTGCACGGGCCGCGGCGCAGTCGCTCGGATCGACGTCCGGGAGAAGAAGCTGATCGGGCTCTACCGATCGGCGCCGCGATCGCAGGGTCGCATGCCCGTCGGCACGGCCGTCGACGGTGCCGGCAACGTCTGGGTCGCGAATTCGGAAGCGCACGGAGGCGCGTTCTGTCCTCCGGACGGCGTGTTCCGACCGGGCTCCGTCACGCGTGTCGGCGTCATCATCGGCGGAACGCGCGTGCGCAAGCTCGACCCGGATTGTGTGCCTCCGCCCGGCGGGGAATGCGCGACGGTCGAGGATCCGAACGGCGAATGGCTCAAGCCGCCCTTCAAGTACAACACTTGCATCGACCGGGACGGAGACGGGCTCATCCGGACCTCGAGAGGCTTCAATGACATCCTGCCGTGGAACAACCGCAACGGGACCGATACGTGCGGAGGCGTTGCGACCGCGACGGACGAGGCGATCTTGAACTTCACCCGGGTCAACGGCTGGTACGCGCGAACCGTTGCGGTGGACCCGGCCGGCGATGTCTGGGTGGGCGGCACGTCGAACTGTCCGTCGCCGAGTGCGTTCCACGAGAAGGTGAGCGGCTTTACCGGCGTCGCGCTCGCCGGTACGCAGATCAACGAGAACTGCGGCGGAAGCGGCGGGCTCGTCGACAGTGACGGGATCCTCTGGTCGATCGGAGATCGGGAGTGCGTCGGAGGGGATGCCGACCTGCAGACGCTGCAGTACGACACCGTCTTCGATACGATCGAGTGCGGCCTGAACGCTCGGAGTCGCGGGATCGCGCTCGACCGAGCGACCGGAAACGTCTTCACGACCTGCTTCGAGTGCGCCGATCCTCCGCGTTCGCAGCTCCGTCAGTTCCACCGTGACCGGTCGCGGGTCGCGGTCTACGACATCCCGGCGTTCGACTCGGAAGGCAACGGACCCCTGGGTGTCGCCGTGGACCAGCGAGGGCATGTGTGGGTGGCCGAGGCCGACGGTACGCGCGTCGCACACTTCGCGCCGTCCTGCCCGGATCCGCGCGAGTGCGACTACGAGCTGGTCGGCATCATCGACGGATTCTTCGGGACGACGGGACTGTCGGTCGATACCGACGGGTACGTGTGGGTGACCGAGCGCGACGCGGACAGCGTCAGCAGCATCGACCCGAACGCGGGAGACATCGTCATCGTCGGCGGAAGACCGATCCCGATGGGCGCCGTCGACGCGACGATCTATCTCGGTGAGCGTGCCGGTCCCGAGTCGATCACGGACGGGACGGGCACGGTATTCCTCGACAACACGCTCGGAGGCGAAGAGGGGTTCTGGTCCGACGTCCACGACAGCGGCGCTGTCGACACGGCGTGGGGGATCCTCGAGTGGCGCGATATCCGCCCGCTCGGAACGCAGATCGAGGTGCTGGTCCGCGCTTCCAACGATGGCGTGGCTCTGTTCTCGGAAGAGTTCGTCCGCGTCGAGAACGGCGTTCCCTTCTCGGGCGTCAACGGACGTTACGCGGAGGTTCGCGTACGCTTCCTGCGACCGGGTGGCTCGGGTGTGGCCCCCGCGGTCTTCAACGTGCTGCTCGAGCCGCTCGAGTGCTTCTTGCTGATCGCGGGCGGCGAAGGCGGAGAGCCGTTCAGCAACGGCGGGGGGCATGTCTTCCCGACGCATCTCGGCCCGCTCGACGAGTGGCATCCGGTGCTGATCGAGGACAACCCGCCGCTCCGGATTCCGATTCCGGCAGGTACGTTCCGAACGACACCGAGCGGCGCCGAAGGTCAGGCCGGAGCGCGCGTTCCCGTCCGGAGGATGTTCGCCCAGGTGCTCATGTGGAACCCGAACGTCTTCCCCGAGAATCCCGAGCAGTTCACGCAGGGCATCGAGGTGAACGTCTGGCCCGACGGGACGGTCACGACGCGTCGGTTCGGCGACAAGGACGGCATGGACATCGATGTCGAGGTCCTCGAGCGTCACGCCGATCATCTTCTCGTGAAGTTCCCGTTCAGTATCCAGGGCATGGAGGAGGAGTAGAAGCGGCGTCGATTCTCGAAGGCCCATCTGATACGTTGGCGTGAGTCTTGGAAGGACCTGACTCGCATCAACGAAGGGGGCGGACGATGATCGAGTTTCCCGTGGCGCTCCACAGACGTCTCGCGCGATGCGTTCGTACGCTTGCGCGAATCGTGCTCGGATGGCTCCTTGTCGGATGGCTGGGGCTCGGCTTGCCGGTAGGCGTGCACGCAGCGACTCTCGACGTTCCGCAGCAGTACGCGTCGATCCAGCAGGGCATCGATCAGGCCGCCGAAGCGGATGTGATCCGGGTTTCGCCCGGCGTCTACTTCGAGAATATCGACTTCCGCGGCAAGCACCTCACGATCGAGAGCACCGGCGGTGCGGACGTCACGACGATCGACGGACGCTACGGTGTCCATGCCGTGACGATGGTGTCCCGCGATCGCGTCATGATCCTCCGCGGGTTCACGATCCGGAACGGGGGGGACGGCGGCGGGCCGGGCTCGGGGCTTCCTGGCTCGAGGCGTCCTCCGACGTCGATCGGCGGCGGTGTGTTCGCGAGCGGCACCCTCGCGCGCTTCTTCGACTGCGTGATGACGCAGAATCGAGCGAACCGCGGTGCCGGCGTCTACGCCGAGGGCGGCTTCCTGACCCTCGACGGATGTCGCATCCACGGGAACTACGCCCGCGAAAAGGGAGGCGGCGTGCTCGTGGTGCAGGCAGGTGCGGCCATCCGTGACTGCTGGATCCACGACAACGTTGCGGACTTTGAAGGCGGCGGGATCGCGCTCGAAGTTCGCGCCCGGTTCCCGCGCATCGAGCGATCCACGGTGGAGCGGAACCGCGCCGGACGCGGTGCGGGGGTCTACTCGATGGGCGAAGTTCGAATCGTCGACAACCGGATCCTCGGGAACATCGCCGAAGGGAGCGGCGGTGGTGTGACCTTCAACGGCGGCCCCGCGAGCCCGGTCCTCGAGGACAATCTGATTGCGAACAACCGCGCCGAGACCGGCGGAGGGATCGCCACGCTGAACTCGACGGCGACCATCCGGCGCAACACGTTCACCGGGAACCGTGCCGAGTCGGGTGGGGCGATGAACCTCTACAGCTGGGGGGAGTACCCGTGCACGGTCGAGGACAACGTGGTTCATCAGAACGTGGGGTCGCGCTATGGCGGGGGCGTGACGCTTTCGGCCGACGCGGTCGAGAGCTTTGCGCGGAACACCCTCACCCGCAACCGCGCGCCCCAGGGCGGTGGAGTCTTCGTGGCCCGCGGGGCACCGAGGCTCGACACGTCGGCGATCTCCGAGGACCGCGCCGGCGCGTCCGGCGGCGGCAGCCACCGCGGGGCCGCGGGTGTGCACCCCGCCCATTGCCCGCGGCCGGCGAACGTGGCCGC
>CAZQZX010000223.1:0-11671 GCA_964597885.1 uncultured Planctomycetota bacterium
ATGAACGCACGACACGACGCCCTCACTCGTTTCGCCGGTCTCACGATCACGCTCCTCGCGATCGCGACGGCCGTCCCTGCTGCCTTCGCCCAGGAATCGGAATCGGACAACCCCGCCAAGTTCCGGCGCGAGATCGACGAGAGCTACACCGTCCGCCCGCAGGCCTGGATCGACGTGACGCACCGCGAGGGACAGCTCGACCTCGAAGGCTGGGATCGCGATCAGGTGCAGGTGATCGCCACCATCGAGGCAGCGGGCCCGCGCGCGTTGGAGCTCGGCGCGCAGATCCGCGTCCAGGTCGACAACAACGGCGGACAGCTCCGCGTGCGCACGGTCTATCCCACCGAAGAGCGCGACGAGACCTCGTTCGACGTGCACCTCACCGTGAAGATGCCGCGTTCGCATCCGGTCCGGGTCGCGAACTCGTTCGGATCGACGAGCGTTCGAAGCGTCGGTCGCGGGCTCGATGTGGAGTCGGCCAACGGCAACGTGAAGGTGGGCGATGTCCGCGGCCAGGTCAACGTGAAAGCGACCTTCGGCGACATCGAGATCGGCGGCGTCCAGGGCGAAACGCGGATCACCGGCCGCACGACGAACCTCAAGCTCGCCGAGGTGCAGGGTCGTCAGCACTGGATCGAGAACAGCTTCGGCGACACGAACGTCCTGGGGCTGACCGGCAACGCCCAGGTACGCGTCGGCAACGGCAAGCTCGCGATGAACGGCGCGACGGGCGACATGCACATCGAGGCGACCTACGTCGAGAGCGATCTCGAGAAGGTGAGAGGCTCGATCACCTTCCGCGGCAACAACTCGGTGGTCGGGCTGTCGGGCGTGCGTGGCAACGTTCGCATCGACAACTCGCACGGCGACATCTCGCTCGAAGGCGCCGTGGGGGACGCCCACCTCGCGGTGCACACGGGAAGCGTCAGCCTCAGCGAGATCGGAGGCGCCGTCAACGGGAACTTCGACTTCGCGCAGGTGCGCATGAACGGTGTGCGGGGCGAGACGCACGTGCAGGGACAGAACAGCACGTTCGTGATCGAAGACGCCGCCGAGAAGCTCACGGTGCGTAACTCGTTTGGTGCGATCGAGGTCTCGGGAGTCCGCCGGAGCACGCATCTGCACAACCAGAGCGGCGACATCCGACTTCGCAACGTGAACCTCGAGCTGAAGGACAAGCGCGCCGCCCAGCCCGGACACCGCGGTCCATGGGGCGATCAGATCGATTGCCGCACGACGTTCGGCCTGGTCGAGATCGAGCTACCCTCGGTGCCTTCGATGCGATTGAACGCGACCGCGACCTTCGGCGACATCGAGAGCGACATCGTGCTTCCCGGACGCGTCGAGCGCGGCACGACCACGCAGTGCCAGGGCATGATCGGGGACGACCCTCGGGACACGCGAATCGACGCCACGATCATGCTGCACTCGGAGAACGGAAGCATCCGCATCGGAAAGCCCGCGCCCGAGAAGGCCGAAGAGGGCGAGCCGAAGGCCAAGAAGCCCGAGATGAACTGACGGATTCCGCTCTAGCCGCGCGCTTCGTCGAGGCGCGCGGCGAGGGCGTCGACGATCGGTCTCCAGTGGAAGCGTTCCGACCGCTGAAGCTGCTCGCGACCGAGACGCGCGACCTCGTCAGGATGCGAGACGCACCACTCGAGGTCCGTCGCGAGAGCATCGATGTCGCCGACGGCCGATACGCGACCGAGACGGCCGTCGTCGCTCACGTCGCGCATCCCGCCCACGTCGTGCCCGACGACGAAGCAGCCGCGACACGCCGCCTGCGGCAGGACGAGCGGAAAGCCCTCCCATCGGGACGGCAGCAGCAGGACGCTCGCTCGCTGGAAGACGCGGTCGAGCTTCTCGCGATCCCAGATCGGACCCCGGAACACGACGCGCTCGGCCAGCTCCGGATGAGCGCACTGGAATTCCGCGACCTCGGACTGGATCCCGACGAACGGTCCGATGAGCTCGAAGCGCCACTCCCCGAGCTTCGACCCGACACGACCCAGCGCCGTGAGCAGATTCGGGATCGCTTTCTGCTCGGCGTCGAGACGTCCGACGGCGATCATCAGCTTCTCCTTCGGGAGGAGTGCGTCGCCCGCGGATTCGCCCTCGGGCAGATCGAATCCGTTCGGCAGATGCAGGAACTTCTCGCAAAGCTCGGGGAAGCGCTCCGCGAAGAGCTCGTGCATCTCGATCGCCTCGAAGCTCACGACATCCGACACGTGAAGCAGGCGGCGCACCGCGAGGCGACGCAGACGCGAATCGAGAAGCGCCTGCACGCGCGCGTCGACATCTGCCTTCAGGTAGAGGACGCCACGCGGATTCTTCGCCTTGTAGAGGCTGCCGAGGATGAGCGACTGCAGCTTGATGTGGTACAGCGAGAGGACCGGGATGCGCGACGCCTCCCTTGCGAGCGCGCGAGCGAACGTCGCGTAGTGCGCGAGACGCGAACCCGACCGGCGCAGGTGGCGTGCCTCGAGCTCGACCGGCCAATCGGGGTACTCGCCGTTCGCGTAGCTCCAGATCTCGCAGTCGTAGCCATGGGCCGCCGCCAGATGCAGAGGCACCTTGCCGACGTCCTTGTGGACGTGGACGTTCTCCATCTGCGGCAGAATCGTCACCATGCGCGTGCGCGGGGTCGCGCTCGACGTTGGCGCCGCCTTCGATTCTCGACCTGGGACCGATACCGACATCCATGCTCCTCACTCGAGTATCTCGGGAGACGGGACGGCCGTCCGGAACCGAGCGTCTCCCGGGTGTTTCCTATCGGCAGACGATGCCCCTTCGGTTCACGTCCGGGAAGAAGCCCTTGCATCTGTCTTCGGAACAGCGACTTGCACGCGGGGCCGGGCAGGTGGTTGCGCCGCATCCCGCCGATTCGCGACAATCTCTGCCGGCGATCGCTCGTGTCCTCGCCGGCGCGAGCGTCGAAACCGACCGACCCCGTGGAAAGGAACCTTCATGCACCCCCACAACACTTCGATCCGCCTCGCCTCATGGCTTCTTCTCGGCGTGGCGCTCCTCTTCTCGAGCTCGGCCGCGGTGGCCGGCGACGACGTGTCCGCCACCGACCCGCTGACGAACCAAGGATCGATCACGCTTTCCTCGCCCGGCCCGATCTCGTTCGGACCCGACGACATCCTGTTCGTCGGAGATCCGCTCGCGGCCTCGATCTTCGCCCTTCGCATCGACGAGAAGCCGAGCGTGATGACGGGCGGCCCGACCGAGTACAACGTCGCGGAGATCGATCACAAGGTCGCGGCGATCATGGCGACGTCGCCTCGCCGACTCACGATCAACGATCTGGCCGTGCACCCGCGCACCGGAAGCGCGTACCTCTCGGTCTCGCGCGGCAACGGACCCGGTGCCATCACCGCGCTGTTCCGCGTGCGCCCGGACGGCGAGACGTCGCTCGTGTCGCTGACCGACGTCCGCTACGGTCGCGCCGAGATCCCGAACGCGCCGGCGCCGCCCGCGTCGTCGCTCGAGCGCAGCAACCGCGCGCTCTCGATCACCGACCTGGCCTATGCGGACGGCAAGGTGCTCGTCGCGGGCTTGTCGAACGAGGAGTTCGCGTCGACCCTGCGCGCGGTGCCGTTCCCGTTCCAGGAGATGGGCAAGGGGACGAGCGTCGAGATCTACCACGGCGCGCACGGCGCCTGGGAGACGCGCGCGCCGGTCCGCACGTTCGCCGAGTACGAGATCGCCGGCGAGCCGCACCTGCTCGCGGCCTACACCTGCACCCCGCTCGTGAAGTTCCCGACGTCGGAGCTGCAGCCGGGCGCGAAGGTCCGCGGCACGACCGTCGCCGAGCTCGGAAACCGCAACGCCCCGCTCGACATGGTGGTCTACGAGAAGGACGGCTCCGACTGGATCCTGATCTCGAACAATCGTCGCGGCCTGATGAAGGTGACGACCGAAAACCTCGCGAAGATCCAGGGCCTGACCTCGCGCGTCGAACGCGGCGCCACGGCCGGGCTCTCCTACGAGACGGTCACCGGCCTCGACGGCATCGAGCAGCTCGATCGCCTCGACGCCACGCGCGCGCTCGTCGTGCGACGCCGGGACGGCGGACTCTTCCTCGAGTCGGTCGCCCTTCCGTGATCCGCGGAGGCGGGTCGGTTCGATGATGCCGGTCGCACGGACGCTCGTCACGCTGAGCGCGCTGGTCCTCGTGTGCACGGCGCTCGCCGCATCGTCCGCGGTCTCCTCGGAGGATGCCGCGTCCGCGGTGCGTGTTTCGATCGTGGACGGAGGGCAGGCCGACGCTTCACGACGCTTCGTGCTCCGCGGTGCGCATCCGGACGATGTTGCCGCGGCGCTCGCCGCGCAAGGCGCACCGCCACTCCGGGTGCATGTCCTCGATGAGGACGGTGCGCCGGCGCCGCTCCCCGTCGCCGGCCGCTTCCTCGCCTCCGGTGACGACAACGGCCTGGCGTTCGTGCCTTCGTTCCCGCTCGAGCCCGGCCTCGTCTACCGCGTGTCGTTCGATCGCGCGCGACTGAAACGAAGCCGCGTCGAGCACGACAGTGTCGACCTCGCGTCCGCGCCGGCAACCGGGCCGCGCGCCCGCGTCACCGCTGTCTATCCGAGCCCCGACGTCCTCCCCGAGAACCTGCTGAAGTTCTACGTCCACTTCTCGGCGCCGATGATGCGCGGCTACCAGTCCGAGCAGGTTCGCCTCGTCGACATCGAGAGCGGCGAGGTCGTGCGCGATGGGTTCCTCCTGCTCGACGAAGAGCTCTGGGATCCGTCGGGGACGCGGCTCACGGTGTTCTTCGATCCCGGTCGGATCAAGCGCGGCGTGCGCCCGAAGGAAGAGATCGGAACGCCCCTTCGCGAGGGCAGTCGCTACGAGCTCCGCATCGACGCGGCGTGGCCCGACGTGAGCGGTCGCCCGCTCGGCGCGCCCCACCGCAAGGCGTTCCGCGTCGGCCCTCCCGACCGGACCCCGCCCTCACCGGAACGGTGGAAGGTCAGCCGGCCGACGCCCGGGTCGCGCGACGCACTGGTCGTCCGGACCGACGAGCCGGTGGACCGCGCGCTCCTCGAACGCGTCGTGACCGTCCGCAATCCGTACGATCGTCCGCTCGCGGGCACCGTTCGCATCGACGACGCGGAGAAGCGCTGGACCTTCGAACCGGCCGAACCGTGGCGCGTCGGCATGCATTTCCTCGTGGTAGGCGGGACGCTCGAGGACCTCGCCGGCAACCGCCCCGGGCGGCCCTTCGAGACCGAGGTCACGGATCGACCGGGAGGCCGGATCGCGGCGCCTTCCGTCCGGATTCCGCTCGACATCGAATGAGGCGATCCGCTAGCATGGCGGCTGGCGGATCGAATCGAAGGACCGAGACCACTCCCATGCGCTCGCACCCGATGCGCCGGCAGCCCCTCTGCTCCCGCGCCCGCCTTCTCCTCGTCGCGTCCTGCGCCCTCCTGGCCGCACTTCCGATCGCGCTTCTCGTCGGCCGAAATCTCGATGCGCCCGTCGAGGTGGCCGCCGGTACGAGCGTGAACCTCGACACCGTCTTCGCCAACGTGCTGCCCGAGATCCTCACCCGCTCGCTCGAAGAGTTCGACGCGAACGGCGAGGCCCCGATCGTCGGCGGCAAGTTCACGCGCTTCTACCAGTCGTTCCGCGGCGCGACGTTCTGGGGATACTGCAACCCCGACCTCGCCGACCCGTGCGACTGCGACTGCAGCGACGGCGTCGACCCCTGCTTTGCCACCGTGCCGCCGATCCAGCGCGAGGCGCGCCAGACGATGGAGTTCTTCGTCCCGAACGACGTCGACTTCTCGAGCACGCCCTACCTGTACGTCGACAAGGCCGGCGCCCACGACGGCGAGGGCTACGAGGAGAAGGCGTTGCTGTCGCGGGTGCTCGCTCGCAAGGGCATCCCGTCCGCGATCTGGATCGAGGACGACATCTACCCGCCGAGCGGACAGCTCCCGACGCCGCCGATCCACGATCAGTTCGGGTACGCCGGCACCGCGTCGATGCAGCACGCGGCCAAGCGCTGGATGCGCACGCGCGATCCGATGACGCTCACCGACGAGACCTTCCGCTTCGACGATCGCTATCCGAACGCGCAGGGATACATGCTGTGCGTCACGTTCTTCCAGGAGTATCTCGCCGACTACTACAACCAGGATCCCGGCGCGCTCGCGTGGCTGTCGAACGTGAAGGCCGTGTACTCGGGCGGCTCGAAGGCGGGAGGCGGCGCCATCTCGGCCGGCGGCGTCGACCCGCGTTGCGTCGGGCTGCGTCTGTCCGGCTTCAAGGAGTTCGATACGCGCCCCGTCACGTCCGGCCCGGGACGCTACGAGGCCGACATGCGCGAGTGTCCCGACTTCTGCCCCGAGGACGATCCGTGCAGCGACTCCCCGGCCGACGAGCACAAGTGGGCGCGATGGGCGCGGTGGTCCTACCTCAACCGCGATCACCATCCGTCGTTCTACGACGTCTACCGCGTATGTCGTGATCGATCTCGGTACGAGCATCTGCTGCTGCTCGAGATCGGCGGGACGCACGATTGGATCAACCCGATGGGCGCCCACGCCGCGTTCTATCCCGATGTCGACGGCATGGTCGGCGGCCTTCCCGACGCGTCCGAGAACCGCTGGGACTACCGCGTGCTACGCCGCATCAACCGCGATCACGGAACGTTCTACGTGGTCGGCCGCACGAACGGCGGCAAGGATGTCCGCGGCGATCAGCTGCTCGTCTTCCAGGCATTGCGCCACCTCGCCAAGGGCCGCGCGCTTCCTCGTATCGACGGGGCGGGGCTCGACGTGTCGGCCGACCCGAGCGTCGGGCCGTGGAGCGTGCGCGTCCGCATCGACGACACGCGCGCCGAGCACGATCCGCTCGTGCACGAGAAGTACAAGATCCACATCGCGTTCAGCGACGATCGGGACTTCCGCCGCTGCACCGACCCGATCGTGTGCCGAGACAGCGAGACGACCCCGTGCTCCCAGAACGGCATCTGCCGGGATCCGGAGTGGGACGACAACAAGCCCGAGGAAGACTTCTACATCAAGATCACGGATCCGCAGGTCACGGTCGACGGTGAGTTCCGAACGCTGACATTCGATCCGCCGGCCGAGGCGCTGGCGTTCGTCGATCCGCTCGTGTCCGTGATCGTCGAGGTTCGGATCGGCGGACCGGTGCCGTTCCATATCGCCGACGACACGGTGATCTCGACCGACTGCCAGTTCGGGAACCTCGAGCTGTACCCGCCGCACGTTTGCTGCCCCGAGTAGGGCGGCGCGCCGGCTACAGATCCTGGCCGAGGATGACCGCGCGGTAGCCGTGCTCGACGAGGACGCCGTCCTTGAACTCGAGCCGCAGTGCGCGACCCGGGATGAGGACCGCGGGCCGCTCGGGTAGGTAGACCCAGATGGCGCCGTCCCCGGACTTCTCGGCGGGCGAGCCGAGCATCATCATCACGCTGAACTTCGTCATGCCGTTCTTGAGCTCCTTGGCACGACGGTTCACCGTCTCGAACTCGTAGCGCTGGTCTCCACGCGGGAGCACGTCGTTCGTGTTCGGATCGACGTGGACACATCCCGAAGGAGCTCCCGCGAGGAGCAGCACCATCAACACACCACGGAAGATACGTGGACTCATGGCATCGAAGTCTCTGGGGTCGCGTAGAAGAAATTCGCCGGGCGATACTCTACGCAATTCCCGCACGGGCAGCCAGCCCGGTCGATCACTCGATCCAGGACGGCTTCATGAAGAAGAGCAGGTAGCTCGCGTCCTCGTCGCTTCGGATCATCCCTCCGAGGACGCGCAGCTCGCCGCTCGACGAGACCGCCGCGAACGAGCCCGAGCGCGTGGTCCGCGTCGGCGGGATCCCGTCCGGACCGCGGCCGATGCGATTGCGCACCTGGAAGTCCACCGAGAGCAGGATCGAGTCCTCGCGGCCCGGCTGCGCGGTAAACGTCGCGGTGACGTCGCTCTTCTCGTAGCCGCCGAATCCCTGGATGGACATGCCGCTCGCGCTCGTGCTGGTGGTCTGCGTCGGCGTCTCCACGCCGCTCGCGAAGCGGGCCGGTCGGTTCGTCGGGATCGTGTACACGAGGTCCGCGATCAGACGCACGCCCGGACGCGCGTCCGGCTGATCGAGCAGTTGCAGCGCGGCCTGCTCGTCGAGCCGCGCCGATTCGCCGGGACGGATCGTGTTCAGCGACACGCCGACCTGCGCGAGCGCTTCACTCGACGCCTCGACGACCTTCGCCTCGAGGGCGACGAGCCGCGGCATCGGCTGCACGGCTCCCGGGAAGGTGGATACGGAGGATGAAACCGGAACGGGCGTCGCCGTACAGGACGTCGAGCCGAACGAAGCGACGAGCCAGGCGACCACGGCAACGGCGGCCAGTATGGACAGAGCGGTAGCGGAAAGACGTGGCATGGCGTTTCCTCCTGATCGGGCGCCGGGGCGGCGCGAATGTGTCGATCGGACCCACCGCTTCCGACGCGCGCGCGGCGCGATTCTTCCGAACAATCGAGGAAATGCTCGGGATGACGAATTGCCGTTGATATCGCGCGGGCCCAAACGCCACCAAAGAGATAGCCGCCGAACGAGACAGACCGACGGTCATTCTGGAAGCGACACGAAAGAGCCTGCGCGTTTCATTCCCGTGACACGCGGCAACGTGCACCGATCGCACCGCCGCAGCCGGAACCGGTCAGAACACCGCCGGAACCACGAAAGCGGGAGGGCCAGGCCCTGGGGCTGCTCGCGGAGAACGAACTTCGCGAGCGAGCCGAGGCGATCCGCCCCTGGTCGCCTCGGCTTCTTTTTTTGTCCGGACAACCCCGTCCGGACAACCCCGTCCGGACGGCGCCCGCTCCGCGACCGCGCTCCCTAGAGCGTGCGCTCGCCCCGGAACACCTCGAGCGCCTCGGGCATCCACATCTCCAGATTCGAGATCCGCGTCTCGTGGCTCGGGTGGGTGGAGAGAAACTCGAGCGGCTGCCCCCCGGAGCTGCCTGCGGACATGCGCTGCCAGAAGCCCACCGCCTCGCGCGGGTCGTAGCCGGCGGCCGCCATCAGGAGGAGTCCGATGCGGTCCGCTTCGGACTCGTGCTTGCGGCTGAACGGCAGCAGCACGAAGCCCGCGGCGCCGAGGTTGTACGCCTGCTCGAAGATCTCGAGGGCGAGCTTCGATTCCGTCGACAGCACCTGCGCCGCACCCTGCCGACCGAACTCGGTCACGGCCTGCGTCGACATCCGCTCGCCGCCGTGTCGCGCGATCGCGTGCGCGATCTCGTGACCCATCACCGTCGCGAGGCCCGCGTCGCTCTGCGCGATGTCGATGATGCCGGTGTACACCGCGACCTTGCCGCCGGGAAGCGCCCACGCGTTCGCGATCTCTTTGTTGTCGACGACCTTGAACTCCCAGTTGAAGGTGCCGCGCTCCGGCCACGCGAAGTCGCCGTTCTCGGCGGCATCCCGGATGCGCTCACCGACCCGCCGCACCTGCGACACCGCCGGGCCGCGCGTGATCACGGGCTCTTCCTTCAGCAGGTCGACGTAGGCTTGCTCGCCCATCGAAGCGAGCTCGGCGCTATCCATGAGGTCGAGCTGGGATCGACCCGTGAGCGGCACCGTGTTGCAGGTGATCAGCACGAGAGCGAGCGCGATGACGATCAAACTCGTCATCGTGAAACGGGTGCTTGGATCAGTCTCGAAGGCCATCGATGGCTACCTCCCGTGGACGATCCGCCTCGGCGGATCGGGGTTATCCCTTCTCGTTGCCCGGCGCCGCGACCGATTCGTCGCGGATGCGCTCGAGAAGCTCGCGGGTCGCCCGGATGCCGTCCTCTTCGGACAGGCGACCGCCTTCGTACTCGACGCCCACGTAACCGTCGTAGCCGGCCGCGAGCACGATCTCCATCATACGTCGGTAGTCGATCGTCGTCTCGTTTCCAAAGTCGTCGAAGTCGTAGGACTTGGCGCTCACCGCCTTGGCGAACGGCATCAGTTCCTCGACCCCGCGGTAGCGGTCGTACTCTTGTTCCGGGCTCACCCGGAAGTTTCCGAAATCGGGAAGCGTCCCGCAGCGCGGATGATCGACCTTGCGGATCACGCTGGTGAGCCAAGCGCCGTTCGACGACAGCCCGCCGTGGTTCTCCACGATGACGTTGATGCCGACCTCGTCGCCGATCGCCACCACGCCGGCCAGACCGTCCGCCGCGCGTTCGATCTGCTCGTCGTACGTGCCGTCGCTGTGCGCGTTCACGCGGATCGAGTGACAGCCGAGCCTCTTGGCAGCCTCGATCCATCGGCGGTGATTCTGCACGGCCGTCTTTCGCTTGGCTTCGTCCGGGTCGCCGAGATACCCCTCGCGGTCGACCATGATCAGGAGGCTCTTCACGCCTTCCCCGTCGGCGCGCTTGGCGAGGTCGGCCAGGTACGGCTCGTCCGATGCCTTCTCGAAGAAGAACGTGTTCACATACTCGATCGCGTCGAAGCCGAGCTCCCGGGCCTTCGCGGCGAAGTCGAGCGCGGCGAGCTTGGGCTCGACCTTTCCGAAGAGGCTCTTGTTGAGCGACCACTGCGCGAGCGAGATGCGAAACGGCAACGCGCTTCCTCCTTGCGGCGAGCTTCCGGCCCCGCAGCCGAGCGGCACGGCGCCACCGACGGTCAGAGCGGCGGCGATTCCGAGCGCCGAACGGCTCCCGTCGAGCAAAAACTCCCGCCGGGTTCGATCGGGGACGACCCCTCTCGAATCTTTCATGAGTCCTACCTCCTCGGCTCATATCCGTGTGTCGCAACCCATTCTAGGGGCGATCCCCGCCGACGCAACCGATCGCGCGAACGCTTTTGGATTGGGGGTGCAAAAACAGCCCGGGCCGGCCGATGAGGAAGATGCCGAGTCTCCGACAGACCCGGGTGAGGAGAAGGAGCCGTCTGATGACTGAAGAGCTCGAAGGCGCGATCCGCGAGGTCGTCCACGACTTTGTCAGCGAGACCACCCTGCAACAGCTCGAGCATCCCGAGGAGGCGGCTCAGGAAGCCGCATCGGATCCCGAGCTCTCCCGCTGGTACGCGAGCCTCCCCGAGGACGGCAAGACCAGCGTCCGCAAGCTCATGAAGAGCGTCGTCGACGAGACGATCCACGGCGTGCTCGGCGTCCTGGACGACGTATGCGACATCGACGATCGCCTCCCCGAAGACGACCCGCTCGACGTCGCCTTCGTGGTGGACGACGCCGGCGACCCCATCCTCTGATTCGGCCCAGGGTCCTGGATTCCGCCTGATTCCACGCGGAATCTCCGTCCTCCCCGGGAACGAGTGAGTGAGCACCGCGAGGCCCCTCGGGTCTCCCTTTCCGGATCGACCGCGCGTCGGATGCGACGCCCGGGAGCCCCGATCCTCACTCGACCCTCCGCATCACGCGGACGTCCATCCCCGGAAGGAGGCTCTCATGAAACGAGCCGGAAGCCTGGCCCTTCTCCTCCTCGCCGCGCTTGCATTCCCGCTCGGCGCGGCCCCGTGTCCGCCGGACGAGCTGCCCCCGTGGCGACCCGCCGGCCTTCAGCCCCGAAACGGTCGCGTCCCGCCGCCCCCCGGGCCGGCCGCGCGCGCCATTCCCGACCCGACGCCCATTCCGCGTCGGGTCGGGAATGGGCGTCGGGTCGGGAAAGAGTGTA
>CAZQZX010000224.1:0-11495 GCA_964597885.1 uncultured Planctomycetota bacterium
TCCGGTGCTCGGGAGAGACCGTCGGGTCGGTCGTGCGCTCCTGCCAGGCTCCGAGCTGCGCCCAGTCGAGCGTGAGGTCCGGTCGGCGGCGCCTCGTAGGGGCCGGATCTACCACCTGGAATTGCGGCGGTCGCGCGCCGGACGCCTGACGGTCGAGCGCGACCTCGAGTGCCGCCACCCGCTCCCGGACCGCCGCGAGGAGCTCGACCGATCCGTCATCCGCACGGGTCCGCAGTACCGCCACGCTCTCCTCCAGCGCGAGAAGACGCGTGCGCAATCGGCGCATCTCCGCCGCCTCGCCCGAGACGCTGCGCGTCCGGTCGACGAGGCCGGGCCTCGCCTCACGGTCTGCGTTCGACCGCGCACGCGCACGCACGCTGAACGCCAGCGCGACCACCGACAAGAAGAGCGCGACGGCCGCCGCGATCGAAGCGACGGCCGCCGCTCTAGGGATTCGTTCTCGTTCTCGCATGCTCTGGCGGAGCCCCTTCCTGCGCTCCGGCTTCTGCTTCCTTCTCTTTCCGAGAACGGGGGACTCGGACTGCGTCTAGTGGATCTTCTCCAAGAAGGGAGGTTCCACCACCGGCGGATCGAGCCACAGCTCGAACTCGAGCTCCGCCTCGAGGTCAATTCGGCGAAGCCCCTCTTCGCACACCTCCGCCGTTCCCTCGCACACCTCGATCCAGTTTTCCCGCTTCTCCAGGTACGTCTCGCCGTCGCGGGTCAGCAGCCATTCCTTCCACGACTCGTTGTCGGCCCTGGGGATGTCGCGAATCACCACCTGTGTGCTCGCCACGCTGGCGAGAGCGAACACGAGGCACAACAGCAGCAACGCGGGCTGAACGTTCTTCATCGCGGCCCTCCTGTGTCGGGTCTGAGCGAGTCGGCCATCCGCGTCCGTGGTCGGCACGTGCCGGCATCTTTCCTAACGCTGCGCGGGATCCGGATCGCTCGTGTCTTGCCGGGTATCGGCGGGATCATCATCGTCGAACGACCGCAGCGCCAGTCCCGCGTCCAGACGCACGCGCTCGGAAGGGTCGTTGGCGTACGCCTCTTCGAGTGCCGCCCGCGCCTCGCCGCGCCCCAGGAACGTCACGAGCGACTCGGCGGCCTCCGAGCGCAAGCCCTCGTCCGATTCGACGCGGAGCAGGTGCGTCCACATGTCGAGAAGCCGGTCGTCGCGTACGTGCGCGAGCTCCTTGACCACGCGCTCGCGCAGACGCCCTTCATCCGCCGTCTCCAGGAGGCGGATCGCCTCGTCGATGACACGATCGTCGTGCACGGCCATCTCCTCCGGGAACATCCGGAGCATGCGAAGCGCGCTGACCCGCGCATCGAGCGACTGCTCGGCATCGAGGAACACTCCCTGGAACCGAGCCGCGGCGTCGTGCGCCACGGCCGAATCGACGATGCGAGCGCGTTCGGCCGCGACGTCCGCCTCGGTCGGGGGCACCTCGCTCGCGTCCCGGCCGGCCAGCGCCAGACGCTCGATCCGATCGAGACGGTCCGCGAGCTCCTGGAGCGCCGCTTGCGCCCCGTCATCGGCGGACGGCCCGTTCGCGCGTAAACTCTCGAGCGCGGTCGCACGCTTGTCGAGCTCGTTCTTTGCGATCTCGAGCTCGCGGGCCAGGCGGTTGGCCTTCGCCGTCAGCTGCTGAAGCCGCAGATCGTCCGGCGCCATACCTGAGCGGGCACGCACTTCTCCGGCGAAGTCGAACAGGACCACGACCAGCGCAGCGCACGCGACCACCAAAGCGAGTACATCGAATCTGGAAAGCTTCATCATCGGGACCTTCCTCAGTCGTTCCTTCAGTCGTCCGCCTCGCGGTAGCGAAGCTTGCGCACGACGGACTCAGCCTCGTCACGAACCAGCCGGGATGAATCTCCCGTACGAACCGACTCGAGCGTCGCCCGCACCATGGGATCGCCGGCCACTTTGCCGAGCGCGACCACGGCAGCCCGGCGGATCGTCTCGCTCGAGTGGTCGCGCAGCGCAGTGACGAGCACGTCGGACACCTCGAGGGGCGCATCGACCCATGCGAACACGTCGAACAGGAGTCCGAGCACGAACTCGTCCGGCGCGAGGGCGGCCTCGGTGCGCCAGCGCCGAAGCGTGTCGTCGTCGAACTGGGCCTCGGCATAGGGCAGCCGCGAAAGCGCGACGAGCGCTCGCGCCCGATCGTCGGCACGGGACTCGGGATCGCGAAGCGTCTCGTGCAACAGAACCGTCGAGTGCGCGACATCGATGAGCGTGGGTCGATCGACTTTCGGCTCGAAGGGGCTCAGCAACCGCGGCTGCATGCGGAGCCGGTCTTCGATCCGTGAGGCGTCGTGGAGCAGTCCCGCGAGGCCCGGCAGGGATCGCGCAGGCCCCGTCATCGACGCGACGTCGCGATCCTGAAGATCGCGCGCGCTTCGGTGCTCGGCGAGCGTCCTCTCCAGGCGTTCGAGCGTTCGACCGAGAGCCTGCAACCGGGAGTCGGCCTGGGGAACGTTCCGGGCGCGCAGGTACGACCCACCGAGCTGATCCACGGCGGCAGCGGTTCCCGCGAGAACGAGAACCAGGGCCAGCCCCGTCCAGGGCGGGAGTACGGCATCCTTCATCGTGCGCTTCCTCCGATCCGGGTTCCGGTCAGACATCGAACACTCTCGCCCACGGTACGAGGTACAGCTGCAGGATCACGAACACGGCGAGATAGAGCAGGCGAGATCGCCACTCGTCCTTCCGGCACTGCGCGTACCCGAGGATCGCGAGGAGCCAGCCGAAGCCGATGACGGTGGCCACCGGATAGGTCGCGATCATGAAGAACGGGAGCACGAGGTTGCGTGCATGCCCGAGCACCGGACACCGGACGGCGGCCAGGAAGCAGAGTCCGATCAGCCCCTCGACGAGGATCGTCCAGTACGTCATGCCGAGCGCGAGGACGTCGCACGTTGCCGAGTCGAGGAGGCGAATCACCGTGGTCTCGCTCGCGTAGAGCTGCTCGAGACGCAGCGCGTTCTCGGCGAGTGCCGCCGGCGACACCCCCGCGCCGAGCCGCGCGAGGTCGGCGAACCGTCCGTCGCACAGCAAGGTGTGATGCATGAACGACCCGTTCATGAAGTCGGGTGTGATCGCCTTCCAGAACGTCGCGAGCGCAAAGCAAAGACCGATCAACAGCCGAGCATTGCGACCGAGCGTCGCCTCGCTCCGCGTGGAGAGCGTCAGCGCGACGCACCACCAGACCATCAGGACCTTGTGGTTGTCGACGACGTAGAGTCTCGGAATCGTCCCGACGGCGATGACGGTCGTGAGCGCGCCCCAGTACCACGGGTTGCGCGACAGTCGGGGCAGGATCATGCCGAACGCCGCCAGGATCACCGTAGGCACCCGCAGATCCCAGAACTTCGAGCCGTACAGGACGAGAAGCAGGAGCGTGAGCCGCGGCGCGACGTCGCGCGGGTCGATTCTCGCGATGTCGCGGATCTCGCCGCCCCAGGTCCGCAGCGTCTTCTGAAGGAAGGCAATCACATCCAGTTCTCCTTCAGGTAGTCCACCGGAAGGTCCAGGGCTTCCGCCATCTCATCCGCGGACATTCCCGGTGCCTCCATCGAGCCCATGGGTACGAGCTTCGATTCCCGCGTCTCGCGATCGTAGCGAAGCTTGAAGAACGTCACGACGACACGGTCGATCGCCATCACCCTGCCATCGGTGACTCGATCGGGATTCCAGGGGACGAGGCGCTCGAGCCCTCGCCCGGTCGCGATGAGCTCGCCTGGCCCGATCTGCCGGTCGGCTTCGCGGCTCGCCTCTTCGCTCGGATCCTCGGGAGCCATCGAGGAGCCCGACATCTCTCCGCCCTCCTGCGAGCGAAGCACCCATACCGTCCCGGCGAGGAAGCCGAGGAACTGCTCCACGTTGTGATCCGACGGCAAACGTCGCGTCACCTTGACGAGATCGCGGATCGACGTGTCCGCGGGCAGGATCGCTCGGTAGCGTGAGCCGCCCGAGTAGAGATCGACGCGAAAGGTGCGCGCCCCACCGGCATCCACCGTCGAGAACATCCCGAAGCCTCCGCCCTTCCACTGGGTGAGGTCTTCACGGACCACGAAGACGGCGTGGATCCCGGCGACCGTGAGCAGGAGGGCTGCGGCCGCGTTTCGCTCGAGGCTCGGCAGCTGCGTCCTGCGAAACCAGGCTCGAATCCGTCGGAGGGTGCGAGGCGGTTTGGCGTCGAACGGCGCGACCGGCTCGTCGGCTTCGATCGTCGGTTCGACTCGAGGTGGCATCGTGAGCGCCAGAACAGACCTCCCGTGTTCGCTGTCGTTGTTGCCTGCGGCCTGGAGACCGGGCGCGACCGCCCGCACTCGTGCGCGCGGCCGCACCCGACAATCACGATTCAATGCGAATCCGTACGGCTACCGTCTATCGATTGACGGGAAGCGGTACGACTTCGACCTTGATGACCTCCTTCTGCTTGTCCCGCTCGCGGAACAGCTCCTTGCGGCCTTCGTGCTGCTTCTCGCCGTTCTCGTTACCCGAGAACTCCCAGATCTCGTGGGCCCACGACTCGTAGTAGCCCTCTTTCGAGTTCTCGGGAAGGTTCTCCCAGTTGCGGCCTTCCATCCGGTTCTCGGCTTCCCAGCCATCGTGCGTGGTCTCGCGCCATTCCTTCGCTTCGCGCTTCCCCTCGTTGGCGGGGTTGGCGTCTTCGATGACCACGGCGGAAGTCGACACGGCGAGCAGCGCGAAACCGAGCGCGAGAACGACTCCGAACAACATCACGTGGCGCCCCATCGCGCTCATGAACTGATTCAGCATCCAGAGACTCCTTTCTGTTCCAATAGCGAGCTTTCCTCTGACTGTTGCACGAACAGCGTCGTCTCGGCGCCGAGGCGATTCACCAGTAGCGATCGCCCTTCCGACCATTACTGTGTCGAGGAGTCCACCAACGGACCGTCTCAACTTCGGTGCAAGATTCCTCGAACGTGGAGAGTCGCTACTCGCCCTCGGACTTCCGATCCCCGTTTTTTTTCATCGCTGAATTCGATGCGACCATCCTTCGATTGGAGACACAGGAAGGGTGAGGTCTCCATGAACGAGCTCGTATCGAAGACCGAGGTCGATCCCCATCGCGACGACGAACCCCGCCGATCGATCGAACCCGTGCGTCGCCTCACTCGACACGCGTGGCTCGGATGGTTCGTGGTCTCCACGCTGATCCTGACGTGGCCACTCGCCGCGCATCTGAACGACGCGTTGCCGCTCGGGTCGGAGCGTTCGGGCACCATCCCCTACTTCAACCTCTGGACGTTCGCATGGAACGCGGACCGTCTGGCCGACGGCTATGACGGCTACTGGAACGCTCCCATCTTCCACCCGACTTCGGGGACGTTCGCCCTCTCCGACCCCCAACCCTTCACGGGCTTCCTCTTCGCGGCCGTGCGCAACGTCGTCGGAGGCGATGTCGCGACGTACAACCTGTTGTTCCTCGCCACGGTTCTCGCCAACGGAATCGCCGCCGCGTGGCTCGCCCGCACCCTCGGTTGTTGCGTGACGGCCGCCGCGCTCGCCGGATTGCTCGCCCAGTCACTCCCTGCGCTCGCGGCCGAGTCGGGCGTGTTCCAGCTCGCCGGAATCGCGCCGTCGCTGGTCGCCATCGGGTTGTCGATTCGCCTGGCGAGACAGCCTCGCACGTCCACCGGGCTCGCCCTCGGTTCGATGCTCGTCATCACGTTCCTGACGTCGGCCTACTACGGCGTGTACACGGGGCTGCTCCTGCTGCCGGGCCTGGCGTTCCTTCTGCATCGGATCCCGCGGCGTCGGGAGTGGCGGGCCGGACTCGCTGCGGCCTTGCCGATCCTCGTACTGCTCGTCCCCTGGACGATGCAACAGTCGTCCAACTCGATCGACCACGATCGCTCGGCGGACGCCCTCGTCCGAACGAGCGCGCGCACCTTCGATTACGCCGGCCTCCCGCTCGTCACCCTCGCCGGAGGCCGCGCCCCTTGGCTCTCGACGCGGGACGATCTTCGGGTCGGACTCTACCCCGGAACGGCTCTGATGGCGCTCGCGGTGGTCGGCTTCCTCGCTTCGCGGCGTTCCCGCCGGGGCCGCCGCCTGGCCGCGTTCTTCGCGTTCGGCGCGGGCCTCGCCTTCGTCCTGAGCCTCGGCCCACGGATCGACGGCGGCGTCGCCGGCCCCTATCGGCTTCTCCACGAGCTGGTTCCCGGCTTCGACAAGATGCGCAACACCTATCGCTTCGGTGTGTTCGTCCAGGTCTTCCTGCTCATGCTCGCCATGCTCGGCCTGCGCGAAGCCTTTCGGCGCAAACACGCGACGCTCGCCGTCGTGTGCGTGGCCTTGGGCCTGCTCGAGATCCTCCCGATTCCGCGAAGGCTCGTCACCGCCCCCCCGGATCGCGCATCGTCCTCATGGGCGCAAGGCCTGTCGCAGCTCCCGGACGGCGTTGCCGTCGCGCTCCCGTTCCCGCAGTCGAAGCGGGCTTCGGCGTACGCACGCACGGTCGTCGACATGCTCTACGCCCTCGACCACGGAAAGCCGCTCCTCAACGGCTATTCGGGCTTCCTGCCAAAGGTCCACCGCGAGGACTACCCGGCATTCGAGACATTCCCGCACGGCGACTGGCTGGCCTGGTGCGAGCGAAGAGACGTTCGATACGTGATCTTCGACGTCGCCTGGCTCCGCGAGAACCATCCGAACTTCGTGCCTCCGCAGGCACTCGCCTTCGTCACTGGCGACGCGACTCGAAGCGTCTACGAACGGGTTCCGCCGCCGGAGGATGCGCAACGCGAGGCAGGCTCTCGCTGATCGAGCTCGGCTGCGGGCCCGACTCGCCCATGGGCAGATGGTTCCGGAGCCAGCCGAGTCCCCGGTAGTAGCGCGACTTCGCGGTGCTCAACGGGATCTGCAGCTCCTTGGCGATCCCCGCGAAGGAGAGGCTTTGCAGATGCTTCAGCCGGATGATCTCGGCTTCCGGGGATCCCAGATCGTCGAGCAGTCGTTCGATGATCACGAGGAACTCGTCGCCACGCGGCGTCGACTCATCCGGGATTCGCTCTTCCGGCAAGCTTCGCTCGAGTTCACGCTCCCGCGCTGCGCGGCGAAGCCGGTTCATGAAGACGAAGATTCCGAAGCGCCGTGCCCAGGCTTCGAGGGAGCCGCGCCCCTCGTATGAGTCGAGCTTCATCCAGATTCGCACCCACACTTCCTGGTGCACGTCGTCCAGATCGTCGCGGCCGAGCGGCTTCCCCATCCTGCAATTCAAACGATGCAGAATAGCCTTGAGGCCCGCCAAACGCTGAACGAGCATCGAAACACTGCGGCCCTCTCCGGCCAGCGCACGACGGACCAGAAGCTGATCCGGTGCATGACGGAAGGGCGCGTCCGGAGCTCCGGACACAGTCCGTCCCTGTTGCCGATCCATGATGTGAACTCGGACACCGCGCGCTGCCCGGCGAGACTGCGTGCGTGTCGCTCCGTCCTGCGAAGGGGTTGGATGTTTCCTCGATTGATCGAATCGGATTGCAACACAACCAAAGGAATGCGTCAAGCAACGCACGACGTGTCGAGGTGTGTGCACGACGTCCATGTGCGTGCGCGCCACCGTGCGACCGGACGTCAAAAAAAGTTTCGATCACCGACGCGATCGTGCGATGAACGCCGCGATCGAACCGTTCATGAAACAGGATCGGGAACGGTGATCAGGCAGGACCGGGATCGAGTCGATCGAGAAGCTCGCTTGCCGGCATTCGATCGAGCTGCTCGGGATCCTGGATCCAGTCCTGGATGCGCTCGGCCTGCTCGCTTTCGAACACCGGCGACAGGCTGTCCTCGAACTTCGAACGGAGTGCAGGGAGGCTCTCTGCGCGGCGACGGCGATGGCCGAGCGGGTACTCGATCTCGACCTCGGGCGTGCGGCTCCCGTCTTTGAACTCGACGAAGATCCGGTTGGCGATCGAGCGTTTCGACGGATCGAGGTAGTCCGCGCTGTAACGGGGATCCTCCTCGACGTGCATGAGCTCCCGGAGCGCATCGATGCGGGGATCGGCCGCGACGTCGTCCTCGTAGTCCTCGGCGCGAAGGTCGCCGTTCGCGAGCGCGACACCCACCATGTACTGCAAGCAATGGTCGCGGTCAGCGGGGTTGTCGAGGGGCCCCGTCTTGCTGATGATGCGAATCGCCGACTCGTGCGTGCGGATGACGATACGCTCGATATCCTGAAGGCGCGGCGCCACCTCGGGGTGCAAGACGATCGCGGCCTCCACGGCCGTCTGCGCGTGGAATTCCGCCGGATACGACACCTTGAACAGGATGTTCTCCATCACGTACGACCCGTACGGACGCTGCATCCGGAAGGGCTTCCCGTCGAACGAGACGTCGTAGAATCCCCAGCGCTCGGCCGAGAGCGCGCTCGGGTACCCGATCTCGCCGCGCATCACGATCATCGCGAGCATCAGGCCGCGGCTGGTCGCGTCGCCGGCCGCCCACGACTTGCGCGGACCCGCGTTCGGCGCATGCCGGTAAGTCCGAAGCGCCGAGCCGTCGAGCCAGGCGTGAGACACCACGTCGGCGATCTGCTCGGTCGATGCTCCGAGCATCCCGGCCGCAACGGCCGCCGACGCCACGCGAACCAGAAGCACGTGATCGAGCCCGACGCGGTTGAAGCTGTTCTCGAGCGCGAGCACGCCCTGGATCTCGTACGCCTTGATCATGGCGGTGAGGACGTCGTGCACCGTCGGCCCCTCCGCGCCGAGCCTGCGTCCGAGATAGTCGGCAGCCGCGAGGATGGCACCCAGGTTGTCCGACGGATGCCCCCACTCCGCAGCCAGCCACGTATCGTTGAAGTCGAGCCAGCGGATCAGGCATCCCGTATCCCAGGCGGCCTTCAACGGATCGAGCTCGTGGGACGTCCCGGGGACGCGCGTACCGAGCGGCACCCGCGTACCGGGAACGATCGGCCCGAGGTGACGCGTACACTCGGGGAACGCGAGCGCCCGGAAGCCGCATCCCAGCGAGTCCATCAGGGCCAGTCGCGCCGTGGCGTAGGCCTCGCTGCTCTCGATGCGCTGATCCGTCACGTAGCGGGCGATCTCGAGCAGCTCGGGATCATGCTTCGGGCGGGTCGCTTCCGGGGTCGTCACGCTCTTCATGGACTCAGGCTCCGAGTGCGCGCCTCTGGGCGTTGGGATACAGGCGAGTCGACGGACCGACGTACTCGGCGTCGGGCCGGATGATGCGGTTGTCGGCGCGCTGCTCCTGCACATGCGCGATCCAGCCGGCCGCTCGCGAGCAGACGAACAGCGGCGTGCTCAGCTCGCCCGGGATCTCCATCGAGCGGTAAGCGCTCGCGTGGTAGAAGTCCGCGTTCGCGAAGAGCTCCTTGGCCTCCCACATCGTCGTCTCCACCTCGACCGAGATCCGATAGAAGGCGTCGCTGCCGTGGGATTCAGCCAGACGCTTCGCCCACTTCTTGATGATCGCGTTGCGGGGATCGGCAGTGCGGTACACGGCGTGCCCGAACCCCATGATCTTCTCGCGCTTCTCGAGGCGTTCGAGGACGTCTCGTCGTGCTTCTTCGGGCGTCGCGTACTCGCTCAGCATCGCGAGTGCCGCCTCGTTCGCCCCGCCGTGGAGCGGCCCTCGCAGCGTTCCGATCGCGGCCACGATGCACGAGTGGAGATCCGAGAGCGTCGACGCGCAGACACGCGCGGCGAAGGTCGAAGCGTTGAACTCGTGCTCCGCGTAGAGGATCAGCGACACGTCCATCGCGCGGCGATCGATCTCTTCCGGGCGTCTCCCGTGCAGCATCTCGAGGATGTGCGCGGCCGTTCCGTCTCCCGCTCGTCGCTGCGTGTCGATCCGCACGTGGTCTCGCGTGAACCGATACCAGTACGCCATCATCCCGGGAAGCGTGGCCAGCAGACGCTCGCCCGCATGAGACTGCATCGAGAAGTCGGCCTCGGGCTCGAGATCGCCCAGGAACGAGCAGCCCGTCCGAAGCACGTCCATCGGATGCGCACTCGCCGGGATGGCTTCCAGCGCGGTGCGCAGCGACACGGGAAGCAGGCTCGCCTCGACGAGCCGGGCCCGGAACGCGGCCAGGTCCTCGCGAGACGGAAGCTCACCGTGCATCAGCAGGTACGCAACCTCCTCGAACGACGACAGCTCGGCGAGCTCCTCGATCGAGTACCCCCGGTACGTGAGGCCCACCCCGTCCTTGCCCACGGTACTCAGCGCGGTTTGTCCCGCCTTCTGTCCTCGCAGGCCCTTCGCGTTGCCGATTCCGCTGCTTCTCATGTTCGGTCCTCCCGATCCGTAGATGCATCGACGAGCCGCTCTTGCTCTCGATAGTCGAGCGTGGAGTACAGCTCGTCGCGGGTTTCCATCTGGTCGACCATCGACCGCTGCGTGCCCTCGCCGCGGATGGCGCGGAACGTGTCGCGCGCCGCACGGCTCATCGCTCGGAATGCCGAGAGCGGATACAGCGCCATCGCCACCCCAGCGCTGTGGAGCTCGTCGAGGGTGAACAGCGGAGTCTTCCCGAACTCGGTCATGTTCGCGAGCACCGGGACGTCGACCGCGTCCACCACCGCGCGGTACTGGTCGAGCTCGCCCATCGCCTCCGCGAAGATCGCGTCGGCGCCGGCCTCGACATAGGCTTGAATTCGATCGAGCATCGGACCCATGCCCTCCACCGCGAGCGCGTCGGAACGCGCGATCAGGTAGAAGCCCGAATCACCGCGAGCGTCACAGGCGGCGCGAATCCGATCCTTCATCGCTCCGATCGAGACGAGTCGCTTGCCGGGCCGATGGCCGCAGCGCTTCTCGTCCACCTGGTCTTCGATGTGCGCCCCCGCGACACCGACGCGCACGAGCTCGCGCACCGCCCGTGCGATCGTCTGATCGTTGCCGTAGCCCGTATCGATGTCGACGAGCAACGGCAGGTCGCAGGCGGCGGTGATCCGTCGCGCATCCTCGACGACATCGTGGAGCTGCAGCACGCCGAGATCGGGGAGGCCGTGCGATGCGTTCGCCACACCCGCCCCCGACAAGTAGATCGCGCGAAAGCCGGACTCCCTCGCCTGGAGCGCCGAATACGCATTCAGCGTCCCCACGATCTGGAGCGGCTGCTCGGCCGCAAGGGCGTCCCGGAATCTCTGTCCGGCACTCATGCGCTCGCCCTCCGTGTGCATCGTTGCACCGGACGGAATCGCAGTAGCGTCAGGTTCGCCGAGCTGCGATCGAAGACCGGCTCGAGCGCGAGGCCCTCACGCAGACGAACGGCTCCGGTATCGACGAGCGTGCTCGTGAGCTGGACTCCCGACGCGATCTCGACGACCGCGATCGTCTGCGGCGGCTGATCCTCGAAGGCTTCGGACGTCGCTCGATGCGCGACCGTCCAGGTCACGAGCCGGGGCGTCCCCGTGACGGGTCGCCACTCGAGGTCCTCCCCGAGGCACACTCCGTTTTCCGCGAGCCCCTTCTCCCCTTC
>CAZQZX010000225.1:0-11473 GCA_964597885.1 uncultured Planctomycetota bacterium
CGAACATCGCGAAGGTGTTCGATGGCGGAAGCACCGAGAGCGGTCGGCCGTACTTCGTGATGGAGCTCGTCCAGGGCATGCCCATCACCGAGTACTGCGACCGGACGAAGCTCGGCGTACGCGAACGCCTGCAGCTCTTCTGTACGATCTGCCAGGCGATCCAGCACGCGCATCAAAAAGGCATCATCCACCGGGACATCAAGCCGTCCAATGTGCTCGTCGCACTGCAGGACGACGAACCGACCCCGAAGGTGATCGACTTCGGCATCGCCAAGGCGACCAGTGCGGAGCTCACCGCCAAGACGCTCATCACTCGCCACGCGCAGATCATCGGCACGCCGCAGTACATGGCTCCCGAGCAGGCCGAACATGGCGGACTCGATATCGATACGCGAGCCGACGTCTACGCCCTCGGCGCCCTGCTCTACGAAATGTTGACGGGCACGACACTCTTCGATCTGAGGAAGCTTCTCGAGTCGGGGTACGACGCGATCCTCCACGCGATTCGCGAGGTCGACCCCGATCGCCCGTCGACGCGGCTCTCCACGCTCGGCGATGACGCGACGCCCATTGCCGCGGCGAGACGCGGGGACATCGAAACCCTGCGCCGGCATCTCTCGGGCGATCTCGACTGGATCGTGATGAAGGCGCTCGAGAAGGATCGCTCGCGCCGCTACGAATCGGCGAGCGCCTTCGCCGCGGATCTCGAACGCTATCTGCGCGCCGAGCCCGTGCTCGCCGCGCCGCCGAGCGCCGCCTACCGGTTCCGAAAGCTCGTGTCTCGCCGCAAGAAGACCTTCGCGGCCGCCGCGACCATCGCCTTCCTGTTCCTCGCCGGTTCGATCGGGACGGGAGTCGGTTGGTGGAACGCCACCCAGGCCAACAACGCGCTTGGCGAGGCCCTTGTCGAGAAGGACCTCGCCCTCGATCGCGAACAGGACGAACGGGAGCGCGCCGAGGAGAACGCCCGCCTCGCTCGCCTCGCCGAAGGAAAGGCCAACGACGCCGCGACGCGAGCCGAACGCGAGCTGATGCGCGCCACCGAGGTTACGCAGCTCCTCACGGACATGATCGCGAACGTCGATCCCGAGATGGCGCAGCGCGAGGACACGACGCTCCTCCGACGCATCCTCGAGAGAACCTCCGCGAGGCTCGAGCGCGGCGAGGTCCGGGATCCACGCGTTGCGGCCGAGCTCCACGCGGTCGTCGGCAAAGTCTACCGCACGCTCTGGATGCTCCCCGAAGCCGAGACGCACCTCGACACCGCGATCGCGATCCTCGAGACGCTCGGCGAGCCCGAGCCCCTCTCCGCGATCATCGCGAAGCACGAGCTCGCGGTCGTCTACTTCCAGCAGGATCGGTTTCGAGATTCCGAGAAGCTCCTCCTCGAACAGCTCGACGCGCTCGATCGTGACTTCGGCAAAGGACACGAGGCCGGCGGTCCGATCCAGAACACCCTCGGGCAGGTCTACGCGGCACTCGCCGACTTCCCGAAGGCCGAGGAGCGACAGGCCCTCGCGTTCGAGATCTTCCGCGCGAACAAGGGCCCGGAGCATCCCCTGACGCTTCGGGCTCGGGCCAACCTCGCCTCGCTTCAGACGCAACTCGGCCGATTCGCCGAAGCCGAGAAAGAGCTCCTCGAAACGCTGCAAGCCCAGCGACGGGTCGTCGGGAACGATCATACCGACACCATTCGCACGCGCCACAACATGGCCCAGCTCCACAACATCCTGGGACGTGCCGACGAAGCTCGGGCCGCTTACGAGTCCATCCTCGAGATCAGCACCGAGATCCTGGGCCCCGACCACCCCGATCGCCTCCGGACGAAATCCAATCTCGCCAACATCTACCTCGGCCTCGGGCGCAGTGTCGAAGCAGAGACGATGATGCGCGACGTGCTCGAACGTCAACGGCGCGTTCTGGGCGACGACCACATCGATACGCACCTGGCGATGGCCGCCCTTTCGATGCTGAAGGAGGCCACGGGGCGTCACGCCGAAGCCGCCTCGATCCTCCGCGAGGTCTACGAACGACAGGAGCGGATCCTCGGCAGCGAGCATCGCCAGACGCTCATGACCTGGAACAACCTCGCGAACGCGCTCGCCAACCAGCAACGATTCCAGGAAGCCGAGCCGATCTGCCGCGAGGTCCTCGCGGTGCGCAGGCGCGTCCTCGGCGAGGGTCACTGGGATACCCTCCATTCGCTGAGCCTGATGGCCCGCATCCACGAAGCTCTCGGTCGCCCCGACGAAGCCGAACGGCTCTTCCGCGAAACGATCGAACGGCGGACGAGCTTGCTTGGAGCCGACCACCCGGAAACCCTCGAGACGAGGGAGTTCCTTTCGCAGCTCCTCGGGCGACAGAAGCGCACCGCGGAGGCCATCGAGCTGATCGTGCCCGCCTTCGACGCGCGGCGGCGCCTCTTTGGCGCGGACCATCCCGCCACGCTGTGGTGCCAGGGTCACCTCGCGTGGCTGTACCGCGAGGCCGGGGACCTCGACCGGGCGATCCCCATGTACGTGGACACCGTCGCCGGCATGAAGCGCTCGCTCGGGTTGCACCATCCCTACACCTTCGGCACGATGGCCTACCTCGGGATCGCCTACAACAGCATGGGCCGTCACCGTGAAGCTCACGGAGTCCTCGAGGAGGCCGTACCGGTCATGAAGCGCGTCTACGGCGCGCAGCATCCCGAGACGGGCAACGCGCTGGGAGGGCTCGCAACGGCATGCGCCCGCACCGGTCGATTCGAGGACGCGGAGGCGTACTTCAACGAAGCGCTCTCGGTCCACCGATTCGCGCTGGGCCCCGAGCACCCGAGGACTCTCGCCAAGGTTCGCAACGTCATCCTGGTCCGCACCGATCGACGCCACTTCGAAGAAGCGATCGACCTGACCCGGGAATCGATCCCCTCGTTTCGACGGGCGCTGGGCGCCAAGCACCCGTACACGCACGATCTCCTGCTCAGCCTCCCCCTCCTGTACCAGCAGCTCGGCCGACTCGACGAGGCCGAGGAAGAAGCGAAGAGGTCGCTTCGCACCCTGCGTCGTAGCGCCGGGCCCGAGTCCCACCACACCCTGGGAGCCCTCACCAACCTCGGCGGGATCTACCGGGAGATGGGGCGCCACGACGAGGCCGTCGAAACGCTCGAGACGAGCCTCGCGGTCAAGCGCCGGGTATTCGGTACCGAAGACGGGTTCACGCGCGCCGCCATGCAGGAGCTCGCCCTCGCGTATGCCAAGGCAGGACGTCAGGAAGACGCGATCGCGTTGTGGCGCGAGTGGTCCGATCTCGTCCTTCGCGACGCCGAGCGCGCGGATGCGCCCGCCGCCACGCTGCACCTCGCGGCCGTCGGTCTCTCCCACACGGACTTCCCGGAGGCGCACGCCCCGGAGCGAGCGATGGCACTCCTTTCCCGCGCCCTCGAACGCGAGGAACGCGACGCCGGCCAGCGGCTGTGGGAATACCGCGACGCCCTTGCCCGGACCGAACATATCGGCGGCGACAACACCGCCGCCATCGAGAGCCAGCGTCGCGCCATCGACGAGACTCCGGGAGAGCCCGATCCCGCCATGGCCGAGAGGCTCGCCGACTACGAGAGAGCTCTCGCCGAGCAAGACGGTTAGCCTCGACCCGGGTGGTGTCCCCGGGAACGATCGGTTTCGCTTGTGGGGGCGACGGGAGTCCGGTAGTCTGATCCGCGTCGTGCCGGCGACAAGCGGGTCGGCCGTTCCGGCGCCGGGTTCCGAAGGGCCGACCACAACCGAGGGCCTCGAGATGCTCCGAGCGATCCGCCGCGTCCTTCGCATGCCTCACAAGCTCGCCATGCTGCAGCTCGCACTCGGCATGCGCAAGCAGTCCTGGCTCAACACCGCGCACGCCCTGTCCGAGTGCGGCGTCCTTCGGGAGCTCGACTCTCCGCGATCCGAAGACGACCTCGCGACGGCGCTGGGGATCGTGCACCGTGACGCTTTCCGGAGCCTGCTCGCGGAGGGAGTCCGACACAAGCTCCTGCGACGAGGCTCCGACGGCCGGCTCTCGCGACGGGGTCGCTTCGCGAGATGCCTGACCGACGAGCGCGGCCGCCCCGTCGACGCGATGATGACCGAGATCGTCACGTACCACCAGGAGGTCGCGCGCAACCTGCCCGCGCTGCTGCGGGGCGAGGCGCCGCAGGACTACCTCGCGCGTTACGGCGCGCTCGTCGCCGTCTCGTCCCGGATCGCCGAGCCGATGATCCTGGACTTCATGCAGGGCGTGCTCGGCACGGGCAGCCATCGCATCCTCGAGATCGGTTGCGGCGCAGGCGCGTACCTCGTCGACTACGCGAAGTGGAACCCCGAGACTCGCGGGGTCGGTCTCGACCTGAGCGCCGACGTCGCTTCGCTTGCGGAGGCCACCCTCGAACGCGCCGGGCTCGCCGATCGCTTCCGGGTCGCCCAGGGAGACGCGCGCCGAGCCGACGCCCTCCCGGAAGGTCCCTTCGACGTCATCACCGCCCACCAGAACCTCTACTACTTCGACGAGGGCGAGCGCCGCGATCTCTGGACGCGCTGCCGGAGCCTTCTCGCGCCGGAAGGACGCGTCGCGATCGTCACGACCGCTCAGGGTGGGCCGATGTCGGACTACTTCGACCTCATCCTGCGATCGACCACCGGCTGCACGAGCCTTCCGACGATGGATCAGGCGTGCGCCGAGCTCGAGGCGGCCGGCTTCACGGACGTCCGGCGCGAACGACTCATGCCCGGCGACGAGTTCTGGGGGATCGTGGCGACCGCGACGTCATCGCCCGCCTGAAGCGAGGCCTGCCCCGAGCACGACGCCGCCCGCTTCATTTGTTGCACGGTGGCCCGTCCTCGGCCGAGCCGGGGCTACTTGGCCGGTCGCCAGACGCCGGTGTCCTGCGCCGGGGCCGGCAGCTCGTTGATCGACAGTCGATCCGACAACGAGCCTCCCGAGTAGGCGGCGAGCCCCGCCGGACCGCCTTCCGGCCCCGAGTAGTCCTGCACGCTGTTGTCGGAGGTGAGGACGTCGCCCGCCTGATTGACGACGAAGACGCGCGTTCCGGTGTTGTCCTTCGCGACCGGCCACGCGTAGCAGCACCAGATCACCTCGGCGAGATCGTCGTCGATGACGCCGCCGCCCGGCCCTCCCAGAGGATCCTCGGGGACGGGATCGCCTCCGACCCCGGGCAGGTAGAGCTGGTAGATGTAGCCGGTGCGGGTGATCACGCCCGCGCCGAGGCCGTTGTCCTGGAGATTCTGGAACGACCCCGAGAGCGCCGGCGGCTGGATGACGTCAGCCGCCAGCCCGCCGTTGACGCGAGGCTCGACCAGCGCCGACAGCTCGCCGAAGAAGCCGTACTCGCCCTCCCCGTCCGAGTCGTTGTCGTTGAAGCCCTGCCCCTGGAACTGCATCTGCGCCGAATGAACGTTGCGCAGAGTCGCGATCGCGGCCGTCTCGTTGGCACTCAGCCGCGCGCTCAGAAGGTTCGGCACCGCAATGACCGCAATGACCGCGATGACCGCGACCACGATCAGCATCTCGATCAGGGTGAAACCGCTATCGTCCCGCATGCAGTGAGTGCCCGCCTGTCGTGGATCCCATAGGAGCAAGTCGGTGAGGCTCGGCCGATGGAGCCTCGGTACGGACGCACCGCCCCCCCGGTCAGAAAGAGACGACGCGACGGAGCTTCGGAGTCACAAGAGCGGCGAGAAGGGGCCGCATGGATGAAATGCGGCCGAGGGACCTGGGAAGGCCGCGCCCGTTATCGGCGTTCGCTGCGTCCGACTTGAGGACAATCGGGCGCGGCCTTCGAGATTCGGCAAGGGCCGGTGGACGCCCCTAGCGGGCGTCGCCGGCCATGCCGAGCTGTTGCAGAATGAACGAGTACTCGAGCGCGACATCGCGCTGCCGGCGGAATCGACCCGACTTGCCGCCGTGTCCGGCTTCCATGTTGACGTGGAAGACCAGTGGGTTGTCGTCGGTCTTGCGGTCACGCAGCCGGGCGACCCACTTGGCAGGCTCGAAGTACTGGACCTGGCTGTCCCAGAGCCCGGTGGTCACGAGCATCGCCGGGTAGTCCTTCGTCTCGACGTTGTCGTAGGGCGAGTACGACAGCATGTAGTCGTAGTACTTCTTCTGTTTCGGGTTGCCCCACTCGTCGAACTCGTTGGTCGTGAGCGGGATCGACTCGTCGAGCATCGTCGTGACCACGTCGACGAACGGCACGTGCGCCACGATCACGCTGTAGAGCTCGGGAGCCATGTTCA
The DNA here is from genome assembly GCA_964597885.1 of uncultured Planctomycetota bacterium. Lineage (GTDB taxonomy): Bacteria > Planctomycetota > JACOTG01 > JACOTG01 > JAUIME01 > CAZQZX01. Next base: position 6,273 of record CAZQZX010000225.1, read on the forward strand.
CGACCGCCCCCACGAGCAGTCCGCCGGCGCTTCCGCCCATCGCCACGACCTTCTCGGGGTCACAGTACTTCTCGTCGACGAGGAACTCCGTGACGTCGATGAAGTCGGTGAAGGTGTTGCGCTTGTTCAGGAGCTTCCCGTCGTCGTACCAGCGCCGGCCCATCTCCTGGCCGCCTCGGATGTGGGCGATCGCGTAGACGAAGCCTCGGTCGAGGAGCGAGAAGACGCTCGAACGGAAGCGCGGATCCGACGACGAGCCGTACGAGCCGTAGCCGTACTGATACAGCGGCGCCGTGCCGTCCCGCTTGAAGCCCTTGCGGTACACGAGCGAAACGGGAACCTTCACGCCGTCGCGGGCGGTCGCCCACCGGCGCTCGGTCGCGTACTTCGACGAATCGAATCCGCCGAGCACCTTGGTCTGCTTGCGGAGCTTGCGCTCGCCGGTGCGCATGTTGACGTCGTAGATCGTGCCCGGCGTGGTGAGGGAAGTGTACGAGTAGCGAAGCCACTCCGTGCCCTGCTCGGCGTTCGTCGAGAGCGTCGCCGAGTAGGCCGTCTCGTCGGACTTCACGAACGACCCTTCGCTGCCGTCCCAGGGCTGGATGCGGATCCGCTGCAGCCCCTCGCTTCGCTCCGAGATGACGAGGTAGTCGTCGAACAGCGCGAACCCTCCGATGTAGACGTCGTCGGAATGCGGCACGATCTCCTGCCAGTTGTCCTTGCTCCCGGTACGATCGTCGGCGAGCTCGAGAAGGCGGAAGTTCGTGGCGTCGAGGTTCGCGCGGATGATCCAGCGATCGCCGATGTGGTCGGCGTCGTACTCGAGCCCGCGCTCGCGCGGGGTGAGCACCTGGAACGATCCCATCGGCTCGTCGACCGAGAGGTAGCGAAGCTCGCCCGAGACCGTGCTGCTCAGGTAGATGACGATGAACTTGTCGTCCCCGGTCGTGCCGACGCCCATGTAGTAGGTGTTGTCCTGCTCTTCGTACACGAGGGCGTCACCGGCCGCGTCTTCACCCAGCACGTGCCGCTTCACCTTCTCCGACAGGAGCGTGACGGGATCGTTCTCGACGTAGAAGAGCGTCTTGTTGTCGCTCGCCCAGGCCATCGAGGCCGACGTTCCGGGCATCGCATCGGGAAGGATCTCCCCGGTGCGCAGGTCCTTGATCCGGATCGTGTACTGCCGCCGGCCGACCTCGTCGACGCCGAACGCGAGCAGGTTCCCGTCCGGGCTGATCGTGTTGCCGCGGATCGAGTAGTAGTCCTTGCCCTTCGCCATCTCGTTGACGTCGAGGAGGACCCGCTCGGTCGCGTCGAGCGAACCGGTCTTCCGGCAGTAGATCGGATACTCGAGGCCCTCTTCGAAGCGCGTGTAGTAGTAGTGGCCGCGGTACCCATACGGCACCGTCGAGTCATCCTTCGTCATCCGCCCGACGATCTCGTCGAACAGGCGATCCTGCAGCCCCTGCACCGGCGCGAGCATCGCGTCCCGGTAGGTGTTCTCGGCCTTCAGATAGGCGAGCATCGCGGGGTCTTTGCGGGTGTCGTCGCGAAGCCAGTAGTACTCGTCCATCCGGGTCCCGTTCGGCGACGGAACGTCGTAGGGGCGCTTCTCGACGACGGGCGGGCGGGCACTCACGTCCGCCGCGCTCGGCGACAGCCCCTCGTCCGACGTCGAGGTGTGCTGGCAAGCGGCCGCGGAGAACAGAACGATCGCCACGAGGGCGAGGATGATGGGAATTCGCATGGGATCGGCTCGAGCTCCTTGGAACGTTCAAATGCTGTGGAGAACATCCCCACGACGGTAGATCAGATCTCGGGCGCACGCAAGGAATCCGCCTCCCCGACGACGGCCCGCGTTTGACTATCGCCCAAGTCGGGGTAGAAATAACTATGCAGGGGACCAGGAGAAGGAGAACGGGGATGATTCGACCGACGTCTGTCTGGACTCTCTTCCTGGCCCTCGGACTCGCGGTCGCCCTCGCGATCTCCCCTGCCCGGGCCGAGCCCCCCCGCCTCGTCGAAGGCACCGTCGAAGTCGTGGTCTGGGACGACGTCGACCAGGGACTCTCCGAGACCCTCCATCTCCTCACGATCCAGGGCGTCTCCCGGTATCTCGAGGCCCAGGGATCGGCCGCCCGGGAGCAGCTTCACGCGCTTCGCACCGGCGATACCCTCCGGCTGTCCCTGGAAGGACCGAGCGACGGCGACACCATCACGCTCGTCGAGGCCCTGCCGCAAAGCGCCGGCGCCTCGACCTTCGGCAAGATCGTCACCGTGCGCTCGATCGGCAGCGCCCCCGCAGCCGGTATCGGAGGCCAGGGCGCCCTGCCGCAGACGGGCGCGCTCCCGCAGGAAGAGCGAAGCATCGTCGTCATCCTGATCGAGCTTCCCGACGCGCCGACCTCGGATCGCGGAAAGATCATCGAGCAGATCTGGACGAACCCGACGTCGATGCAGGCGAGCTTCCTCGAGACCTCGTTCGACCAGCTCACCTTCGCGATGGACCACAACGACGACTCCATCACGGACGTGTACGGACCGTACCTGGTCGACGGCAGCACCGACGCCTGCAGCTGGAGCCAGGTCAGCGCGCTCGCCAACGCGGCCGACGCCGAGGCCCTCGCGGTCGACGGGATCGACACCTCGGACTGGCAGCATCGGATGTACGTCCTCCCGCGGATGTCCTGCGGATGGGCCGGATACGCCAACGTCGGATGCAGCTCGTGGGCCTGCCGCTCGTTCATCAACTCCCGCTGGGACGGATGGGAGACGGTCTACACCCACGAGATCGGGCACAACCTCGGGATGCACCACGCGGCCACGGACCGCAACGACGACGGCGTCGTCGACTCCGAGTACGCCGACCACTCGTGCTTCATGGGCAACCCCGGATCGAACCGGCACAACAACTGCGCGCACAAGGATCAGATGGGATGGATCCCGTCCGGGAAGATCCAGGACGTCTCGGACGGCGGCGGCGTGTTCCGGCTCTCCCCGCTCGACGTCCCGCCCGATCAGGCCGAGTATCCGCAGGCGATCCGGGTGCCGGTCCCCGGCTCGACGAACAACCACTACTACCTCTCGTACCGTCGGCGCGCGGGCCTCGACAGCCCCCTCTCGTCGACGTACGCCGGCCAGACCAGCGTGACCCGGTACGGCCGTTCCAACTCGCGAACGATGTTCGTGGACGCGCTCGGGGATGGCGAGATCTTCGACGCCTCGGGCGGAGACCTCGAGATCACGCAGATCACCCACACCGCCGACTTCGCCGAGATCCGCATCACGACGGCCGGCGACGACGAGCTCCCGCGGGTGACGGACTTGCGCACGCGGATCAAGCGCGAAACGAAGGTGATCCTCAAGTGGACGGAGCCCTCGCCGCTCGTGACCCGCTACGGGATCTACCGCGACGGCGAACGCATCGCCATCGTCAACGGCAAGACGAAGTACCGCGACCGCACCGCCCAACCCTGCACGCGCTATCGCTACGAGGTCACGTCGATGGACGACAACGGCGGTGAATCGGAGCGGAGCAACCGAAAGTCGCGGCGAACCCGCGGCTGCGAGTAGGCCAATCCGGCGGTCCGAACACGCCTCTCACACCGACTTTTTCTGCCTCCCTTGCCGCGAACGCAAACGCCCGCCAGGCGTTGCACTCGTGTGTGATTTCCGTTTGAACGACACGCTCGACTCGGTTGCTAGACTCCGGCGATATGAACGCACTCATCCTCGCCGTGGTACTCGTAGGGGCCTCGACCGACCCCCTCCCCGGTGCCGAGCCCGGAGTCACCGTTCGCGGAAAGGTCTCCTGCACCTTTGGCGCCAAGCAGAAGCGCAAGCGACGGGTGCTCGAGAAGTATCTCGGCCCCGGAATGCAGCACCATCGTGACGCCGACGCCTCGCCGGCGGTCGTCTATCTCGAGCCTGTCGACGGGAGCTCCCCTCCCCCGAGAGAGCCCGCGTCCTCGGAAGCTTCCAAGGCCTCCGAAGCGAAGCCCCCCGTGACGATCCGCCAGGAGGGCCTCGAGTTTCGCCCGCGCGTCATGCTCGTTCGCCGCGGAACGTCGGTCGCCTTCCCGAACGAGGACCCGATCTTCCACCAGGTCTTCTCGTACTCGAAGAGCAAGCGCTTCGACCTCGGTCGATACGCGCCGGGTCAGTCCAAGTCGGTGAAGTTCGACAAGGCCGGGCTGGTCAAGGTCCGCTGCGATATCCACGAGCACATGCGCGCGTTCATCCACGTGCTCGACCATCCGTACTTCGCGCTCGCGGATGCCGACGGGTCCTACAGCATCCCCGATGTTCCTCCCGGCAAGTACAAGCTCGTCATCTGGAAAGAGTTCTTCGATTTCGAGCGCAAGACCATCGAAGTCGCCGATGCCGACGCACGGTTCGACGTGAAGCTCAGCCTTCGAACCGAGGGCGAGACCGACAGGATGGTCGCCCGTGGTACCCCGCCCCGGATCGAGTGGCGAGTCCCGGAGTGCTGCGAGCGTTGAAGTTCCGCACCCGCGTGCTGCTATGCGTGCTGCTGCCCGCCACCACCCTCCTCGCCGTTGCCGTGACGGCGAGCGTCGCGACGGTGTCCCGAACCGCTGCCTCGTCCGCCAAGAGCGCGTTCGATCGGAGCCTGTCCACCATCGAGGGTGTCCTCAGCGATCAGTTCGAGGCCCTGGCCCGGCTGAGCCGCCCTTTCGGAGGTACGAGGATCGACGCGGCGATCACCGAGTGCGTGGAGTCCGGCGATCCCGACTTCCTCGCCGAGCTCGTCGCCAACGAGTTCGGCTACCTCAAATCGACGCCCGACTTCTACGAGGTCGCCGATCTCGATCAGAACATCCTCCTGCAGCATTCGGAGGATCGCTCCTGTACCCGCGACTGCGGCCGTTCCGAGCTTTCCTGGAACGAGGACATCGATGGCGTGCTCACCGTGATCGACGGCGAGCCCTACGCCGCAATCCGCCTTCTCCACGAGAACGGGACCTTCGTATTCGCCACGAGATTTCGACCGATCCTGGATCGGCTGTGCGAGCTCTTCGCCATGGAGCTGATCCTCCTTGACGAGGGAATGCTCGTCTATTCCTCGAAGGCCGAGGCTCCCGACGAGACGACCGAGGTGCGCGCCTCGCGCGAGCAGGCAACGCTGCAGGTCGAGCGCTTCTTCGCCCGCGATGTCGATCACGCGACGATCGACATCG
>CAZQZX010000226.1:0-11282 GCA_964597885.1 uncultured Planctomycetota bacterium
GAGCGCCCGTTCCATCGCACGTGTCTCCGCCGTTGTCGGCACCGCGTAGCCCTCCTGTCCGCGAATCCGAGAAGGCTAACAAACAAGACGGGGCCCGCGATCGACGACGATCGCGGGCCCCGCGAAGTTGCGTTACGGCGACTCGATCCTCGGCGGGATCGGGACGCTCGAGGCCGACTACAGGCCCTTGCCCGGAAGGCTCACGCGGATGACGAGCACGTGCGAGACACCCTCGTCTCCGTTCGAAGCGATCTGGATCCGATGCGGCTTCCCGGCGCGCAGGACCGGGTTGGCCTGGATCACCTGGCTGCGACGCTCGGTCAGGTCCATGCCTCCGATCCCCTCCGCGCCGTACACCTCGCCCTCGGCTCGGCGTCCGAGCTCGCTCAGCTCTCCCTGGATGCGCAGCGTCACCCGATCGCCGGCGTGGTCGATGATCGGGGTCACGTTGAGCGCCAGACCGCCGTAGTCGTGCGCCACGATCGGGTCGGCGATGGTCGCCTTCTGCGCGATCTCGACGTCGTACTGGTAGAGCGAGGCTTCCTCTCGACCGCGGAAGAATGCCGCCGTCGTTCCGTGAAGCGCGGTCAGCGCCCCCGACATCCGCGGCGTTCCCGGCGCGCCGGACGCTCCCTGGACCTCGTGGAGCTCGAACTCGATCGACACGTTGCGAGCGTGCAGATCCTCGAGCCCGTTCAGCACTGCGCCGACCCGCTCGAACTCGATCGGCGTTCCCGTGAGACCGATGCGGCTGTGTCCGTCGGTCCACATCATCTCGCCGTCGTCCTCTCCCTGGAGGGCCGATTCCAGGAGCAGCTCGTAAAGCGTGTCTTCGTTGACGAAGCGCATCTCGTCGTAGTCGAAGTCCTCGTCGTCGAGGTTGTCATCGAGATAGAGCGTGCCGCTGTTGCCGACGCGCTGCAGCAGCGATCGAATCGGGAATCGGAACGGGGCCTTGAAGCTCGTGAGGAAGCCGACCGAGAAGAGTCCCATCGCCGGATCCGCACCGAGACGCGACGAGCCCGAGCCGGTGCTCGTCGCGGTGACCAGAACGCCCTCGTCCTCGCCGAGTCGGAAGAACGCGCCGCCGCTCCGCGGAACGACAACATGCGTGCCGAGCCGCGCGGAGCTGATCTCGGGGAGCTCGAGCTCGCCCACCTCGCGCGCCCTCGTCGGCACTCGCCGCAGGTGCGCGTTTCCGACCTGATCGATCGAGAGATCGAGCGCGATGCGATCGGAGCTGACCAGCCGCGCTCGCCCTTCGATCTGGCGTCCCGTCCGAAGCACCGACGAGGTCGGGTCCGCGATCTGCGCTTCCTGGGCGACCTCGACATCGTAGTCCGACACGTAGACCTGCTCGATCGCGTTGCCGATCACGAATCGCTGTCCCATTCCGACGAGACCTTCGTGCACGGCGTGAACGCGACGGTTCTCGAGAAGCCGCTGGCATTCCGACTCATTCAGCACGCCCGCCTTGCCGCCTTCTCCTTCGACGAAGTAGGCGCGGATCTCGATACGCTGGCTGCACCAGTTCTCGAGCCACGAAAGAAGCGCGCGAACTTCGCGGAGCATTTCGCTCTCGCCGCGGGCGACGAGCGCGTTCGGCAGGACGTCGATCCTCAGCTTCTCGTCCCAGTTGTCGAATCCCTTCGATCGCAGATGGATCTCGATCATCTCCACGACGAAGTCGCGGTTGAACCGCTGCGGACCGCGGGGGTCTCGCTCCACGGCTTCGATCGAGGGACGGTTGCGGACGTTGCGGTCGCTCCCCCACGTGTAGAAGCCGGGGGCCGCGAGCGGGAAGAAGCCCAGCGGGCCCGTGTACGCGTCGTCGACGCCGCCGGTAATCGCGCGGAGATCGAAGACCTGAAGCTCGAGGTCTCCCGGCGCGACGGCCGTCGTGAGAGTCGCGTTGGAGGGTGCACCGATCGCGCCGCCGTTCAGGGGGGCGACGGCGAGAATCGCGGCCGCGGCCAGAAGCAGGACACTCGTCTTCATCGAATCACTCCTTCGTCGTGTTACCGATTGTCGTCTCGGGACCGGATCAAGGCGGCGGGCTTTCGAGGCCTCGCCTCCTGCACCCGTTTGGACCGTCGACCAGGACCGGTGGGTAGGTCGAGGAAAAAAAGATTCCGCGCCGCCGGCTACAAGCGCAGGCGCCCCCGAAGCACCGGGGATCGCTCGAGGCGCGCGAGTAGCCGGCGCGCTTCGTTCTCTCCCTCTCGCTCGAGGTAGCCGCGCAGGACCAGCCCCGCGATCTCGTCGTCCGAGTCCTCGAGAAGCCTCACGAGCACGCGGTCGCCGGGGACCGATCGCGCCGCTCCCGCCACGAGGGCGTCGATCGCGGCGGACGTGCCGATACTCGCAAGCGAATCGATCGCACGATCGACGTGCCGCCGCTTCTCCAGCAATCGATCGAGACCATCGACGCCGCTCTCGCCGCATCGTGCGAGCAACGCGACGGCCTGCTGACCGGCGTGCCCTTTCTTCTCGGAGGCCACGCGGACCAGCATCTCTCGGCCGGCGTCGTCGAGCGCACCGGCCCATCCGGAATAGACCGCTTCCTGCGCACGGGAGGCTCCCCATTCGATCGACATCCAGGGCAGCGTCTCACGCACGGCCCTCGGGCCACCGACTCGCAGACAGGCGAGAATCGCGTCGTCCGAGAAACGCTCCGCGCGGATCAACCCCAACAGCTCCGTCAGCGAACGTTCGCTGCCGACCTGCCCGAGCAGCCGGACCGCGCCGATCACCTCGGCATCGTCCGCCGAGCGAAGGCGCCGGCGAAGCTTCGATTCGACCGCCGATGCATGCGCTCGCAGCGCCACGAGGAGCGACCCGCCGGTCGACGCACCACCGCGATCGTAGAGATCCACGAGCGCGTCGGCGGCAGCCGGCGAACGCATCTGCCCGAGGGCTTCGTGCACCGCGCTCGAAAGCCGCGGCGTCGTTTCGTGAACCCGCGCGAGCGCGGCGACCGCATCGGAATGCCGGATGCCCCCGAGCGATTCCACCGCAAGCGCGGCTTCGGCCCCTCCGCCGCGCGCGATCTCCTCGAGCCACGGGACGCCCCCGCCGCGAGGCGCCCGGCCGAGCCGATCGACGAGCCCCGCGAGACGACCGTGCCGCTCGGCGCCGGCGAGCAATCGCTCGAAGGTCGAGGCATCCGACCGCTCGAGCAGGAGCTCGAACGCGAGGCGCGATCGATCGTCCTCGACGTCGTCCAGCCATTCGGTGAGCACCGGAATGGTCTCGCGACCGTAGCGACGCAGCTCCGCCTGGATCGAGCTCAGCGCGGCACCGTCGCTCTCGACGAACTCGGGCAGTCGACGCTCCAGCGTGGCGCGCGTCTCCTGACGGCACTGCTCCGGCCAGCTGTCGTCGAGGACGACGAGCGTTCGGAATCCGTCATAAGCAGGCGGCGTCACGGAGGGCGTATCGGGATCAACGGGTCGATCGAGATCGGAAGGCGATGCGTCCGCCACCCGCTCCCGGTCGGTATCGGCAAGCTCGCGATCGGCGCCCGACGGTTCGCGCGGCACGAGATCGCCCGGGCTCGGCGTTCGAGACCCGTTGTCGAGATCCGCATCGCTGCCGGCCGGCGTCACGTCGTTGCCGGTGTCGGCCAGCTCGGGAGACGGGCCCCCGACCTCCCCCGGCGCCCCGGAATCGAACGAGCGTGACCCGACCCATACGAGCAGCAGCACCGCGGCCGCCAGTGCCGCCCATCCAGCGAGGTGACGCGAGGGACGACGCACGCGCGGCGGCGCCGCCACCGACGGACCCGCCGCGTCAATCTCGTCACGCACGCGGGCGACGATGGAATCCACATCTACGGAAAGTTCCGCGGCGGGATCGTCCGAGCGCATCCACTGATCGACCTCGCGCGCGTCATCGAGCACGCGGCCGAGCTCGGCGTCGTCCTCGAAGCTTCGCCTCAGACGCGCGGCCTCTTCGCCCGACGCCTCTCCGTCCTGGAGACGGCCCGCGTCGATCCAGCGAGGATCCGGGTTCGGTTCGTTCGTCATCGATCCAGCTCCTTGTCGGCGACCCGATTGCCGGGCGTGATGCCGAGCCACTGTGCGAGTCGCGAGCGGGCCGCGGCGAGGTTCCCCTTCACCGCGTTCACCGAAACGCCGAGCACTTCGGCGATGTCCCGGTACGCGAGGCCTTCGTGGACGCGCAGGGTCAGGGTCTCCCGCTGGGCCCGCGGCAGTCGCGCCACGAGCGCCGCGACACGTCCCCCGAGTTCGTCACCCTCGACGTCGGCACCGGGCTCCTCGAAGCGCGTGGGCTCGCTCGCCCGCGCTCGCTCGCGCATCGACTCGAGGAAGCCCTCGTCGCGGATGGATCGCGACGCCGAATCGCGGGCCGCGTTCAGCACCACGCGATAGAGGTACGTGCGGAAGGCCGCCGTCCCGCGGTAGTTCGCGAGCGATCGGTAGACACGCAGGAACGACTCCTGGACGACGTCCTCGGCGGCGTCTCGATCCCGGAGCAGGCGCACGGCAAAGCGTGTCGCCCACGCCGCGTGCTTGCGCACGAGACGATCGAATGCCGACGAGTCTCCCGCCAGGAAACCCGCGATGAAGCGATCATCCTCCGTGTCTGGGCTCAAAAGCCGTCGCCTCGCGTCGCACCGACCGGTTCGGAGAGTCAGACCGTTCCCCGGCCGGACCCGGGTAGGTCGAAAATGAAAAAAGGAGGAGCGGATGGCGTGACGGTGCCTGGGCGGCCTTCCATTCTACCCCGGAAGGCGCCGGATGGCTCAGCGAAAGAGCACCCAGACCGTGGGCTCGTCGAGCCGTCGAACGGGCTGAGACGACCGCATCGGCCCCGTCGAGAGGGCCCGGAGCGAGGTCTCGCGCCCCGATACGGCCCCCTCGGCGGCCCCCGTCTCCTCGGCCGGCGTCCAGCCGATGAGGATCTCGCGCTCCCCGAGCACCGGGCGGTACCGGTCGAGCCTCGAGAGGACGTATTCGACCCACTCGCCGCGCCCCGCGCGCGCGGATGCCCCGGAAATCGCGGCCCCCGGCATCGCGGCCTCGAGCGACTCGACCTCCATCGGGCTCCGGGAGACGTCGGCAAATCCGCCCGGAACAAGCGTTCCCGCCGCCCGCCAGCCCTCGGAGCCGACGACCGTGGCCTCGCGAAGCGCCACGCCGAGCGGGTTTGCGAGCGGCCCCTCGGTCGATCCGGCGGCGTCGAGGCTCAGTCGGCGCACCGCCTCGAACGCGGCCGGGACCCGTGCGTCGTGCTCGAGGACGAAGCGGATCCCGTCGTCCGTGAGCCGGCCCCGGTCTCCCGGAACCGGCGGATCGAGACGATGCACCCGCTCCCCCCCGTCGATCCGGAGCTCCGAGTCGGTATCGGCGAGGGGATACGCGCGAGCGCGCTCGGCGACCCAACCCTGACCCGACGCGACGTCGACAAACGCGAGCTTCCCCGTCGTGAGCAGCACGGGCGACGGCACGGGACGCAGCACCGCCACGACGGCGAGCAGCACGACCGAGGCCCCACCGAGCGCCGCGGCGCGACGTCCGTCACTGGACCAGCGAAGGACGAACACCACCGACAGGAATACGAGACCGAAGAGGAACGCCGTCGCGGAGAGCGTCGTCACGCTCGGACCGCGATAGCCCTCCTCGCCGCGGAGCCCGACCCACGGGTCCGGCTCGAGCCAGCGGCGCGGAAGTCGCAACGATGGATCCGAGGCCAGCGCGGCGAGGCGAGCGCGGGCTGACTCCGAGAGCGGCGCGGCATCCGCGAGCACGAAGCCGCGTCCCCATCCGAGACGCGCGCGATCCTCGCTCGGGCTCGACTCCTCGTCGGCACCGTCGCCGGATCGGTTCTCGACGAGCCCGTGCTCGATCAGGGCATCTCGAGCGGAAGTCCCGAGAACGACGAACGCGAGCCCGCGACGGCAGCCGTCGGCAAGCCACGCGAGCTCGTCCTCGCCCCACCGCGCCACGCCATCCCCGATGACGAGCAGGTCGAGCGGCTCGAGCCCGCCCGACGCCGACGTGCGCGACGGCGCCTCGATCGCGATCGCGTGGACCGTCGCATCCGGGAAGGCCGCGGCCCCGATCTCGGTATCTTGCAACGAGGTCGCAGGCGCACCGACCACGCCGACGAGCCGGTCCTCTCGCGAGGGCGCACGCAGGGCTCGACGCTCGGTCGGCCCTTCAGGCTCGATGCCGACGCGCCACTCGGAGCCCGTGTCGGGCGGGTCGACGAGCGGCATCCAGAATGTCTGCGCCCCCGACGGTCCGAGCTCGATCGAGCGGACGATCTCGGTTCCCTCGCCGAGCCGGGCCCGGACCTCACCCGCGAAGCCGGCCCGATCGCACGACACCTCGACGCGGGCGCCGGATCGGGACCACTCGCCGAGCGGGGCCTCCACCTCGAGCGAAACGGACTGCGCCTGCGTCGACGCGGAGCCCGCGAGCAGCGCAGCCGGGATCACGCAGGCGGCGAGCGTACCGGCGGACGGCGCACCGTCACGCCGACGAACGAGGCTCGCGGCCCAGCCGAGCGCGCCGAGCGCGAGCCAGATCGCCGCCGCCGTACCGACGGTGGCGTCCTCGCTCCCGCTCGCGACGCGAACCACCGCCACGACCGGGGAGAGCCCGTCGACCGAGCCGGGCATCGAGAAACCGTAGGAGCGCGAAGCGAACTCGGCGATCGGCGGTACGAACGCGATCGCCATCGCGATCATCGCGAGCCGCGAACGGGTCTCGCCCGCGGCACTCGCGATCCAGATCGCCACGCCACCGAGCGCGAGCAGCCCGATCTCGGTCGCGACGATCGATGCGGTCGGCGTGGCGGAGACGCCCGCGTGCAGGGCCGCGAACGGCAGGCCGATCGCCCACCAGCTCGCGAATCGGAGCGACTGTCGCGGCCTCGCGTCACCCGCACCGAGCGCCGGAAACACGACGAACAGCGCGAACGCCTCGAGCGCCGCGAAGAGGACGAAGGCATGAGGGGTAGAAAGATAGAAGTCGATCGAGAAACCGAGCCGGTCGAGATTCAGGATCAGGATCGACGCGCCGACAGCCAGCGCGAGCCAGCCGCCGGTGGCGACCGTCGGTCTCACTCGGGTCGTCCCGTCGAGCCGCTCGCGCCGGCGCGGGCCGAGCTGTCGAGTCGGACCGACGGTTCATCCCAGCAGACCGATACGGTTTCACCGAGCCCGTACAGTCCGGGGCTCTCGTTGTTGAGCCGCTCGAGGTTCGCGAGCTTCCGTGCCGTCGAGAGCTCGCCATAGCCTTCGTACAGGAGGGAACGCCCCCACTCGATGGCCACGCCGTCGACGGTCTGCAGGAGGATCTCGCTCTCGTTCGCCTGCTGCCGGCCGCCGAGATTCGTGACGTCGATCGAGGCGATGCGAATGTCGGAAGCCATCGGCGATTCGTACAGCGCGTACAGCTCGATCGCCACGGCCACGCCCGCCTCGACGTAGGGATCGTTCCAGGGCTCGCCCGCGGTCGGCGGCGCCACCAGCCGCCCGCTACCCGCGCGGATGACCGGCATCGGATACGGGAGCCCGCCGATCGGATCGCGATAGCGATTCGGAAGACGGACGCCGTGCCGATCGACGAGGTAGTACTCGTTCGAGCGGCGCTCCACCCAGGCGATCGGCTTTCGGATGTCGAGGATGACCTCCGCCGCGTTGGGAAGCTCGCGACGGACGTACTTGACGCGTCGCACCCAGGGGTTCTCCTCGAGGGCGCGCTCGAGCCGGGCGCGGACCGCGCCGTCGAACACACTGAAGGATTCCAGCTCGGCGATCGAGCCGCGGAGCTCCTCGAGGTCGTCTCGGGTGAGCCAAGGAGGCACCGATCCCTCGGCCCGCACGACCTCCGGGTGGACGGTATAGCCCTCGAGCGCGAGAGCATCGGATCGGATCCGCGCCACGAGGATCGCCGCGACCACCGCCACGAGGAGAATTCCGAGCGAGGAGGGGTGCGAGCGCAGGAAGCTCGGCAGACCCGCGAAGCCCTCTCTCACCCGGGCGAAGAAGCCTTCGCCGTCGGACGAGGAGGGCCTCGCCGCCGTGTCACGGGCGAACCATGACCTCCAGCCGCCCGTCTTCGACGAGCCGGCCTTGGTTCCGCGACCTGCTTTGCGCTTGTTCGTCATGATCGCCGTCTCCCTTCCGAGTTGCCTTGGGCTACGAGCGATGGAAACGACGGAGAGGCCTTACGGTTCGGGACCTTCCGGTCCGCGAACAAAGGTCCGCCGATTCGACTTCGCGACCCGGAGGCCGCGGGGCACATCAAACCTTGACGGTCTGCTTGGCCGCTTCGACGAACTTCTTCTGCTCGGGCGCACCGTCGCCCTGCTGCTGTCCGCCACCCTGACGCGGCATCGCGCGCTCGCAGTCTTCCACGAAGATCTCCACCGTCGAGATGACGCTCTCGAGGAGATGACGCGGGATCGTGACGTCCTTGCCCTTGCTGCCTTCGAGCTCGTGACCGAGAAGGGAAAGCGTCACGCGAACCGGGTGCAGTCTTCGGTTGACAAACTTGCCGATGTCCATTCGAGACCTCCTGCCTTTGCTCATCGAGAGTTACTCCTGCTTCATCCGCTTGCCCGAGAGCCGTACACTCGACATGGAAAGGGGATAGGGAGAAAGACCTCAAAGGTTCCCCAACCCTTTCGTTCGAGACGACCGCAACGCTCGGGACCCCATGGATGGAGTCGAGCACACTACGGTCGACGGCGAGGCTCGCGGTCGCTATGAACGCTGAAGCCGTGGAGGGAGTCGCGGACTGCGAATCGTTCGTCGCTGCATCCGCCTGCGCGCGACCGGGCTCGAAGATCAAAAGCGAAGCCGAGGGGTCGTGGCAGTCGAGAGTGGATACAGACTTGTGGATAGTACCGCCGGGTCTCCCGCCCAAAAACCTCGACCGCATGATATCAAAAGGCCCCTTCGGTTCAAGGTGTTTCCGTTGAATCTCGACTCGTGACAATCCCTCTCTTGCCGCATGGAACCTGGGATTCTGGCGCATCTTCGCCGGGCAGTCCGTCGCGCGTCGCTCGATTCCACACGCGAACTTCCGGCTCGAGTCGAATGCCGAATCGCGACCAAACGCGACGCCGGATGCGACACGCGAGCTCGACGAAATCGGATGCGCACGAGTCTCCGTCGTTGACGAGGAAGTTCGCGTGGCGCTCCGAAACGCGGACGCCGCCACACGACTCGCCCTTCAGTCCCGCGCGGTCGATGAGCGCGCCGGCCGACTCTCCCTCGGGATTGCGGAAGAAGCATCCGAGGCTCCCCCGCCCCGCCGGCTGCGTCTTCTTGCGATCGTCCTGCATGGCCGCGAGGCGGGCGCGAACGTCGTCGCGCGTATCCGTCGTGAGCTCGAGATCGACGGCGAGCACGACGCGCCCGCCGAGGTCGGTCGCCCGGTAGCGAGGCCGCACCTCATCGCGCGAGAGCCAGCGGATGGCCCCGTCGCGGTCGATCACCTGCACGCGGCGCAGGATGTCCCCGAGCCAGCCGTGCCGCGTTCCCGCATTCCCGAACGCTGCCCCGCCGATCGTGCCCGGGACGCCGGCCATTCGCTCGAGCCCCGCGAGCCCTCGCTCGGCCGCCCCCGAGACGAGCTTCGCGGTCGAGACGCCGGCTTCGGCGACGACGCCGCTCGGCCGCCAGTCGACGCCCGTGAGCCCTCGGGTCGAGAGCACGAGGCCCGCGACGTCGTCATCCGGCGGCAGGACGTTGGTCCCGCCCCCGAGGATGCGCAGGTGCACCCCTTCGGCCCGCGCCCGCTCGACGCGGTCCACGCACTCGGCCAGGCTCTTCGGCTCGGCGAGGAGCTCCGCGCAGCCGCCCACGCGAGCCGTCGTCAGCTCCGCGAGCGAGCGTCGCGTGCCGCCGGCCTCGAGGGCATCGGTGCTGGTGGAATCAGCGAACGAGCTCATGCGGGACTCGCGTCACGTCTCCGGCGCCCATGGTCAGGAGGACATCTTCCGGCCCGAGCGTCCGCTTCAGGTCACGCGCCGCGGTGTCGAGGTGCTGGGCGAACGCCACCTCCCGCACGCCACGACCTCGGATGCGCTCGGCGAGGATCTCCGCGGAAAACGCCGGGTCCGCGGGCTCCCTCGAGCGGAAGATCTCGGTAATCACGACGCGATCCGCCGCGTCGAACGCCTCGGCGTATCGAGCGAGGAAGCGTCGCGTACGTGAGTACTGGTGCGGCTGGAAGAGCACGCAGAGCCGCCGATCCGGGAAGGCTTCGCGCGCCGCCGCGATCGTCGTCTCGACCGCCGTGGGATGGTGCGCGTAATCGTCGAGCACGATCGCGCCGTTGCAGTTCCCCACCATCTCGAAGCGTCGTCCCACACCGCGGAATCGCATCAGCCCGTCGAGGATCTCGGGCGCCTCGACCCCGCACGCGAAACCGACCGCTGCGACCGAGAGCGCGTTCTGCACGTTGTGGAGACCGGGGACGCTGAGCCGCACCCGACCGCACGCGCGCGCGCCGAGGAACAGCGTGAAGACGTACGTGCCCTCGACGACGTCGAGCGTTTCCGCCCGCACCCGATCCGACGGATCCAGGCCCGCCGAGATGCGCGTCAACTCCTGTTCGGCCGGCAGATCGAGCTGCGCGTGAACGGACGTGGGAGCCACGAGCACGCCGCCCGGTCGGATCTGCGCGGCGAACTCGCGGAACGCGCCGACGATCTCCTCGAGATCCGCGTAGTAGTCGAGGTGATCCTCCTCGATGTTGTTGATGACCGCGATCGCCGGGCTCTGCCTCAGGAACGAGCGGTCGTACTCGCACGCCTCACAGACGAGGAGAGGATCGCTTCCGACGCTCGCCGAGCCGTCGAAGCCCACCGGCCGCCCGCCGATGAGATAGCCGACGTCGCGGCCGCTGCGGTGCAGCAGGTCCGCGATCCAGGACGAGACCGTGGTCTTGCCGTGCGTTCCCGCCACGGCGATCCCCTCGCGAAGACCGACGAGCTCCGCGAGCGCATCGGAGAACTTCTCGATGGGGATGCCGAGCTCCTCGGCCCGCCGCCTCTCGGGATTCGATTCCGGGATCGCGGCCGAGATGATCACGCGCTCCACGTCGGGATCGACGTGCTCGAGCTCGTGACCGAAGCGGATGCGCGCCCCCATCGACTCGAGCTCCGAGAGCGCCTCGGAACGCCCCCCGCCGTCCGAGCCGGTCACTTCGATTCCCTGCTGCCGATAGATCCGGGCAAGGCCCGCCATGCCGACCCCGCCGATTCCGACCAGATGCACCTTGGCTCGACGCTGGATC
>CAZQZX010000227.1:0-11177 GCA_964597885.1 uncultured Planctomycetota bacterium
CTGATGGGCGCGGCACAGAAGACAAGCCCAAGCGCCGAGACGGAGATCTTGGCGCTTCTCGAATCTGCGGGCGAAGGCACGCTGTCGGTCGATGAGGTGATCGAGTGGGCACGGGGACACCCCGACTCGGCCCTGCACACGGAGCTCTGGATCGAAGACGACGCTTTCGCGGCGACTTACGGGCGACGCGCCCGGGTGCGTGACCTGATCCGTCGGTGTCGCGTTCGGATCTGCAACCCGGGGCGTGACGAGGTCTACAACGTCCGCGCCGCTGCATCGCTGCCTCGGGACAGAAAGAACGGCGACGGCTACCGCCTCATGACGTCGGTACTCAGCGACGACGACCTAAGCGCCGAGCTGCTCACGACGGCGAAGGCAGAGGCCACGTCATGGTGGCGAAGGTTCCGGCACCTTTCCGAATGCCGCCCCGTCGCCGACGTGATCTACGACACCTTCCACCCGGATGAACCTACGAAATGACCACCCAAGGAGGGGCATGGCAACCATGACCATAACGACAAACGGAACCACAGACGCCTACGACCGACTGGCCGAGCTCTACTCGGAGATCAACGAACGGGAAGCGGCCCTGAAGTCCCTCAAGGCCGAGCGCGAACAGATCCAGCGGGAGCTCGCGTCGGAGTTCCTCGAGAGCGGCACGGAGAGCGTGCGCCGAAGCGATCGGACGTTCTACCTGCGCAAGGACCTCTTCGTGAACAAGGCATCGGGCGTGGATACGTCCGAGGTCGTCGCCGCGCTCCGCAAGGCAGGGCTGGAGGATCTCGTCCACGACTCGTACGCGCCCGCCACGCTGAAAGCCTACGTGAAGGAGAAGGACGAGGAGCTTCAGAGCGAGAAGCCAGGGGCCAGCATCGAGGACGAGCTCCCCGAAGGGCTCCGCGAGGTGCTGAACGTCGCGGAGGTGTTCCGGGTGATCGTGAAGAAGTGAGGGAGGCCGCGTGATGGTCAATTTGGTGATCGAGGTTGCGGTGATCGCACTAGTAGCGGCCGTGGCACTCGTCACCCTGAAGGCGTTGGCGGAGATCCTGTTCTTCGGGGCCTGCTGCTCCTCGCGGCGCTCCTGGATCGGATCAATGGGAGGCGGAAATGACTGAAGCGAAGAAGGCGAAGCGCCGCCGAGGCAAGCGCGGGCAGCTGCGTTCGGTGGAGGTGACGATCCGATTCGAGACGAGCTACGCGGCCCGGACGATCGAGTCGCTCATCTCGGACGCGATCACGGGCACGTACCACCAGCGACGATGCGTCGTCGAAGGCGATGAGATCCGGATGGGAATTCGGAGGGTCAGCGACGATGACTGATGCGGCGGACAGAGCAGCGGTCGATATCGACCGGATCATCAACACGCCGAGGCGCGTGCGGCTCGATCAAGAGGGGCTCGATGTACTCGCCGCTACGATCCGGGTCCATCAGGACGCCAAGGGCGTGGCAAAGAAGATCCGGGCACTCCTCGCCTGCTCAAGGGTCGCGGTCGACCTGGACCCGAGCACCGAAGAAGCCATCGCCAACCTCATCCGGAAAGGGAGGGGGCGCACGGCGAAGGGCTCTCTGAACGAGATGAAAACCGAGGACAAGATGACCTGGGGCCACGGTGCCTAGCACCCTACCCCTGAGCTACTGCCTGCACTGCGGCGGGAAGCACGGTTACAAGCACCTTCTCGACCGTGTCTTCATCTGCCTGGATTGCGGGCGCGTGAGTGACCAAGCGCACTACGAACTTGGCGCGATCGACATCGCGCCTCAGAGAACAAAGACACAAGGAGACAAGAAGCATGGGAACCACTAAGAACGAGATCGTCCCGGTGACGGAGTCCTTCGTTGCGCTGCGCCCGGAGTACGACATCCGCGAAGTTATGGAGATGAACCTCGGCGGCGGTGAGGGGATCTCGCTCTTCGACTTCGAGCGAGTGAAGCTCGGCGCGGGCGGCTCGACCTCGTTCACCATCGAGAGCCCCGACGGCGAGGAGGACACGGTCAAGACCTTCGAGGCCCTGATCTGCCACCGCGTCGACCAGCGGTCGTACTGGTCCGTGGGCATGGACGAGGGCGGCGGCGCGACCCCGCCGGATTGCTCGAGCTTCGACCTCCAGACCGGGTACGGGGACAACGGCAACGGCGACGGCGAGCACGCCTGCCGTACCTGCCCCAAGAACCAGTGGGGATCGGACCCGAAGGGCGGCAAGGGCAAGGCGTGCAGCCAGACCGTCAAGCTGATGCTCCTGCGCCAGGGCGCCGAGGCCAGCCCGTTCCCGTCGGTGCTGTCGGTGCCCGCGGGAAGCCTGAAGCAGTTCAACCGATATATGTTCGCCCTCACCGCGAAAGGCGTCGGCTTCAAGGCGGGCGTCCACAAGTTCTCGCTGGAGAAGGACACGAGCGCGACGGGCGTGGTGTTCGCCAAGCTGAAGGTCGAGCTCGTCCGAAAGCTCGAAGACGCCGAAGCCGAGCGGGTCGAGGCGTACGGCGAGGCCATCGCGGCCACGCTCTCGGCTATGGCGCCGGAAGGTCGTGCGGACAGTGCCGAGCCGGTGAGCGGTGAGGTCGTCGAGGGCGAAGCGACCGTCGAAGGTGATGACGACTGGCAGAAGGAAGCCGCGGCGACGGTTGGAGGGTCCGAGTGATGACCGTCGAGGAGTTCAAGGCGCTACAGCGCGGCGAGGTCGTGAGTCGGGGCGACCACTGCAACGGGGACTACGCGGAGTACGCGGTCCTCGGCCGGATGGGTAACGAGGTCCTCCTGGTCCCCATCGAGACGATCACCTTCGAGGAGAAGAGCATCGACGGGGCCGAAAAGGGCCTCAAGGAGTGGGACGCCTGCGGTTGGCTGGCGCGCGGTGTCCTCGATGGCGATAAGGAGGAGCCCCGGCGATGACCGCCATCTCGAATTGGGTAAAGGACGTGATCGAGGAGGATGGAGCCATCGGCTTCGACTGTGGGGGTGGCTCCGACCTTGTCGTTAGCTTCGAGCCCGCTGGGGACGAAGGTTGTGTGCTGAGCCTGGTATCGAAGGCTGATCCCGAGGTTTTTTCCCTCGCAAAGCTCGACCGCAAGGCCATGCGGGGTCTCCACATGGTCCTCGGGCTTCATCTGCGCGGCTACCTCACGAAGCCTATTCCCGAGGAGGGCTCGGAAACATGACCACTCACGAGGAGCAACGCCTCTTCACGCATCAACCAACAGACTAAACGCAAACGCAAGAGATGCCCCCGGGCGGGGGGCGGGGTTCTTGGGGAGGGAGGTTTGTGTGACAACGTGGGATCACGTACAGGCATACATTGCCGCGGGATTGAGCATCATTCCCATTCGGACCGATGGATCGAAAGCACCCATCGGTGACTGGAAACAGCGTCAGACCGAGCGGATCACGCTCGACGAGGCCCAGGGCATCTGGGACAAGCGGAAGCCCCCCGGCGTCGCCGTCATTTGCGGCGCGGTGTCGGGGAACCTTGAAGTCCTCGACTTCGACGCCCCGGGAGCTTTCGACAGCTGGAAGGAGATCGTCGACCAGGATGCCCCCGGGCTCCTCGACGCCCTGCCGGTCCACAAGACCCCGAAGGGCTTCGGGCGGCACGTCTTCATCACCAGGGAGTTTCCTCCCGCGCCGAGTCAGAAGCTAGCGCGGAAGATCCGGGACGGCGAAGACATCCTGATGATCGAGACCAAGGGCGAGGCGGGCTACATCATCCTCCCCGGGTCTCCGAGGGGCGCGCACCCGTCCGGAAACACCTACGAGCACGCGTGGGGGCCCGAGCTCGGGGACGTCGACGAGCGGCGCCCGATTACGGACGCGGAATACGAGGTCCTCATCTCGGCCGCGAAGGCACTCAACGAGGTCGCGGACCCCCGCCCTGCGGAAGAACGCGGCACGGGCACCGCCTACGACCCGGACGTCGGCGTCGACACCACGACGGATGACGGGATCCTCGGCGTCCGTCCGGGAACGCGCTACGCCTCCCAGACCAGCTGGACCGAGATCATGGAGGGCGCCGGCTGGACCTTCGGGCGGGACATGGTCCACGAGGGGAGGCCCTTCAAGACGTGGTATCGACCCGGCGGCGGGAAGGACTCCCCGCACGCGACGACCGGGCGTGTCTCTAGCAACTACACCCCGGGGGAAGACCTCCTCTATGTATGGGGCGAGCGTTGCCCGATCCCCGTGGGGTCGTACGGGAAGTTCAAGGCGTATGCCTGGCTGCACCATAAGGGCGACTACAGCGCCGCCGCGCGCCACATCGTCAAGAACTTCCCCCTTGAGCCCGAGGAGGCCCTCCCGGACGAACTGGCCGAGGCGTTTACGCAAGAGTGGGCCGAGCTCCAGCGGCAGCCTCGTACGGAGCCGGTCCTCGAGACGCAGTACAACCAGAAGCTAAGAGCCGCGAAGCAGAATCAGCCGTCCGTGCAGCAACTCTGGAAGCACACTCGCCGCGACTTCGAGAGCGAGGACGCCGACCGAAAAAACGGACGGTACCTGACGGCCCTTGTTCGGCTCCTGGGTCACCACCACTTCCCCGCCCGAGCGACGGCGCAAGCTCTCCACGACTGGTTCTTGAGCCGCACTGACCCCGGGGGCTTCGCGGGCGTTACCGCGGACATGGTCCTCGACCGGATCGCGTGGCTTCGACGGCACCCACTCCTCTCCGAGGACGACGCTGTCCGGAAGTACGAGCACGAAACGTCCATCAAGGAGGCGGTGCCCGAGAGCGGGGACGAGGAAGCCGACGCCGAGCGGAAACGGAAGTACCACCTGGCCGAGGCGAGCAAGCTCCTGGGGCTCGTGGACGCGGCCGGGGAGCCCCAGATCCGCCGGTTCTACTCCACGATCGCGACCGAGGGCCTCTACTTCCTTGAGGTCGAGGGGATCGACCGCCCCGTCTCCCTCGGCCCCATCGACAACGTGACGAGCTTCGCGCGGTTCTCGAACCGCCTACGGGACCGGATTAGCCGTCGGATCCCCGAAGCGTCCCGGGCCAAGATGGAGTGGGCGAGTTGTCAGGACCACCTGTTCGCGGTCCGGGAGGTCGAGGACCCCGTGAACGAAGCGTTCCTCGAGAAGGTCCAAGGGTACCTGGACTACGACGGCGGCAATACCTGCGTCGACGACCTGTCACCGGAGGACGAGCTCAGCGACGGCAAGGCTACGCGGATGCTGAAGCGCGAGCCCTTCACGAGTGAGGGACGGGTGTACATCCACCTTGGCGAGTTTCAGAAGTGGCTCCAGATGTCACGCGACGAAACGAGGACCCAGGACGACATCGTGAAGCTCATGAAGGAGGCCGGATTCAGTCGCGGGCAACTGTACACCCCTACCCCCGATGGTTTCGCCCGAGTGCGCTATTGGTCGGTCGCGGCGGGCCTACTTTGATGCAAAAAACACGAATAATCCCGATTTGCCCTAAAAAGGGGTGTGCAAAAACGGCGAGTGCTGTGCAGATTTCGACGTTCGGAAAAGGACTTATGACTTTTGCACACCCCTTGCACACCCCTATCACCGGGGTAAGCCCTTGTCTTCATGGTGATTATGTCAATTTGCACACTGCACACCCCTCCCGCAGTTTTCAAAAATCTTTTTCGCTCTATCGATTTCTCCCTATAAGGGTGTGCAAATGACCTCGGTGGCTAAAGCGGAGCGCCGGGTCGAACCCCTCGCGCCCGGCAAGGAACGGCGGATCTTCGGGCCCCCGGGAACGGGGAAGACGACGACGCTTTCGAAGAAGATCGCGGAAGCGTGCCGGTTGTATGGATCCGAGTCGGTCCTGGTGAGCTCGTTCTCGAAGGCGGCGGCCAAGGAGCTCGTCGCGCGGGACCTCCCCCTCGACGATCGCCGGGTCGGGACGCTTCATGCGTTCGCGTACCGGCTCGTCGGGTCCCCCACGATCGCGGAGACGAAAGCCCGGGAGTTTAACGAGACCCTGAAGTCGAAGAAGTGGCACGTCACCCCGTCGGGCAGCTATGCCGAGGGGGACGACTTGCACGGTAGCGGGGGCATGGCGTCCGGGGCGATTAAGGGAGACGCTCTTCTTTCGCGTATGAGCGCCCTCAGGGCGCGGATGGTGCCCCGCCCATACATCGGGGAGGTCGAGGGCTTCGCGCAACGCTGGGAGGCTTGGAAGGCCGAGTCGGGCTACCTCGACTTCACGGACCTAATCGAGGTGGCGCTTGATGAGGATCTAGGCTTGCCGGTGCCGGCGATCCTTGGGTATTTCGACGAGGCCCAGGACTTCTCCCCGCTTGAGATGGCGCTCGTTCGGCGGTGGGCTCGGGACCTTCAGTGCGCGATCGTAGTCGGTGACGACGACCAAGCTATCTACAGCTTCAAGGGCGCCGATCCGGCGACGCTTCTAACGCCGCTCGACGAGCAGTACATCCACATCCTCCAGCAGTCGTATCGGCTCCCCCCGGCGGTCAAGGAGCACGCGGAGAAGTGGATCTCCCAGGTAGCGACGCGCCAGCCGAAGACGTTCGCTCCCCGGGAGACGGAGGGCGGGGATCCGGGGCTCGTCGAATACTCGGCCGCGCAACGCCACGACCCCTCGCGGATCATCCCCGAGATCCGGGACATCGCGAGCAGTGGTCAGACGGTCATGATCCTAACGACGTGCTCCTACATGCTCTCTCGGGTCATCTCGGAGCTACGGCGAGCGTCGGTGCCCTTCCACAACCCCTACCGCGAGGCCAACGGCGCATGGAACC
Source organism: uncultured Planctomycetota bacterium (assembly GCA_964597885.1). Taxonomy (GTDB): domain Bacteria; phylum Planctomycetota; class JACOTG01; order JACOTG01; family JAUIME01; genus CAZQZX01. Next base: position 6,707 of record CAZQZX010000227.1, read on the forward strand.
CGATGCGGGGCGTGGCTCAGGTCCGCGCCTTCTTCCGCCCCGATGTGGACGTATGGGGCGAGGAGGCCCGCCCGTGGACGTGGGGGGAGCTCTGGACGTTTCTGCAACACATGGACGCCAAGAAGCTCGGGTTCAGCCGCGGCGCGAAGAAGGGCCTCGAGACGATCGCTAAGGATAGCGAGGCCGCGGGGTACCCGGCAGCCGCGGACGAGTACGAGGCGGTCACGGGTGTCCCCCTGCCCCGCTGCGAGGCGGGCTGGCTTCGGGACCACTCGCTCGAAGGTCGGCTTCCGAAGCTCGAGTACGGGCTTGGCCTCGTGCAGCGGGATCCGACGCTGTTGCTGACGGAGCCGCGGGTAGTGGTGGGGACGATCCACTCGACGAAGGGCGCCGAGGCGGACCACGTCTACCTCTTCCCGGATTTGAGCTCGCAGGGGGCGAACGAGTGGAGGCGCCCGGGCGTGGGTCGGGACGCGATCATCCGGACTTTCTATGTGGGCCTGACGCGCGCCCGGGAGCGCGTCGTGATCTGCAAGCCGAGCAACCTTAACGAGACGGTGGAGGGCCTGTGAAAGCGAAAGAGACGACCTACAAAAACATCCGATTCCGCTCTCGACTGGAGGCGCGGTGGGCGATCTTCTTCGACGCCCTGGGGACCGGATGGGAGTACGAGCCAGAGGGCTTCGAGTTATCCGATGGGCGGGGGTATCTCCCCGATTTTTCTGTATTCGGTGGATACGCCGAGGTCAAGCCATACGGCGATGACTTCGACAAGGCTCGGCTATTCGCCAAGGACATTGCTCGGATAGAAGAGGGGAGCGGGGGCGGGACGAGGGCGCCCGAAGTCTATCTCCTTGCTGGGCCACCACGCCATGCCTTCTTCAAGATGCTCTTCCCAACAGCGGGAGGCGAGGTTGGTGAGTGGGACATGGTCCCCTTTGGAGATGAGGCCGAAAAGGAGAAGCGATTATTTGTCAATGCCACCGGCGAGGAGAAGGACTTTTGTTGGGGATGGACATTTCACAAGGCCGTTGCGGCGGTGGCTGCCGCTCGCTTTGAGAACGGGGTCGCCACACTCGCAGAGCCGGTAGATGTCCGCGATACCATCCCGCCTTACTACGAGCAGTCCTGGGAGGACCAAGGCCGATACCACGAGCACCGACGGTGGCTTTCGGCGGGGTCCCGTCTTATGAACCACCTTCACTACAAATACACACGGCGGCTGCTCGTCGAGGTCGACCACCACACCGCAACCCACTAACGGAGGGAACCACAGTGAACAAGCAGGAAATGTACGAAGCGATCATGGGTGAGCTCGCCTCGCTCCGGCACGACGTGGACACGCTGAACGAACAGGTCGGCGGGGGCGCCGAGCAGAACGTCCGAGACAGTGGGCACAGCGTCTGGGACGAGTTCTTCCCCTCGGACATCCTTCCGCCCGTCGCGATGGATCACCACGCCACGGTGCTCGGGTTCATCACGTGCCGGACCGCGGGCGACGACCGCCACCGCGAGATCGTCCCGTTTCTTGGGTGGCGTGACGGCACCTACGACGACCCCTGGTCGTACGGCTTCCGGGTCGTCCACCGGCAGCGGCTTGGCGAGACGTACTGGACGAAGTTCTCCCCGAGCCACGGGCACTTCCTCATTGTGAAGCGAGGATCGCAGACCGTCCCCCCGTTCACGATCCCCGAGGTGGCGGACGGGACCGTTCTCGGGATGGACACGCGGGGGAGCGGCTTCCCGTGGAACTCGGACCCGGTGCCCGTCGAGTTCGGGTCGACGGTGAAGCTCGACCTGAACGGACGGGGCTCGACGATCCTGCCGGACCTGCCGGCGGTGGGTCCGGACGATGAAGGGCGTTTCGTCGCGTGGTGGCACATCAAGTCCGGGGAGAACCGAAACAACGTCTACCCGATCATGGTGCAGGACGGCCGCTATTACCTGATGAAGTGGGGAACGGTGGCCACGCCTGGGATCACGATGGAGATCGTCGACGGGAAGGCGTACGAGTACGGCCAGGAGCACCCGCTTCGCGTCGTCCGCGCCTTCGATGAGTCGGTGTTCCCGAGCTCGTAGGTCCCTAGAAAACGAAAGCCTAAGCCCAATGAACGAAGACGTGCGACCTACCAAAACAGAGAAGGATCTGCTGACCCTCGCCGCAACTGCGGCGGGGGTCGGCGTCATGGCGTTCTTCCTCCTGATCGTCAACCTGCTAGAGGATCGCGCCCGTTGGGACGAGGAGCGCACCCGCGGGGAGGCGATCATGACCGAGCTCCACGAGATGAAGCGCGAGATCTACCACCAGAAGAAGGAGGCGCGGTTGATCCGTGGAACTTGGATGCGCGCAGAGCCCGAGGTGACGGCGGACGAGCCCCGGGGCTCGGAGACCTCGTACGAAGACGGGGACTGGAGGATCTTCCATGACCGCTAGAAAGAAGAAGAAGAAGAAGCGCCCTACCCTGACGATCGAATGGCTCCGGGAGCGCGCGGCTCGGTTCGAGCGTCTTGGGGGGAATATCCACCACGAGTGGATCCGAGAGACTAGTGGCGGGCCCAAACTCCCCGAGTACGTCGACACAGACTCTTGGGGGCGACACCGGGCGAATCCCGGCACCGACACTGACGAGAAGGCCGCGAGCTTGTCCCTGTGTGATCGCTACGGCTGACCGGCCGCAGAACACGCGGCCAGGTTGGCCCGCCACGAAGGACGGGACTATGTCTCGCATCGGGACCTCAGCGTTGCCTCGGCGGAGTGTATCAAGCTCGTTGCGGGGCTACCGCTCAAAGAGCGCGGTGGGCTCGGGTACTTCGAGTTCCTGTGGACGGACCAAGCGAAGAAGGAGCGCGAGCAATGGGGTTGAAGGCTAAAGAGATCGAACCGAATGCGGCGGAGATGGCGGCGGCGAACGAGATGTTCGAGCGCGTTACTGAGTGCTTCAAGACGCGGGCGGGAGGCGTCGGGCCACGCTCGTCGAACGACTGGCTGGAAGGTGCGCCAGTCGGCCCGCAGACAACGCTCGTGGGACCGGCAGACGGGCATCAGGTTCGCGAGTTCAGCTCATGACGCCGATCCTGTCGGTGCAGAAACTGTGTAAGTTCTTTGCGGGTAATCCGGTGGTTCGCGGCGTTTCCTTCGACGTGAACGAAGCCAGCACGCTCGGCATTGTGGGCGAATCGGGCTCTGGCAAGACGACGCTCGTCAGAGCCATTCTGCGCGCCATCAAACCTGATACAGGTACGGTGTGCTATCGCAACGACGATGGAATACATGAGCTGCATGCGCTGCCTGAGAAAGCGTTGCTGCCGCTGCGTCGCGACCTGCAGATGATCTTTCAGGATCCGTTTGCATCTTTGAACCCGCGCATGACTGTGCAGGAAATTCTGGAAGAGCCGCTCATTATCCATCGGCTCGGCGACAAAGCGGAACGCAGACGGCGTGTGGTCGACATGCTGCGCCGGGTGCATCTCGATCCTGTTTCCGCGAGCAGGTTTCCGCATGCGTTCTCGGGGGGGCAACGGCAGCGGATAGGCATCGCCCGGGCCTTGATTCTGGCGCCAAGACTCGTCGTGTGCGATGAGTCTGTCTCTGCGTTGGACGTGTCCGTGCAGGCGCAGATTCTGGATCTGTTAAGCGAGTTGCAGAAGGATCTCGGGCTGACTTATCTGTTTGTTGCGCATGATCTGCGCGTGGTGCGGGAGTTCTGTGACGACGTGCTGGTGATGTACGCAGGCACCGTTGTGGACCAAGGCCCGGTGGAACGGGTGTTCAACCAGCCGGCGCACGACTACACGCGGTTGCTGTTGTCAGCCATACCTTCGCCTGATCCCGACGAGCGGCTTGCACCGCTGGCGCGGGAGTCGTTGAACCTGCAGACGGTGTCGCAACGCTAGCAGGTCGCGGTTCGCGCGCAAGCCTCTCTGTCATGGCCGAACTGCCCCAACGGGTGCTGAATATCTGCGCAATAGATGCGCAGTTTTGCACTAATCGGTACCTCGGGGCATCGGCTATGCTCACGCCTTTGCGTTGCCTGTCTTGTGAATCGAAGACCCGGTGGCGGCGCGTTCAGCAAGGAGCGTCACGGTGCAACGAGCGTTGATAACGGGATCTACCGGTGGCATTGGCCGTGAAGTGGCGGCACTCCTGTGTGCCCGGGGCTGGTCGTGGATTCTCGTGAATCGTGATGAAGCCAAGTCGGTAGCACAGGCGAGCGATCTTGCGGCGCAGTTTCCAGATGTGGAGCTTCAGCCGTTACAGGCGGATTTTATGGATCTGTTGAGCGTCCGCGCGCTGTGCCAGAAACTGGTGAGCGACAAGGTGCGATTGGATGCGCTGCTCAGCATCAGTGGGGTGCTGACCTCTGAGCGGCGGCTGTCGGCGCAAGGCTTCGAGTCGCACTACGCGGTCAATACCCTGGCAACCTACGATCTCATTCGTCATGCCATACCGCTTCTCAGGCGACCCGAAGGC